>JACIYB010000017.1 GCA_014360155.1 Syntrophomonadaceae bacterium
CCCAACTTAAAATTTCTGCTGAATTTTCGTCGTTATAGGCACAGGTAAATTTTTCGAGCCGCAGCAAAGGATTTATATCCAAAAGCCTCTCTCCCATTACTTCTGTTTTATAGCAGCCAACAGTTGAAGTTAGAGCATGAAGCTGACGGTTTAAATTGCTCCCTTCTATACGGTCCGGATCAACAATAACCATATGCCCTACCCAGCACCGGGCCACAGCTTCAGCTGCGTAAGAACCAACTCCTCCCAGCCCAATAACTGCTACAGAAGCATTTTTAAGCCTATCTATTCCATTTTTGCCCACGAGCAACTGGGTCTTATATTGAGAACAATTCTCCATCGTTTCCTCCACAAAAAAACCCCACCGAGCCGTGACGCCAAAGTTTAAACCTGATGCTCACAGGTGGGTGCCTTCCTACATGCTTAATGTGTCCCTTTTGCTCAGGGCATACATGCCACATGTAGAGACAAGCTCCCATAGTTTTTGTGTTGGCAAAAACTTAATGGCTATTCACGTACACAGCAGGGATTTGGTTTTTAAGCCTCGATTTTATTAATTAAATAATAGCACACAATGCCCCATGCTTCAAGAAAACAGCTGGTGACGTTTATCAAGAATTTTTTGCCTTTAATTCAATTCCTTAATTTTCAACGATAATTCGCGCAATTGCTTAGAACTCACCGTAGATGGAGCTTCCGTCATAGGACAAACAGCGTTTTGAGTCTTAGGAAAAGCAATTACGTCCCGGACGCTGCCCCTCTTGGCCATAAGCATAATCAACCTGTCAATGCCGAGAGCAATACCCCCGTGAGGTGGAGTGCCATATTCAAAAGCCCGCAGCATAAAACCGAATTTTTCCTGTATCTCTTCTTTGCTGAGCCCCAAGACGGAAAACATCTTTTCCTGCCATTCCTTTTTGTGTATTCTTATGCTTCCTCCCCCTATCTCAGCGCCATTTAGCACTAAATCATAAGCTCGCGCTCTCGCTTTGCCGGGTTCATTTTCCAGGAGCTCAATATCCTTATCCTGTGGTGAGGTAAAAGGATGGTGTATTGCAACATAGCGCTGCTCTTCCTCATCATACTCCAAAAGAGGAAAATCAGTTATCCAAACAAATTCCAAGCGGTCTTTATCAATAAGATTTAACCGCTTGCCCAACTCTAGACGCAATATCCCCAGTACCCTATTGACTACGTTTACATCATCGGCCCCAAAAAGCAAGAGATCACCAGGTTCAGCCTTTAGAGCAGAAATAACCTGTTTCATCTTTTCTTCACTGAAAAATTTGGTTATAGGAGATTTGAGTTCATTCTCAGCTACAGCTATCCAAGCCATACCTTTAGCGCCATGTTCAACCGCCATTTTCCCTAGATCATCAATTTCCTTACGGGTAAAAGAAGCACAGTTTTTAGCATTCAGAGCCCTCACCACTCCTCCCGACTGGACAGCGCTGCTGAAAACTTTAAATTCAACATCTTTCATTAAATCAGTCAAATCTACTATCTCCAAATCAAAGCGCAGGTCGGGCTTGTCAGAACCATATTTCTTCAACGCTTCATCATACGCCAGTATAGGAAAAGGGGTCTTTATTTTATTCCCTGTACTTTGCAAGAACACCTCTGCCAGCATCTCTTCAATTAGTTTAAAGATGTCTCTTTCATCTATGAAAGACATTTCCATGTCTAACTGAGTGAATTCCGGCTGTCGGTCGGCCCGCAAGTCCTCGTCCCGAAAACAGCGGGCTATCTGGAAATATTTTTCCATACCAGCGACCATGAGGATTTGCTTGAATATCTGGGGAGATTGAGGAAG
The DNA here is from genome assembly GCA_014360155.1 of Syntrophomonadaceae bacterium. Classification (GTDB taxonomy): domain Bacteria; phylum Bacillota; class Syntrophomonadia; order Syntrophomonadales; family Syntrophomonadaceae; genus JACIYB01. The sequence goes on from JACIYB010000017.1 coordinate 1,814, forward strand.
GGCAAAAAATTTCCCCGGGTAAATTCGACTAGGTACGAGGTAGTCCCTAGCTCCTTCAGGAGTACTTTTGGTTAAAATCGGAGTTTCAATTTCAACAAATCCTCTCTCATCAAGAAAATCCCTTATTGTCTTTACAACCCGGTGTCTTAGCAAGATATTATCCCTCATCTCCGGCCGGCGCAAATCTAAATATCGATATTTTAATCTAAGGTTTTCGTCGACATCAATATCGTTTTCTATATAAAAAGGCGGAGTTTTAGCAGTATTTAATATTTCCATCTTTTGGGCATAAATCTCCACTTTCCCGGTCTTAAGATTAGGGTTTTCAGTGTCTTTTGGCCGGAGACGCACTTCCCCGTTTACGGCTACCACATATTCACCCCGGACCTGTTCAGCAAGGTGAAAAGCCTCTTCATTTACTTCTGGGCTGAAAACAACTTGAATAATACCTGAACGATCCCGCAAATCAATAAAAATAAGACCTCCATGATCCCTCCGGGTATCTACCCAGCCATTCAGGGTCACCTGCTGCCCCACGTCTTTCGTGCCTATGTCAGTAGCATTGTGAGTTCTCTTCATGTATTCGCTGCCTCCTAATCAACAAGCAAAATTCTATTAATATTGTGAACAAGATCCTGGCTTTTTACCTGAACCTGTTCGCCATTCTGCATATTTCTAAGAGTAAAAAAGCCTTTCAATACTTCTTCTTCTCCAAGTAAAACGACAACCCTCGCACCCAACTTGTCGGCATATTTCATCTGTGCCCTGGCACTGCGTCCGACATAATCTTTTTCAGCTTTGATGTCAGCTTGACGCAATTGATGCAAAATTCTAACCGCCTGCGGCTCATACTTGTCATCCATGACAGCAATAAAAACATCAACACCTGATTGAAATCTGTTTAAATCTACATCAGTAAGAGTCTCAACTGCCAGAAGAAGTCTTTCCATCCCCAAGGCAAAACCTACCCCCGGTATGTCCGGCCCCCCGCATTCTGCAACCAGTCCGCTATATCTCCCTCCGCCGCCAACAGCACTCTGTGCTCCTATGCCCGGCAAGTGTACCTCAAAAGCTGTATTGGTATAATAATCCAGTCCTCTTACAAGATTGTCATCGTGTATATAGGAAACATTACTGTGCTCAAGCACATCTCGCACTGCGGAATAATGCTCGCGACATTCAGCACAAAGACTGTCATATATAGTAGGAAAACCCTCAATAGCTTCTTGGCACGATTTTGTCTTGCAGTCCAGTACCCTTAAAGGGTTCTTGGAATATCTAAGCTGACAGTCCCGGCACAAGGCAGCTCTCAAAGGAGTAATATAATCTATTAATTTCTGCTGGTATGCGTTCCTGCATAACGAACATCCTACAGAATTTATGTGCAGTTCATAATCAGTAAGCTTCAGCCTCGTCATGATTTCTGCCAGCAGCATAATAACTTCCGCATCTGCATACGGGCTGCTGCTGCCAAACACTTCTACTCCAAACTGGTGAAACTGCCGGTATCTGCCTGTTTGTGGGCGGTCATAGCGAAACATGGGACCGTTGTAATACCACTTGACTGGCATAAGGCCGCTGTAAACGCCGTGTTCTATAAAGGCACGCACACATGAAGCAGTGCCTTCCGGGCGCAGAGTCAAGCTTCGCCTCGCTTTGTCAACGAAGGTATACATCTCCTTGGTGACTATATCTGTACTTTCTCCCACACTGCGTTCAAATAATTCTGTATGTTCAAATATAGGGGTTCTGATTTCCCTGTAGCCGTAAATTTCTGCTGTGTCCTTCATTATTTTTTCTATATACTGCCATTTCGCCGAGTCATTTGGCAAAATATCGTAGGTGCCTCTGGGGGCTTTTATTTGCATCATTTGCCCTCCGAACTAATATTTTCTATATTCCTTGGATAATTCTAATTTAAGGCTCTGAGCTTGTCAACTTTATACGCTATCAGCTTGCTGATGGATTGGCAGTAAGCTTCGGGATCTCTAGGGTTATAGAAAGAAGTCAAAGTCCAGTCAGAAGGGCTAACAAACTTACTTGCAGCTCCTCCTCCTATACCTATTATGGTCTGTCTCTCTTCAATCATCTGTATATTGTAAATACAGAAATTTCCTGCAAGAGAGTAGCCGATGTTCTCCATGTTGGCCTTCATACTTTTCTGCCGGTACAAATAATAAGGCAAGTAGCCCGCCTGCCGTAAAACAGAGCCAAAAAACTCAACACCTCTCTCGACTTCTGCTGATTGGTCTGCTGCATCAGGCTCTTTTTTTACTCGAGCCATAACTGACCCTCTCTTCACCGCCAAGGTATGGATTGTAATATTATCAGGCTTAAGTTTTAAAACTTGTTCTGCTGTGTACTCATTATCACGAATAGTTTCATTAGGAAGTCCTGCAATAAGATCCATATTAATCTGTCTTATTCCTGCTTCTCTAGCCCATTCTATCGATCGCATCACTCCTTCCCGATCATGATTCCTACCTATTAATTTAAGCGTGGAATCGTTCATGGTTTGAGGATTTATACAGACCCTGTTTACACCCGCCTCGCTTAAAACCTTCAGTTTAGCCAGAGACAGGGTATCTGGCCTGCCCGCCTCTACAGTAATTTCTGCAGTATCAGTTGATATGAGACTTTTGTTATATAAAGCGGCAAACAGCCTTTTAAAATCCGTTTCAGAAAGTACTGTAGGGGTGCCTCCGCCTATATAGATTGATTGAACCAATACCCCCTTGTCGCTCACACAGTCGCCAATTGCATCTATTTCCTGCAAAAGCGCCTCAAAAAAAGGAGAAATATCTGCCTCATAGTTATTGATTGCCGCTCCGGGGAAGGAACAATAACAACAGCGAGTCGGACAATACGGGATACCCAGGTAAATGCTTATCTTCTTTTCGGCTTTTCCTGGTTCTGCCAAAAAAGGGCGGTTATTGGCAGCTATTTCCCACAAAAGCTCGGCTTTTTCTCTCTTTAGCAAATATTCCCTTTGTAATCTGGATATAATTTCTGAATGGCCGCAACCCTGGTCCAAAAAACGATGTATCAATTTTACAGGTCTAACCCCCGTTAAAATACCATAAGGACTAATATCTCTCTGCAGATGTTTGGCCAGCAGCCTGTAGGTAAATACCCGTATGAGCCTTCTCGTATCATTATCCTTTTCCTTCGAAATTGAATTCACCGTATATTCCCTGCGGCTACCAGTAACTTCAGTACCGTTATCAGAAATGATTTTCCCTTCCAGTATAATATTCCCTCCTTGGTTCTTGAGACGAATGTACACATCAGTGTCTGCTTTTTTAGATTCATCCCGTGTAATTTCACAGCCAGGATAAGCAGCCCTTATCAATTCATGAACACTGGAATAAATCTCCGAGGGGTTCAAGTTGCAGCAAATCAACATGAAGGTATCCTCCGTTCCATAAGCAAGAAGTTTTCTAAACAGCTGTTCTATTATTTTAACCGGGTTCTTTTCTTTAGCTCATACATCGCTTTTATCTGTATCATCCATATAATTTAAATTTCACCCTTTATTGTCCTGTATGAGCCCAGATATTTAATATAATTACAGTGGTTTTCCAATTCCTTAAGAACCTCTTCTAAACCGGCATGATCAAAAGGGGAGTCAAATTCTACATAGAAAGAAAAACTGCCTTTTACCCTACTGCTAGGACGCGACTCTATTTTGCTCATATTCAGGTTTCTCTTGGCAAAAACTCCTAGGGCTCGGTAAAGCGTTCCCGGCTTATTTGGCAAGGAAAATATTATACTGCTTTTGTCCCCCTTTTTCTCCTCATTTTTCCCCCTAGCGATATGGATAAAACGGGTAACATTATTCTCGTCTCCGATATCTCGCCTTATTATTATAAGGCTATAAATTTCCGCTGCTCTTATACTGCCGATACAAACGGCCTTTCTCGGTTCTTCACTTAATAATTTAGCAGCTCTCGCAGTGCTGTCCGTTATTTCAGTCCTGATTCCCTTCAGATACGTTTTAATAAACCGATCACACTGGATCAGAGCTGCAGGCTGGGAAATGAGCAGTTCCACCTCTTCCAGCTCATACTTTTCACAAGAAAGCAGGTGCTGTTTTATCGGCAGGAGAAACTCCCCTTCTATACTGACACTATTCATCTCCAAACACTCCATGGTCAGATTAATTGACCCCGCCAGTGTATTATCAATGGGAACCAGCGCCCCCTCCACTTCCCCGCGCTCTACCATAATAAACAAATCAGTTATGCTGGCAGCGGTACACAAATTCGCCTTTTCGCCCCAGTAAAAACAAGCAGCATCTTCACTAAACGTCCCGCGAGGGCCAAGTACCGCATACGTCATCACCTTATCCTCCTTCCCACAGCCCGGGCAACCGGATCAATTTCGCGCATCATAAGACTGAAGCCGCGCGGTGTCAGCGACTGCTGACCATCCGATAAAGCCTGTTCCGGGTTGGGATGAACTTCAACCATGACTCCATCTGCCCCAGCTCCAACCGCCGCTTTGGCCATTGGAACCACCAGGCTTCTAACCCCCGTACCATGGCTAGGGTCAACCATTACCGGCAAGTGGGACAGTTCTTTAACGAGCGCAACCGCAGACAAATCGAGAGTATTCCGCGTCCACCGTTCGGATGTGCGAATACCTCTTTCACATAAGATAACCTGAGAATTACCCCCGGCAAGAATATATTCTGCTGCCAGCAGCCACTCCTCAATAGTAGCAGATAATCCTCTTTTTAGAATCACCGGCTTCTCTATTTTCCCCAGTTTACGCAATAACGAAAAATTGTGCATATTCCTGGCCCCTACTTGCAGTACATCTGCATATTCTGCCACCAGGTTTATGTCTTCACTGTCCATAACCTCAGTTACTACCGGCATATTCATTTCTTCTCCAACTTTAGCAAGAATTTTCAAGCCTTGCTTTCCAAGTCCCTGGAAACTATACGGTGAAGTTCTAGGTTTATATGCTCCTCCCCTCAGCATTGCGGCTCCGCTTCCCCTGACTTTGAAAGCGGTTTCTTTAAGAATTTCTTCGCTTTCTACGGCGCACGGTCCAGCTACTACCACTACCTGTTCCCCGCCAATAGTACAGCCTTTAACCTCTATACAAGTCCCTCCCTTTTTGGATGTTTTTGCAACCAGCATATCTCTTCCCTGCACCGTTAGTAAATTATTCATGACCAATACCCCCTAAAAAAAATAACCCCTCATCCAAGGGACGAGAGGTTTTTACCAAAACTCCCGCGGTACCACCCAAATTGGCATCAAGCCCGCTTCAACAAGGATACGGGATAAAAATACCTGAAAATCAAAAAGCTCCTCATCCCTCATGGGACGAGAAGCTTATATGCTTACCCGCGGTACCACCCAAATTGGCGCTAAGCCCGCTTTGACAAGGATACAGGTTTTATCCGATATCCCCTCCTTTTTAACGGCAGGAGCTCCGCCACGACCTACTTGCAAATGTTTCAGCCGGGTGCTCCGAAGTGAACTTCAGTCCGCTTCCTTATAGAGATACTTGCAGCCGACGATATCTCCTCTCTGCATAATTCCACGAACCTACTTTACTTCTTCACAGCATTTATTCGCACAAATTATATAGTTAAACATAGATACCAGTATAATAACATACAAAATTTAATATGTAAAGATTTTAATTTAATTCAAAAAGGGGTTATGTTGTCTTTCAAAGCCTATAGTAGTAGCTGGACCGTGCCCGGGATAACAAATAACATTATCATCATAACACAACAGTTTTTCTTTAATATTTTGAATCAGTTGTTTATAAGAACCACCTGGAAAATCAGTCCTGCCAATCGAACCCTGGAAAAGCGTGTCCCCCACAAAAATTATATTCCCAGTTTTTAAGCATATTCCACCGGGACTGTGCCCGGGTGTATGGATCACTTCCAGTTCTACAGTATTTCCTATCTTGATAATATCTCCCTCTTTTAGATATTGGTCGGCTGGTGGACTGGTAACCTTATTCCCCATAAGAAAAGAAAAGTTAGAAACTGGATTTACCAACATTTTAGCATCATCTTCGTGTATTAGTATTTTAGCCCCTGTTGCTTCTTTTACTGCCCGGTTACCTCCAATATGGTCAATATGCCCATGGGTATTGATAATGTAAACAGCCTTGAGATTTTCCTTCTCCAGCAACCTGATGATGCCCTGGGGATTGCCGCCAGGATCAATTACCGCTACCTCTCTGGTTTCTTCACAACCTACGATATAACAGTTAACCCCCATAGCACCGATTTCTATTCCTTTTAGTATCATGATTCTGCCTCCTTTAAAACAGCTTTTCACTATCTAATAGTATTGTGCAAGGCCCGTCATTTTCAATGAATATTTTCATTTCAGCCCCGAATATTCCTGTCTCTACCCGCAAACCTAAATCCCGCAAATAATTTATGCAATAGTCAAAAAGCGGCATGGCAATTTCCGGAACCTCCGCATCCGTAAAACTAGGTCTCCTACCCTTGCGGGCATCACCATAGAGAGTAAACTGGCTAACCAGCAGTATATCTCCCTTTACATCCAGGAGCGATCGGTTCATTTTACCTTCTGAATCTGCAAATATTCGCAAGTTAGCTATCTTATCCATTAGATACCCTGCATCTTTTTCGCTGTCTCCCCTTTTTATACCGAGGAGAACCACAAGTCCACGGCCAATTCTGCCTTTTTCCTCTTTGTCGACAACGACCTTACTGAAGGTTGTCCTCTGTACAACTGCACGCAAATCAGTCACCCCTAATTTCGCCTGGTAATACCCGTCGAACGCTGAGAACATCTTTAACCTTTTGAATCCGCTGCATAACTGCTTGCAAGTGACCAATATCTTTAATCTCTAATTTAAAATTCATAACTGCAAGCCTATTTTTGGTAACACGAGAATATACTGAATTAATCTGAATTTTAAAATCTGCAATAACGTTCATAACATCTGTGGTTAATCTAGGTCTGTCGAAAGCTCTGACCTCTAATTCAACCGAATATATTCCCTTGTCGTCGGACCATTCAACTTCTAAAATGCGATCTTTTTCATTCCTCAGGTAGTTTTGCAGATTCGGGCAATCTTTTCTGTGAACAGATACGCCCCGCCCCCTGGTAATATAACCTAAAACCGGGTCCCCCGGCAATGGGTTGCAGCACCTAGCCAACCGTATAACTACATTATCCACGCCTTTTATCCGCAAAGCAGTTATTTCTTTATCTTGAAAAGCCCTTTTCTTATCACGGGCAGGGGTAGTTATCATATCTTCTACCTGGGTATCGTGAAAATACAGTTCTTTTTGTTTGTTTATAACCTGATTGGCCGTAACAACACCATCGCCTACGGCTGCTAGCAAATCGTCGATTGAATTAAAACTGAACCGCTTTACTACTTCTGTCAGCTTCTCTTCTTTCAAAAGTTCCCGCGGGTCCAAATGCTTTTTCTTCAACTCTTTTTCAAGAATGTCACGTCCTTTAAGGATATTTTCCTTCCGTTTTTCTCGTTTAAACCATTGCTTTATCCTGCTCTTGGCAGAAGATGTCTTAACAAAATTTAGCCAGTCATAGGTAGGCCCGGAAGAACCCTTTGAAGTAATAATTTCAACTATGTCACCGTTTGATAGGGTAGAATCCAGAGGCACAATCCGCCCATTAACCCTTGCCCCGATACACTGATGTCCCACTTCAGTATGAACCCGGTAAGCAAAATCAACGGGCGTTGCATCTTTAGGCAGTTCAATTACTGCTCCCTTAGGGGTAAATACGAATACGGTATCGTCAAAAAGATCGATTTTTAATGACTCCATGAATTCGCGGGTATCTTTTATATCCTGCTGCCATTCCAATATCTGCCTCAACCAGGAAAGCTTTTTATCAAATTCTTCCTCCCGCGGATTTATCCCTTCTTTGTAACGCCAGTGAGCTGCAATTCCATACTCGGCAGTACGGTGCATATCCCAAGTGCGTATCTGGACTTCGAATGGTTCCCCTCCCCTGCCTATAAGAGTAGTATGCAGTGATTGATACATATTAGGCTTAGGAGTAGCTATATAGTCTTTGAAACGCCCGGGGAGCGGTTTCCACATCGTATGAATAATTCCCAGGACTCCATAACAATCCCTAACATCATCTACTAACACTCTGATGGCGATTTTGTCGTAGATCTCATCGATATCCTTCCGCTGTTTCAGCATTTTCCTATATATACTGTAAATATTTTTGGGACGTCCCTGTATATCAGCTTCAATGCCTATCTGCCTAAGACCGTCGCGTATCTGCTGTATTAAATCATGGACATAATCTTCTCTGTCCCGCCGTTTTTTCTTCAATCTATTGGCTATTTCATGATACATCTCTGAATCCAAATAATAAAAAGCAAGATCCTCCAATTCCCATTTAAACTTGAATATACCCAAGCGATGAGCAAGGGGAGCAAATATTTCAAGAGTCTCCCGGGCTATTTCTTGCTGTTTGCGTTCACTCTGATAGCCAAGAGTTCTCATATTGTGCAGCCTGTCTGCCAGTTTAATTACGATAACCCGTATATCTTTAGCCATGGCGATAAACATCTTGCGCAGGTTTTCGGCCTGAGCCTCTTCTTTAGAATTGAAATTTATGCGGCTCAGTTTAGTTACGCCCTCCACTAATAAAGCAATTTCTTCGCCAAATTCATCAAGTATATCCTTATAGGTTACACTTGTATCCTCTATCACATCATGCAAAAGGGCAGCACATATTGAAGCAACGTCCATTTCTATCCCGGCTAATATTGTAGCGACTTCAACCGGGTGAGTAATATAAGGTTTTCCCGATATTCTCTTCTGCCCAGAATGCGCCATGCGGGCATAATTATATGCCTTTCTGATAAGCTTGAAATCAGCATTCGGTTCGTGTTCCCTTATTTTTTCTATTATCGCTTCAGGTCCCATTATTTATCACCACAACAGGGATTCATTAAGTTCCTCTACCCAGCTGTTGAAAGCGGCTTTCTCTGCCAGGCCTTCCAGATAATAAGGAGAATTCGAGATATTGAAAACCAGATCTTTTTGGGGCATAAACTTTATTTCAATAATACTACCCTTTTTCCTCGTTTGACACAAGTACAAGTCGGATAATATCTGCAAAGCGGGAAATAAATCGAATGGCGTTAATTCCTTGCCGGTAAAATCGGCTATACAGGCAGCGAGGTTCCCCATTTCTGCCTGAACCGGATTACGGCCTGCCTTTTTAAATTTAAAATAAGACAGCACACCCCTGACTATCTCTAAATCAGGATATATCCTAGCCAAATAACTGCGGTCAAACTCCAGCTCACTCCGGTCGAAAAGCGCCAGTATTTTCACTTCATCTTTCTTAGATGCCTGATGCAACACAGATGAAGCTTCATAACTGCTAAACGGAATATTGGCGAATAACAGCTCATCTATCTTATTTGCTCCCGAAAATTCCCCGACATAACCCCCATCAAACAAAAAAACTCCTGAACTCGATTCTATAAACTGCCTGCGAAGAAGTTTCCTCTTCTTAATATCTTTTACCCCTGCTTCTACCGTTACATTTGATAGGTTAAGAGCAAGCTGCTTCATGGTCTTACTGCGATTTGCATACACTAAAATCCGCTTAGAAGCATCATAATTCCAATTTCCCTGTTCCCACTTCAGCTCCCTCTCGAGTTCCTGCATCTCCTCCACACAATAGTTACCCAAGCATTCTTGCAGTTCACTTTCATTCAGAGGCCAAACCGGAACTATATACTCCAGATTTTTAGGCAGTTTACCGTGTTTTATATAATACTTTAAAAAAGCCTCGGTAGTCAAAAAGACTTTACCGACTCCTAATTTAAGCTCATTTTGGATCCTGATTCTGTCCTTTATATGCAGTCTCCCATGTAATATCTGTATTATATGAGGTTGAAAAAAGTTCTCCAGTATCAACCTGTGTTTCTGCAAGCTTCTGAAGGTAGGATAAACAACCAGCACCGGTCTGTTTTTATTAAGCTCCAGCAGCATTTTATGCAAAACAGTCGTTAAATTCAGACTCGTACCGCTGTCAAAACCTCTCTTGTCAGGTATAAAACTGCTTTTCATATCTTTGATCTGGAGTTGAATTCTTTTTTCACCCTTAAACTCGTTTTCCTCAACCTCAAAAACTGCGTCCTGATAACACTGTTTCAGAGGTAAATTAATTAACTCAGGTTTATTAAACGCTATCCCTTCTATAGGAATAGCAGCGGGACCAATTCTAGTCTTAAAATGTTCTTTGTTTTTCCCTACTAAAAAAGCCGAGGTCATTTCTACACCCCTTAAGACAAAACGCGGGCGGGGATTTCCTTCCCCAAAGGGCTCCAATAAACGCAGCTCTTTTAATAAATTGTCGTTAAGGTTATCTGTTTCGAGTTCAGCATCGATTTTTTGTTTTCGATAAGACCCCTCTACAGAATTATTCTCCCTTACCCACTCACAAATCCTATTTTTAAAAGTATCGAAATCTTTTTTCCGAAGTTCAAAACCTGCTGCCATCTTATGCCCGCCGAACCTGAGCAGCAGTTCACTACAACTGCTTAAAGCTTCCCAGATATTTAATCCGGCAATGCTCCTCGCTGATCCCCTGCCTGTTTCTCCTTCCCAAGAGACCAGCAACACCGGCAGGCTGTATTTTTCCGCCAAACGGGAGGCTACCACCCCTGTAACGCCTGGATGCCAGTTGTCCCCTGCCAAAACAAGTACCTGCTTCTCCTCCAAGCCTTCTGCGGCTTTGATCTGCAGAGTTGCTTCCTTATATATTGTCTCTTCAACAGATTTTCTTTCATTATTTATCTTAACCAAATTCTTCGCCAAATCTGCAGCTTCAGAAGGCTTACTCGACAGCAACAGATCGATGCCCAGCCGGGCATTATCAATCCTACCAGCTGCATTCAGCCTGGGAGCCAAAACAAAGCTCACATGCCAAGGCAGCAGTTCCTTACCATCCAGCCCTGTTTCTGCTATTAACGCCTTTAAACCTATATTGTCAGTATTTTGAAGCTTCTCAAGTCCATATTTTACTAAAATCCGATTATCTCCCAGCAGAGGCACTATATCTGCTATGGTTGCCAAAGCCACCAAGTCAAGCCAGTTATAAATATCGCTCTCCAATATTTTCCCCCTGCACAAAGCCATGATCAATTTAAATACTACCCCAGCCCCTGCAAGATTCTCGGTTTCGCTGTCCTGATTCAATTTAGGATTTATTATTGCACTAGCCGGAGGTAAATGCGGCAGAGGAGTATGGTGATCGGTGACAATGACGTCCATTCCCAGATCTGCTGCCAGCTTAATCTCCTCAACTGAAGAAATCCCGCAATCGACAGTAATCAGCAGTTTATATCCTCGTTTTGCCAGTATTTCTACAGCCTGCCGGTTTAAGCCATAGCCCTCAAAAAAACGATCGGGGACATAATAATCTGTTTTTCCTCCCAGTAATTCAAGACATTTTTTCATTAAAACCGTACTGCATATTCCATCAACATCATAATCGCCATAAACTACAATCTGTTCGTTTTCTCTTATAGCCTTTTCTATTCTGTCCACAGCATAACGCATGCCGCTCAAGCCAAAAGGTGTAACTAAATCCTCGAGCCTGCCATAAAGAAATTTTTCAGCTTGCTGACATGTATATATCCCCCTCTGGGTAAGCAGTCTGGCAAGCAACATTGAGATCCCCAATTTATTCTTTATTTCCTCGGCAACGGCATCGTCATATTCCTTAATTTCCCAAATAGTGCTTGAATGCGACATTTTATTTACCCCAATCAGTTCATTTACAGCCCATTTATCGATAAAAAAGATAAATTTAACTATGATTTCACTGCTGAAAGTTATAATCTATTGGTTTAAATGTATAAATATTCGTCGCCAGACTTCCGCATAGGCAACAGGCTCCTACATATTTATACATTTAAACAGGCTAACTCAGGGTTTTTGCAGTGGAATCAATTATTTTTAAATTTAATTATAAACCATTAAAGAAGCTTTCGGGGACAAAATCTGAAACTAACAGCCGGGATTAACTTGTTCAATAGGCAAATGAGGAAAAAGCCTTTGACCCGAGTGCAAAACCAGTTAACTTTTATAATAAAACCTGGCAGTAATACAATATGCTCTATATACATATAATCATTAAGAAGAAACACTGCTCAGTCAGCAGTTTTTTACGGAGGTGTATAAGAATTGAGCAGAATTAGACATATGTACCCCGGCGGCAATACCTGCTACGGATTCCACTCTTTTTATGACAACATCGTCTCGGCAACAGTTGAAAGAAAGATTGTGCTCAAAGGAGGCCCAGGTGTAGGCAAATCGACGTTTATGAAAAACCTGGGAGAAGCTTTTGCTGAAAAAGGTTATGATATAGAATACCACTGGTGTTCATCAGATAACAACTCCTTGGACGCAGTAGTCATTGGCAACCAACAGATCTGTGTCCTCGACGGGACATCCCCGCACGTTGTTGATCCTGAATTCCCAGGTGCAGTCGATGAAATCATCAATCTCGGTCGGTTTTGGGATAAGAGCAAAATAAAAACACATCGCAAAGAAATAGTAGAGCTTAATAAGAATATACACCTCTGTTTTGTTCGGGCCTATAACCGCCTAAAAGAAACCAGCCTCGCTCTTGAGGAATGGAAGTCCTATTATGAAGAAGCCCTTGATATAACTGCTGTCAACCGTAATATTATCGCTTTAGCCCGTGATTTTCTAAAGGATTCCCTGCCGTCTCCCCATAAACCGCGGCATCTTTTCGCCGGAGCCATAACCCCGCAGGGGCTAGTTACCAAAGTTGACAGTATTATTGACCAAGACTGCTTTTTATTCGCTGTCAAAGGAAACCCTGGTACCGGACAAAAAGAACTTTTCCGACATGCCCTTACTATGATTGACCTGCATGGCTATTATGCCGAAATTTATCATAATCCCTTTAATCCTAATGAAATAGATTTTATTCTCCTGCCTCAAAGCAAAGCAGCGCTCATCGATATTTCTGGCACCTTTTTTAACTACCCGGAAATTATGCATAGTAATAAATATAAACGTCTACTGGACTTTGACCAGTTTCTAAAAAAACCTGTGATCGATTCATATACCAGTTTAATATCTGCCGCCCGGGAACGGTTTTATGCGGGACTAAGAGAAGCTGTGGCATTCATCCACACAGCCAAAAAATACCATGATGAGCTGGAACAATATTATATACCAGCGATGGATTTTGATGCTATAAACGACTTGTGCGAAGACCTTTTCCAGGAATTATTTGCAAGCCTCCAATAAATTATAATTTTAAATAAAGATGATTCCCCTGCTGAAAGTTATAATCTGCTGGTTTAAATGTATAAATATTCGTCGCCAGACTTCCGCATGGGCAACAGGCTCCTACATATTTATACATTTAAACAAGTAAACAAGCTAACTTAGGGTTTTTGCAGTGGAATCTTAAATAAAGATAATTTATCTATGATACATGCTGCTTTTTCATAGAATCATCCCTTTTACTATATCGCCTTTATTCCCCTGTCCTTTTTTAATATCAAGCACCATTTTTTTTATACCTGTAAAAGGTTCCTTTTTAAAAAGCGGCCTGGCCGCTAATACAGCGTCTTCTTCAACCAATTCTGCCTGGCACAAAATCCTACTAGCTGCGGTTCCAGGTACAGGCCTGCCCAGTTTTATATCGAACCAGCGATTTTCATATTCCTTGAGTCCTTTAAGCCTATTAATAATAGGAAGAAGCAGCACATCAAACAAAAGCTCTCCTCCCCGGGGATTCCCCGGGAGGTTAATTATCAGCCTGCCGTTTTTTACTGCCGCTTTAGAAGTAGATCCAGGCCTTATTTCTATCCCGGTAAATAATAAATCCGCATTAATATTTTCCAGCACCGAAAGCACCATATCATAGTCCCCGTACGAACTTCCTCCACTCACTATCACCATATCGGACAACTCAAGGCCCTCTTCGATCGCAGCAGAAATAACCGCAATATCATCCTCAACAGCCCCTTTGCCTGTCAAAGGCTTGCACCCCGCACTATACAGTTTGCTGATAAGAAGACCGCGGTTGCTGAGATATATTTCTCCCTTTTTAAGCAGGTTGCCCGGTAAGACAAGTTCACTCCCGGTGTTGACAATATAAACTCGAGGCGGCCTGTACGCAGCTATCTCTACGCAGCCGGCTGAAGAAAGCCGCTCGATTTCTTCCGGGCCGATAACCTGCCCTTTACCAGCAATTTTTTCACCTTCCGCGATTATGCTCCCAGCCGTCTCCATGTTCTCACCGTGACTGATGCCCTTCCCCACAATAACACGCTCACTATCAACCTGCACATCCTCCTGCTTCACTACAGCTGCCGCTTCCTGCGGCAAGGCAGCCCCAGTCATCACCTTAACGCATTTTCCCGGCGTTAAAGCAATATCCCTGTCATTGCCGGCAGCTATCGCATCTTCTACCTGCAGGCGAAGGTCTTCTCCTTTTGCAGACTTTTCCAGGTCAACCCTGGTAACAGCATACCCGTCAACCCTGGATCGGACAAATCCAGGAACATCAACGGGCGAAAATATGTCCTGCCCGCAAATCCTGCCAACAGAACTTTCAACTTTTATTTTCTCAACACCTACAGGGCTGGTCTCCTCACAGCACATCGCAATAGCCGCTTCCAAGCTGACGGTTTTTTGCCTCACTGTATCTCCTCCGCAAACTCAAAGCTAAAAAATGTAGGCCTTAACCTTCTCTCCCGCTTTAAGGCCTTGTTTCTCACCGGGAATATGTATATAAGCATCCGCTTGAGACAAAATATTCAGCAACCCTGATTTTCCCAGTAGAGGCCTAGCCGTCTGTCCCCCGTCTTCCTCCACCAACTGTACAGGAACAAAATCATCTCTGCCCGCCTGAGAGGCAATATTAACAGAAACCCGAACATCAACCCATAATAAAGGGGCAAAACGCAAGACCGGAGCACATATAATATAAAACATCATAAGAGCTGAAACAGGATGCCCGGGTAAGCCAATAACCAGCTTGTCTCCTACCCTCACGGCCATAGTCGGTTTGCCCGGTTTCACCGCCAGTCCGTGAAAAAGCAGCTCGGCGTTGGAAAAAGAAAGCAGCACATCAAGAGTAACATCCATAATTCCTACCGAACTTCCTCCCGACAGCAGCACGAGGTCATTCTCGCCAAGTGCACTGTCTACAGACTGCTTTAAGGCGTTAAACTCATCTTTAACAATGGGATAAACCTGAGGTATGCTCCCCAGAGATTGTACAGCAGCAGCCAGCGAATATGAGTTGACATCCCTCACCTGCCCTGTAAGCGGCTTCCTGTCTATAGGGATAACCTCGTCCCCTGTTGAGATGATACCTATACTGAAAGGTTTAAACACATCTGTTTCTAATATACCCAAGGAAGCAAGAAAACCTATATCCTGTGGGCGGAGAAGCTTCCCGGGTTTAAGTATGACCTCGCCTTCCGTGACATCCTCTCCTTTTTGCATCACATTTTCCCCCGGCCCTACAGGCCTGAAAACCAGGACAGTATCTTTTCCCAGCTTTTCAGTATATTCCACCATTACAACAGAATCAGCCCCTTCCGGCAGCATTCCACCGGTAGGAATCCAGCAGCATTGTCCGGAATCAAGCCTAAAATCAGCTTCCATTCCCATTTTCACTTCACCGGCCAAATTAAGGTAAGCCGGCAATGCCTCACTGCTGCCAAAGGTATCACCAGCATTGACAGCATACCCATCTACAGTAGATCTATTGAAAGCCGGCAGATGCTCAGGACTTATTATTTCCGCAGCCAAAATGCGGTTACAAGCCTCAGCAAGACATACTTTTTCAGCCTGCCGGCCGGGAAAACACGATTTTATCTTCTGCAAAGCTTCTCTGAAATTTAATACTTTTAAAAATTCTCCCACTTACATAATCACCTCACAGCTGTTTAAAACTTGCTATAAATTATACTTTAAGTTCTCCCGCCAGCCAAATTTCAGATACCAAGTTTGATTCTACTGCTGAAAGTTATAATCTGCTGGTTTAAATGTATAAATATTCGTCGCTTCACCTTCGCGGGGTGTTGCTTCCATGTTCCGTCAACAGGCTCCTATATAATATTTATACATTTAAACAGGTTAACTTGAGGTTTTTGCGGTGAAATCAAGTTTTTAAAATGTATATTTTGTCTTTGGCTGTCGGATAAGGTAATATTAATAACAAATCGAAGGATTACACTTAGGAGAATAAATATGGACAGAAACATTTATATTGACAACGTGCCGCTTGACAAGGCCCTGGACCTATTTATGGAAAGGCTTGATAGATGCGATTACTTTGAGCCTGAAACTGAGGTTGTTGACGTCCTCAACTCTCAGGGACGGGTTACCGGTGCTCCGGTTTTTGCACAAAAATCATCCCCGCATTACGCAGCTTCGGCCATGGACGGCATAGCTGTGAAGGCTTCTCTGACATATGGGGCCAGTGAAACTAATCCGGTTAGCCTTTTAAAAGGGCGGGATTTTATCGAGGTAGACACTGGAGACTACATCCCCAGAGAATTTAATGCTGTCATAATGATCGAAGATGTTAATTTCATTGACGACTATGCCCAGATTATTAAACCCGCTGTTCCCTGGCAGCACATACGTTCAGTAGGAGAAGACCTGGTTGCCCAGGAAATGATCGTCCCTAGCTATTATAAAATAGGGCCTCATGAAATAGCATCTTTTTTGACAGCTGCAGTAGAAACAGTTGAGGTTCTCAAAAAACCAATCGTGGCAATAATTCCTACCGGTACAGAACTGGTAGACCGGGGACATGAAAATATGGCTCCGGGAGAAATCGTGGACTCCAACAGCCGCATGCTGGAAGGCCTTTGCCGGGATTGGGGGGCGCTGCCTGTTCGCTATGAAATTGTTGCCGACGACAGGGCAGCTCTTAGAGAGACGATCGAAAAAGCAAAAGGCGATGCGGATATGGTTATAATCTGTTCCGGTTCTTCCGCCGGAAGGGAAGATTATACGGCAAGCGCAATAAGAGAGTTTGGCGAAGTACTCGTCCATGGACTTGCTACTCGCCCGGGTAAACCGGCAATACTGGGCATAATCGATGATAAACCGGTAATAGGGGTGCCTGGTTACCCGGTATCAGCCCATTTAATATTCGACCTCTTTGTCCGGCCGGTATTATTGAAAAAACAGAGGTTAGACCTGCCCGAGCCGGAAAAACTCGAGTGTAAAATCCCCAGAAAAATAGCATCTCCAATGGGAGTCGACGAATATATATATGTAAATGTTGCTAAAATCAAAAACAGTTATATCGCCTACCCTCTAAACCGGGGGGCCGGAATTAGTACCAGCCTGGTAAAAGCTGATGGCGTTACATGTATACAAAAAGATAATGAAGGATTACAGGCCGGAGACACCTGTATTGTAAGTTTAAAACGTTCCCGCAGTATAATAGACCAGACGCTGGTAGCCATTGGCAGCCATGATATGTCAATCGATTTTTTATGCGATATTCTTAACCGAAATTACGGAATAAGGCTCATCTCTGCCAATGCAGGCAGTATGGGGGGAATCATGTCCCTTGTCCGCAAGGAAACTCATTTTTCTGGTATACATCTCCTTGATTATGATACTGGAGACTATAACTTGAGCTATTTAAAAAAATATCTGGCTGATGAAAAATGGATCTTGGTAAACCTTGTAAAACGCGAGCAGGGCCTTATATTAAAAAAGGGCAATCCTCTCAATATCACGGGGATAAAAGATTTAACACGCAAAGATATTCGCTTTATTAACCGCCAGAAAGGAGCAGGGACCAGGTTGCTGCTGGATTATCTGCTCACAAAAAACCACATAACCCCTGCCGAGATTAACGGCTATAACCGGGAAGAATACACTCACTTGTCTGTAGCTGCAGCCGTGAAAAACGATGCCTGCGATGTCGGCCTTGGAATTTATGCGAGTGCTAAAGTTATGGAGCTGGATTTTATTCCCGTAAGCGAAGAAAGATATGACCTCTGCATTTTAGTCGACGTGATGAGTGAAAGGAACATAAATATTTTGTTTTCCTGCATCAACAGCCAGGAATTTAAAAACAAACTAACAGCATCCGGCGGTTATAACCTGGAAATGTGCGGGGAAATAATATTCAAAAATCAATTATAAATCTATTTTACAATTTATATAATGATTTCACTGCTGAAAGTCATAATCTGCTTGTTTAAATGTACAAATATTCGTCGCTTCACCTTCGCGAGGTGTTGCTTCCATGCTCCGTCAACAGGCTCCCACATATTTATACATTCAAACAGCCTAACTTAGGGTTTCAGCAGTGGAATCATAATTTATATAATATTCTGTGATGAAATCTGCCACGACAAAGTTTTGCAAGTATTTTAGAGGATTTTATTTATTTATGTAGAATCTAGTACTGGTAATATAGTTTGTTATGGTTTTTAACCAGGTGCTGATTCTCAAAAATTTTTTCAAGCTGAAAGGAGGGAGGTTGTTAGTTTTCATAAAGATTTTGCAAAACCCCACCTTCAGTACATCTCGGTAGACTTTATTTATAGAATTAGCAACAAATTTTTTTTGTACAAGTGTGTAATATAAAATTGGCTTTATTACACAAATTTGGGCTGGATATATCCTGCTGAATAATGTTATAGTGTTATGTAGGGGTTTTAGCTAACAATTTTAAATCAAGATCGTGGGGAAAGGAGAGTGTGATGTAACATGAAGGTTACCCGCAGAGATTTCCTTAAGGTAACCGGAGCCACTGTTGCAAGTTTTGCAGTTGTAGATCTAGGTTTTGATATGGCTGCAACTGCCAGTGGGTTGAAAGGTGTGCGCACCAAGAACGTGAAACCTGTGCCCACCATTTGCCCGTTCTGTGGATGCGGCTGCGGATTGGTAGTCTACGCTAAAGATGGAGCTCCTGCAGAAGGACCTCAATTATTGAGCGTTCAGGGAGATCCCGACAATCCAATTAACCGCGGTGCTGCATGCAGCAAAGGTTCTGCCCTGATGAATCTCAGAGAGATTTACAGTCCGGAGACCGGAGAACAAGAGATTAATCCTAAAAGGATTGCAAAGCCCCGCTACAGAGCTCCTGGAAGCACTAAGTGGGAAGAAAAAGATTGGGATTGGATGCTCGATGAAATCGCCAAAAGAGTAAAAGAAACGAGAGACAAATATTTTGAACACAAAGACGAAAACGGCATCATAGTAAACCGCTGTGAAGCACTTGCCAGTCTGGGCGGTGCCGCATTAGACAACGAAGAAGTTCATCTCATTGCAAAAATGAACCGGGCCCTCGGCATGACTTATATCGAACACCAGGCCCGTATCTGACACTCCGCAACGGTTGCCGGTCTGGCACCTACATTTGGTCGCGGAGCTATGACAAACCACTGGGTTGATATGAAGAATACCGACTGTGCATTAATAATCGGCAGCAATGCTGCGGAAAATCACCCTATAGCCTTCAAATGGCTAACCGAAGCCCGGGATAAAAGAGGGGCCAAAATCATAAGCGTAGACCCCCGCTTTACCAGGACATCGGCCCGTGCCGATATTTATGCACCACTGCGTTCGGGAACCGATATCGCTTTTATAGGCGGAATGATCAAATATATACTCGACAATAAACTGTATCATGAAGAGTACGTGAAATGGTACACCAACGCTACCTTTATAGTAAAAGAAAGCTATGATTTTAAAGACGGCCTGTTCAGCGGCTATGACCCGGAAAAACGCAAATACGATCAAAGCAAATGGGCGTTTGAAATAACTGAAGACGGCGAGTATGTAAAGGACATGTCAATGGAACACCCCCGCTGCGTACTCCAGCTCCTGAAGAAGCACTACGAACGTTATGATATCGATACCGTATGTGCCATCACTGGAACACCTAAAAACAGATACCTGGAAGTCTTAAAAGCTTACAGTGCTACAGGCGCTCCTGACAAAGCAGGGACAATCCTGTATGCTATGGGTACTACCCAGCACACGGTAGGGACAGAAAACGTCAGGAGTTACGCTATACTGCAGCTTTTACTCGGCAACATAGGCAGAGCAGGGGGTGGAGTCAACGCGCTGCGCGGCGAATCCAACGTACAGGGTTCGACCGACTGGGCTCTTCTGTACCACATTTTGCCGGGATATCTAGCAACACCAGAAGCAAAGAAACATCCCGACTACAAGACCTACCTGGAGGTAGAAACACCTAAAACCGGCTACTGGAATAATAAACCTAAATTCTTGGCTAGCCTTTTGAAATGCTACTGGATGGAAGATGCGCCTGAGAAATCCTACCACTACCTGCCCAAGAGGGTTGACGGCAAACCGTACGCCCACATCGCTTTATTCGAAGCAATGTACAACGGAGAAATAGAAGGCCTGTTTATCTGGGGTTCCAACCCGATCGTCGGTGGGCCCAATGCCAATAAAGAACAAGCTGCACTCGCCAATCTGAAATGGATGGTGGCTGTCGACCTGTGGCAGACTGAGACCTCTGAATTCTGGAGCTATAAAGCTAAGGAACGCCCGACTGAAAACAATCCATATGAAATAAAAGATCCCGAAGAAATCCAAACAGAAGTTTTCTTCCTGCCGGCATGCTCTTCCTATGAAAAAGAGGGCTCGGTTTCCAACAGCGGCAGGTGGATGCAGTACCGCTGGAAAGCAGCCGACCCGGTAGGAGAATCGCGCGCTGACCTGGAAATAGCCAACGAGCTCATGCTGCGCATCAAAAAACTTTATGAAGGCAGCACAAAACCCCAAGACGAACCTATTACCAGGCTTACGTGGGATTACGGCGAAGGAGCGCACCCCGATATTGACAAGATCGCCAGGGACATAAACGGTTTTGAGGTCGTAAACGGCAAACCAGGCAACCAAGTAGCCAACTTCACCAAGCTGATGGATGACGGTTCTACGGCCTGCGGCAACTGGATCTATTCCGGCTGTTACCCCGCAGATAACGGAAAACCAGAAGACTACCTGGCCAGGAGAAGAGACAACAAAGATGTTGCCGCTCCAGGCAGCAAACCTATCGGCAGCTACCTGAACTGGTCCTGGTGCTGGCCCGTCAACCGCAGGATCATTTACAACCGCTGCTCAGCTACACCGGAAGGACAGCCGTGGGATACCGACCGCGCCTCCATCTGGTGGAACGGCGAACAGTGGGTTGGCAATGACGTCCCCGACTTTGGAAAAACCAAGGACCCCAACGGCCCGGGAGGCAGGAACGCGTTTATCATGCGGCCGGAAGAAGTCGGCTGTATATTCAGCAAATGCGCTGAAGGCCCCTTCCCTGAGCATTACGAGCCTTGGGAAAGCCCGATTAAGAACCTCCTGAACAGCCAGGATCTGAACCCGGTTGTAACTATATGGGAACCTGACAAACGTGGACAATTTGACAAGTATCAAATTATCGGAACTACTTACCGCGTTTCTGAACACTGGCAGGCTGGCGCCATGACCAGGATGCAGCCTTGGTTGGCAGAATTGATGCCCAACCTCTTTGTGGAAATGAGCGAAGAACTGGCCAAAGAAAAAGATATTAGAAACGGAGATGAAGTAATTATCTCCACCACCAGAGGTGACATCAAAGCCCTAGCCTGTGTAACTAAGAGATTTAAACCTTTCAATATTAATGGGAAACTGGTGCACCAGATAGGTGTGCTATGGCACTTTGGTTTCAATGGTTATGCTACCGGAGACCCGGCAAACCGGCTCACACCGCACATCGGTGATGGTAATACCATGATTCCTGAATATAAAGCATGGCTATGCGATGTAAGGAGGGCTTAATGATGGCTAGAATGACTAATTTATATGACGTCAGTAAGTGTACAGCTTGTCGCGGCTGCCAGGTAGCATGCAAGGACTGGAACCAGTTGCCAGCAGTAATTGAGCCATTTACAGGTAATTATCAGACCCATGAAAGCACAAACGGTGACACCTATACAATCGTTAAATTTATAGAGCATGAAGACCCGGTAGAAGGTGTACAGTGGAATTTTCTTAAATTCCAATGCATGCACTGTTTTGACCCTGCCTGCATGCAGGCATGCCCGAGAAACGCCATAAGCCAGACAGAATGGGGCGCTGTAATTAAAGATTACGACAAGTGTATTGGCTGCCAGTACTGCACTTATGCCTGTCCCTTTGAAATACCCAAATACAGA
>JACIYB010000170.1 GCA_014360155.1 Syntrophomonadaceae bacterium
CCATCTTTCTCCAGAAAAAAACAGTATTCATTGTAATAAAACTGCTGTTCCTCAACGGTAAGAGAATACGCCGTCACCTGTGCAGTTTCAAAAGACCCGCGTACTTCCTCAACCTGTCCTTCCAGAAATACGGCTTCCGAACTCGCAATTTTATCAAAAGCACCGGACACCCGGCGTTGACTTTCAGCTCCTGCGGTAAGAGCTGATGCATAGTGGAAATCTTTACGTTTCAAACCATAAAAAAAACTGTTAACAAGCTGCCTGGGAGTAAGCTTTGACGATAACTTCCTCAGCATTTTTTTCTGCTGTTCCTCATCAAACGCTGTTTTTTTATCAAGATACTTCTGGTATAGGAATTTCCCCGAAGCCGGTCTGCTCATGCTGCGGACATTAAAATCGTAAGACTGGGAAATAAGGAAACAGGCCTCTTCAAAACTCACCTCTACCATATCCGTTAAAAGCCGCCTTTCCTTTTCATAACGCTCCAAAGACATGTCTTCTATTACAAAAAAGCTGTGTATTCCCTCAGGTCCGAAGGTAAGGTAAAAACATTCCACATGAACACCTTTATCTCCCGTTTCCCAGGCAACATCCAGAGCAATCCGGCCCGTATGCCTGCTGCAGCTCGCATAAGCTTTGTAAAAACTGCCGTCAAAAAACCGGCAAGGAGCGGTATCTATCCCCGCCATACTGTATTTCCACAGGACCTTACTGTATAAATACTTCATCTCTCCGCCGTATTCCAATTTAAGCAAATAGAAAAAATCCATCATCCCTTTTTCGTAGAAGGAAGACAGTTCTTCCAAGACCTGGTTCCGAATATAATAAGGAATTTCTTCCACTATCTCTAACAAAAACAGCCTCCCCTCATTAGTGTTTATGAGCTTTTTTATATCATCCACCAAATTCTTCAGCACTTGCCTAGGATAAAGCTTTCTTTTCTTCCCCATAACCTTGCTCCTGATTTCTCATAATTGTCCGTAATTGTAATTTATCACTTTGTTACGTTTATGGCAAACTGCACAATTATTTTTTTTGCCGCCAGCCTATTTAAAACTTTATCATTTAAGGGGCAAAATCAGAATAGACAAAAAATTTAGGATTTTAGGCAGGATGTTAGCGAAAAATATAGAAATATTACCAATTAGTGCACAATGCTCTGCAACTAAAAATGAAAAGGTGATTGGGTGAGACGAGTCAATATACAGGATTTAAAACTCGGCATGGTGATAGCGC
Organism: Syntrophomonadaceae bacterium; assembly: GCA_014360155.1. GTDB lineage: Bacteria > Bacillota > Syntrophomonadia > Syntrophomonadales > Syntrophomonadaceae > JACIYB01. Next base: position 1,237 of record JACIYB010000170.1, read on the forward strand.
GCCCCATCTACAGCAGTGACGGCCGCATCCTGTTGCAGACCGGGATCTCCTTGGATGAGGAATACATCAGGCGTTTAAAGGAAATGGGCATCACCTCCATTTATATACGGGACAAATTCTTGGATGAAGTCGATGACATACCTGATGTAGTATCAGAAAAAACCAGAATAGCAGCCACCAAACTAATCGGGGATAATTTTAAACAGCTTGAAAAACAGCATAAAATCAATACCCGTGCTATCACAAACATGGTTAACAATATAATCGATGAACTGCTTTCCAACAGCAAAATACTAGTGCACCTATCAGACATCCGTGCTTTTGACGACTATACTTTTGCCCATTCGGTAAATGTGTGCATCCTTTCAATAATGACTGGTATTACGCTGGGCTACAACGAGCTGAAGCTCAAAGAACTAGGGCTCGGCGCCCTGCTGCATGACGTAGGTAAAATAAAAATCGACAAAAAAATTCTCAATAAACCTGGTGATCTCACCAAAGAAGAATTTAATGAAGTAAAAAATCACACCGAATATGGTTTTGAAATACTCAGGAAATACGACGATATCCCTCTTTTATCAGCACATATAGCATACCAGCACCACGAGCGCTGGGATGGCAATGGATATCCCCGCGGTCTGGCAGGCAGGAATATACACGAATACGCCCGCATAGTAGCTGTAGCGGATGTATATGACGCCCTGCTGGATTACAGACCCTATCGTCCTTCTTACACAGTCACCCAGGCTATTACGATAATTAAACGCATGGCTGGTATTTACCTCGATACCAGCTGTGTAAGCTCATTAATTGCCAACATAGCAGTTTATCCCATCGGAAGCATTATAGAACTCAACAGCGGAGAAATCGGAGTCGTAGTCGACGTAAATAAGGAGACTCCTACCAAACCTGTAGTAAAAATCCTGTACAGCCGAAACCAAAAAAGAATATCCCATCCCTACGAAGTAGACCTGTCCAAATTTTCTACCGTAGTAGTAGCCAAATCCCTTTCTGAAGAAGAAATCTCCAGGCTCAGAAACAATAGCCCCTGAACAAAAACATGAATAAAAATTCGCCGCTTTTGGAACCACTATTACTGGTGATATCTAATGGCAATTAAACTTTTGAGTTTTTTGGCAATTTTAGTGCTAGGAGGAACATTTTTATACCTGCTGTTAATTAAAGTCTTCCCTTCCTTAATAAGCAAGAAGTAAGAATTATATCATGATATAATTCTTACTTCTTACGCTAAAAATAGAACAAAAGGAGGGATACAGCATGACGAGATACCGTACTACTGACGGCAAAGAAGACCTTAAACAAAAATTCAACTATTTCGGCGCTCTAGCCATACCAATTGCCTTCGTAAACGGCGTGTTTTTCGGCGCCTATGCCCTGCGAAAAATCAGGCAATACTGGGAAGGCGGCCCTATGGACTGATTCGAACTTTGTACCCTGCAGAGAGGAAGCCAATTATAAAAGCACATTATCTTAACAAAGGACAGGGGTCAGCCTATTACCGCAAAAAGCTGATCCCTCTTTATAAATATTCATAAACCACGTACCTGTTTCTCCAGTTTAACAGCCGAAGCTTTCCTATAACCCCATTAACCATATTGGACCGAACCACCCCTCCCATTGAAATTGAATTTTACATATCCATCTTTTTTAAAAAATCCGCCTTATTTCGGAAGAACTTTAATTTAGCCGCCAGAACCCGGGAATATAAAAGCAAAAACTGCTCTCCAGCAGTTTTCTTTATGCAATACCCGTTATTTCCCTCCCAGCTTCTGCCTCCTTAAAATAATAACCGGAAGCCGTGACTTAAAAGCCAGCTTCCGGCAACAGCAAACAAGGAGGTGTCAATAATGGCAGTCATTGCAAC
>JACIYB010000171.1 GCA_014360155.1 Syntrophomonadaceae bacterium
CGATCTTTTGCAGCCTGCTGGTAACATAACCTGCATCAATTACTACCTCTCGCCCTTTCATATCTGAAGCATCAAATAGAAGTTCTTCCAAGACTTTTTCCATTACTGTATATAACCTGCGTGCCCCTATATTTTCAGTCTTGGAGTTAACATCGTAGGATATCTCAGCTATAGCCTCAATAGCTTCTTCTGTAAAGATCACCCGTACGTTCTCTGTAGACAGCAAAGCAACGTACTGTTTCACCAGCGAGTTATGTGGTTCAATAAGTATCCTTTTAAGGTCATCCTTGTTCAAGCTCTCCAATTCAACGCGAATTGGGAATCTTCCCTGCAATTCAGGAATCAGATCTGAAGGCTTGCTGACATGAAAAGCCCCTGCAGCAATAAACAGTATGTGGTCAGTTTTTACCGGACCGTACTTGGTAACTATCGTACACCCCTCAACTACGGGCAATATGTCTCTCTGTACACCTTCACGGGAAACATCGGGACCATAATGGCCATCTTTTGAAACTATCTTGTCAATTTCATCCAGGAAAATTATCCCGCTTTCTTCCACTCTCTTAATCGCTTCCCGATGAACTTCATACGTATCAATTAACTTCTGGGATTCTTCATGGGCAAGTATCTCCCTGGCTTCCTTCACCGTAACTTTGCGTTTCCTCTTGTTTTTCGGTATCAAGTTGCCGAAGAGATCCTGGAGGTTAACCCCCATCTCTTCCACGCCGGAGCCTGAGATTATTTCCATGAAAGAAGTGTTTTTTTCTTCAACCTCTATTTCTATAACTTCATCTTCTATCTCGAACCGAGATATCTTCTGCTTCAATATCTCCCTCTTTTTGGCAATCTCTTCTTTTTGTCTTTCCTGTTTGGCGTCAGCATAACCGCTTTTATCTGTATTCTGCCCAAACAACAGCTCAAAAGGATTGCGGGCGCTCTGCTCCTTTGTCCCGGGGAAAGGCATAATATAATCCACAATACGCTCCTCTGCCAGTTCCCTGGCTCTATCTTCTAATAATTCCATCTTTTCCTGTTTTACCATGCGGATTGCCGTTTCTACAAGATCCCTGACCATTGAATCGACATCGCGCCCCACATAACCTACTTCAGTAAATTTGCTCGCTTCTACTTTAATAAATGGAGCCTTCACCAGCTTAGCCAGCCTTCTAGCAATCTCAGTTTTACCCACACCGGTAGACCCAATCATGATTATGTTTTTGGGATAAATCTCCTCGCGAAGCTCTGGGCTAAGTTTCTTTCTTCGATATCTGTTCCTCAAAGCTATAGCTACTGCTTTTTTGGCTTCTTTTTGGCCTACAATGTATTTGTCTAATTCCTCTACTATTTCCTTTGGTTTTAAATCCTGCAAAATAAAGGCCTCCTTTGGATAAACTCACTCAATAACCTCCACTGTAATATAGTCATTGGTGTAAATACAAATCTCAGAAGCTATCCGTAAAGATTCACAGGCAATTTCCCCCGCCTCCATATTCGTAAATCTCTTCAATGCCCTGGCTGCAGCAAGTGCATACGGACCCCCAGAACCAATAGCCGTAACCCCATCGTCAGGTTCTATTAATTCTCCGTTGCCTGAAATTATAAACATTTTCTCTTTATCAGCTACAACCAAAAGAGCCTCCAATCTGCGAAGAACCTTATCAGTTCTCCACTCTTTTGCAAGTTCAACCGCCGCTTTAGTTAAACTGCCGCCGGCCTGTTTGAGTTTTTCCTCGAATTTTGCAAAAAGAGAAAAGGCGTCCGCAACAGACCCGGCAAAACCGGCAATAACCTTGCCGTCATAAAGTCTACGGATTTTGCTGGCATTATGTTTCATTATTGCATTCTGCGCAAACGTAACCTGGCCATCTCCCGCTATCGCGGTTTGCTGGCCTTTTTTCACTGCCACTACTGTCGTAGCTGAGAACATGATTTTTACCTCCGCGGATGTTTTTCGTTATACACATTTTTTATGTTTTCTCGGGTGAGGTGAGTATAAATTTGAGTCGTGGAGAGTTTTACATGGCCTAACAGTTCCTGAACCGCTCTTAAATCAGCCCCTCTATTCAATAAATGGGTAGCAAAAGAATGCCGAATAGTATGGGGGCTGACCCTCTGATTCGAGCTTACGGCCTCCATATATTTATTCAAGATATTCCTCACCCCTCTCGTCGATAATCTCTTCCCGAACCTATTTAGAAACAGGGCGCTATCACCCTGACCCTTTTTACCGCCTAAATAGAGCCTGCTGCCATTAATATAAGAAAACAGAGCCTTTTGCGCTTGCCTCCCCAGAGGTACTACCCGTTCCTTCCCGCCTTTGCCTCTAACTCTAACCATTTCCCCGCTCAAATCGAGATCTCTCAGATCTATCCCCACCAGCTCACTTACCCGCAACCCGGTAGCATATAGAGTTTCGAGTATAGCTTTGTCTCTTTTACCTAGAGAAGTTGAGATATCCGGAGCTTCCATAAGCAGTTCGATTTCTTGGGGATAAAGAAAATTAGGCAGCTTTTTCACCTTTTTGGGCGTAGCAACATCTGTTATTGGATTACCTTCCAGTATGTTTTCCCGACACAAATATCGCACAAAAGTCCTCAAAGATGCCAATTTCCGGGCTATTGTAGAACGACTGACCCCTTTCTGCTGCATATCAGCGAGATATTCCCTCACCGTCCTATGATTCAAAAGCCTCTTGTCTATTTCTTCAACAGGCACTTCGTATTTTCGGGAAACAAAAGCGAAAAACTGAAATAAATCAGTTCTATACCCGATTAATGTCAGGTTCGAGAGATTTTTTTCAATTTTCAAGTAGTTGAAAAAACCTTCTGTATGTTTGTAAAGCACAAAAAATCGCCTCTAATATATTTATATTAAAGGGCTCAAACCAATGCTAGCATAAGAATGCTGCATTTACAACTATTACGCGAAAAATTTTGAAAATTCGGCCATTTTCCCCATCGACCTGGCTACGTAAGCCTCATTTCTCTCTTCTTTCTTCTTAATCCGCTTCTCAAGGGGCGGTAAGAGGCCAAAATTGGCATTGACGGGCTGAAAATCGTCCCCTGGAAATGCAGTAATTAAATGTTTCAATGCAC
>JACIYB010000172.1 GCA_014360155.1 Syntrophomonadaceae bacterium
AAAAAAATCTTTCCTTGAATACTCCATGAGCGTAATTGTGTCCCGGGCTATTCCTGATGTTAGAGACGGGCTTAAACCGGTACACCGCCGTATATTATACGCTCTGTATGATCAGGGTATTACTCACGATAAACCGCATAAAAAATCTGCCAATATAGTTGGAGAGGTTATGGGCAAATACCATCCTCACGGCGATGCAGCCATATATGAGACCATGGTGAAAATGGCCCAAGATTTTTCCATGCGCTATCCATTGATTGATGGGCATGGAAATTTTGGGTCAATAGATGGAGATTCTGCTGCTGCTATGAGATATACAGAGAGCAGAATGTCGGAAATAGCTGCTGAACTTTTAAAGGATATAGAAAAGGATACCGTTGATTGGCGGCCAAATTATGATGACAGCAGGGAAGAGCCGGAAACACTGCCAGCCCTCCTTCCAAACCTGATAATAAATGGTTCTTCAGGAATCGCTGTAGGAATGGCGACCAATATCCCCCCGCATAATCTGGTCGAAGTGGCCAATGGGATAGAATTGTTAATAGATAATCCAGACGTGAGTGTGGAAGAATTGATGAAAATAATTCCAGGCCCTGATTTTCCTACTGCAGGGATTATCAAGGGGACAGAAGGGATAAAGCAAGCCTATAGAACAGGGAGAGGAACCATCAAAATAAGGGCTCGATACGAAATAGAAGAGAGAAAAGGCGGGAAGAAAGCAATAGTTATTAATGAAATACCATATCAGGTAAACAAAGCCAGATTAGTGGAAAAAATTGCAGAATTAGTTCGAGAGAAAAAAATAGAGGGGATAACTGATCTCAGAGATGAGTCAGACATGAGGGGGATCCGAATAGTAATAGAGGTAAAAAAAGAAGCAAACATAAATGTTCTGATTAACAAACTTTACAGGCATACTCAGATGGAAATAGGTTTCGGTGTAATTATGCTGGGACTGGTTGACGGGCAGCCCCAGATTCTCAGCCTTAAGCAGATATTGGAGTATTATATAAAGCACCGGCAGGAGGTAATAACCCGCAGGACTTCTTTTGACTTGAAAATAGCACGTGATAGGCTGCACATCGTAGAAGGGTTACGCATTGCTATAGATCACTTAGATGAAATAATTGAATTGATCAGAAAGAGCAGAGACCGGGAGACAGCGCGTCAAGGCCTTATATTGCGCTTCAAATTTACGGAAAGACAAGCCAATGCTATCTTGGATATGAGGCTTGCGCAGCTTACCGGTCTGGAAAGAAGAAAACTGGAAGAAGAATACAATAGTTTGATCTTGAAAATAGCTGACTACGAAAACATACTGGAGAACCCGGAGAGGATTTTAGCGATCATTAAAGCCGACCTGAAAGAGATAAAAGAAAAGTACGGAGATGCAAGAAGAACAGAAATAAGCCAAGAAGCAGATGATTATAAAGTAGAGGACTTTATTGAGGACCATGAGGTGGTCATAACTCTGAGCAACCGCGGTTATATTAAGAGACAGCCTCTCAATATTTACAAAGCTCAGAAGAGAGGTGGAAAGGGCATAAGTTCTATAACTACCAAAAACGAAGATTTTGCTGACAAAATTCTAGTAACAGGTGTCTTGGCAAATATACTGTTTTTTACCAATCAGGGCCGGGTTTTTTCCGCTAAAGCCTATCAAATACCGCAATCATCCCGCCAAGCCAGGGGACTTCCTGTGATTAATTTTTTGGAACTAAGGCCTGAAGAAAAGATCACCACTATGGTGGCAGCGAAGAATTTTGATGATAACAGATATCTAGCTATGATCACTCGCAAGGGTATCATTAAAAAAATTGTTCTTTCTAGTTTCAGTAATATAAGAAAAAGCGGACTGATAGCGGTCAAACTCCTGGAAGACGATGAGCTGGTAGGTGTTATAAAGATAAAGGCTCATGACAAAATAATGATCGCCAGCTCTTGTGGATTATCGATTATATTTGATGAAAGCCAGGTCAGACTCATGGGACGGGCTGCTGCTGGAGTAAAGGCAATCAAACTTGGCAGTGAGGATTATGTAATAGGAATTGAAAAATACCGTGAAGGGGCTACTGTGCTGTTAGTTACAGAAAAAGGTTACGGAAAAAGAACCAGACTCGCAGAATTTAAGACACAAAAACGCGGAGGAAAGGGATTGAAAGCTATTGAAATAACCAGCAAAAATGGTAAACTAGTAGCGTTTAAGATGGTATCTGAAGAAGAAGAATTGGTCATCCTGACTGAAGAAGGGCATATAATGCGTCTGCAGGTAGGGGAGATATCTCTGCAAAAAAGGTACTCACGGGGAATTAGATTAATGAGGATACCTGATAATGATCGTATTGCAGGTATTGCCAGGATTAAGATGGAAACAGAGGAGTAAATTGCAAAAATATTGCTATATATTTTATTGCGGAATTTCTACATTAAAAATACATTAAAATCTTGAATAATAAGTTTATTTAGCCCGAATTGCGGGCTGCAGGAGGGACAGACAAATGAAAGAAAAAGGAACATTTAGGGTTAAATCTGGACTTGCTCAGATGCTGAAAGGCGGCGTTATAATGGATGTAACCACAACTGAGCAAGCCAAAATAGCTGAAAAAGCTGGAGCCTGTGCAGTAATGGCACTGGAGAGAGTCCCTGCTGATATAAGAGCGGCAGGAGGGATTGCCCGCATGGCTGATCCCACAGTTATTTTACAAATTATGGAGGCTGTAACTATCCCAGTAATGGCCAAATGCCGGATCGGGCATTTTGTTGAGGCGCAGATACTGGAAGCATTGGGAGTAGATTACATTGATGAAAGTGAAGTGCTTACGCCCGCTGACGATAAGTACCATGTAAACAAAAGATTGTTCAAAGTGCCTTTTGTTTGTGGAGCGCGTAATCTAGGGGAAGCGCTGAGACGTATCGGTGAGGGTGCTGCTATGATAAGAACCAAAGGCGAACCGGGGACAGGTAATGTTATTGAGGCTGTAAGGCATATAAGGCAGGTATACGATGAAATTAGGTGGGTAAGTAATTTACCGGAAGAAGAGCTTATGTCTGCGGCTAAAGAACTGCAAGCGC
>JACIYB010000173.1 GCA_014360155.1 Syntrophomonadaceae bacterium
TATCATCCTCTCAAGTTTATTAAGATCAAAAGAGTTGATCTTCTCTTCTACAATTCTTTTGACCCGAATTTCTCTGCCCATATACTCACTTTCCGATTCCAGAACTTGGCGGATGAGATTAGGTACCTCCTGCCGCAAAACTCGCTCCAGATTATCACCCATCACTCTAATAAATCGAGAAGGTATTATACTAGGCATAACAGAATTCAGCCTGTCCCTTGCGACTGCAACAAGCTTGGCGGTTATTTTTCTATACATCTGCGGAGTATTTATTTTAGCAAGGACATCCTCTAGAGAAAGCAGTTCTTTTTCTACAATTTCTCCTACACTCCTGGCAATATCAGCCTGTCTTTTGGGAAGCAGGCCTTGCAGCTTAAACCCCCCCAAAACTATTGGTCTTTGCGGCCAAAATAATAACTTAATAGCGACGATGTTGGTCAAATAACCTATAAATGCACTTATAAATGGTATTATTATCAACTGGTACAGCATTTTTTAATAATCACCTTGTTGGATATTACGTAAAAAATATACCAGATTTTATCATATACCGCAATAAAACCTTATTGCACAAAAAAAGGCCAGACCCTTACCTGAAGTCCAACCTATTTCTGCGAACCATTGTTTCTACATTAACTCCGCCAATGATCTTTTTCCTGTTCTCGCATATATTTATAACAGCGTTCACAGCCGGTGCAGATTTCTATTTTATCCTTAAACACCCTTTTTATCATTTCAAACGGTTCATTTCCCAGCAAATGCTCAATATTATGAAAGACAATTCTTCGCGGCGCGATAGTAACCAAAATACTTATAAGCACATCATCCAGGTCAACCTCGTCTAGCAGCATATCATCCAAATAATGCCTAAGATAGCTTTCTTTAATCTGCACCCCTTTTTCATCCCAGAGATAGAAATCTCTATCGCTACCCACCATCAGATTTACCTCAAATACTTTAGGTACCTGAGTATCAACCAAATAACGGAGAAGTTTAATGAATTCATCATACTCTTTCTCATTTTTCAGCTCTTCGAAAGCCAAGTCAACAGCAAACCTGATCTCTTTCATATAATCCTGCAAGCAAAAATTTACAAAACCCTCCAGTATCAGCACATCTTTGTCACTTATGTAGTCCAATATTTTGCGTGAAATACGACTTTTCCTGCTAAAACGTATAAACAGATTCAAGCTCTCGTTTTCATTATATTTTTTTAAAAAACCATAAGCTTTCTGCTGAATGAGTTTCTTATCTTCAGCAGAAACGCCTTTGTATCTCCTGAAAATTTCTTTCTCGATCAATTTTAGCTCCCAGTCACTGATTATATGTTCAGCCAAAACCTCTGCTAACTGGTGCTTAAAAATATAGATTATATCCTCATTTCGGAAAACATCATCAATGCTGTCTCCTTTTAAATTTAAAAATACGAATCCCATTTCAGCTTTTTCCTCATGCAGAATATCAAAATTAAATGAATATTTTTTTTCCTTTATCCAAGTCAATCTCTGGTCGAATTCCTGCAAAAAGCTGACATTGCCTTTGGCCGTTATCAGTTCAAATGTATAAATCATAATCGGCCTCCTCACAAAAAGTTAGTTTATTATATGTTAGTCTTATTTTCATTATTCAAAATGCGCAAAATTATAGTAATCGTTCCCAAATCGTTATATTCTTATATTTAAACTTATGTTGAGAAAAAAGTAATGTTGTATAATAAATAAAAACTTATTAATTGAGGTGAAATCTTGATTGACCAGTTAGTTGCAATGTTCAAAGCCCTCGGCGAACCAACTCGCTTAAAAATAGTCAAATTGTTGTCTCTGCAGGAAATGTGCGTTTGTGAACTCGTGGAGGTACTTGAGATGAGCCAACCGGGTGTATCACAACATCTCAAAGTGCTTAAAAATGCCGGCATAGTTAGGGAAAGAAAAGAACGACAGAGATCTTTCTATTCTTTGGGCCCTTTCATGGAATTTGGAAATTTTACTTTGTTCAACCAATATATGGAGGCAAATCTGGAAGAAATAGCTGATTTACAGAAAGAAAGAATCAAACTCGAACAGCTTGATGACAATGAAACCATTAAACAGTGCAAAGCAACATAATTTTAAAATTGTTTACCAGTTCCTCAAGACAAGCATATAAAATAAAATCCGGATATTTCGAAATATCCGGATTTTATTTTATATGCTGTGGGAATCTCAGGCAAAACAGAACAACAGGACAAGATGCCATTAAAATCTTTTATGGTGGGCCGTATAGGATTCGAACCTATGGCTTCTTCCGCGTCAAGGAAGCACTCTCCCTCTGAGTTAACGGCCCATACTGTTTTTTATGAATTATAAACAATTATAAATCTGTTTGCAAACAAAATCAATGGTTACAATTGCCCGGCATTATTTTTTTGTAAATAATTTGGTTTCCAGCAGTCCCTCTGTTTTTGACCAAATGCATAATTTATCTGAACACAAAATAATATTATTAAAGGTATTTTTAAAAACGAGGAGCACAGCCTTATGATTTTACTGCTGAGAAAGAAAAACATAGGGTTTTTTTTTACCGGGCTTTTTTTTCTTTTTTTGTCTTTTGGAATTTACAATTTTGCCCTGCATCCCAATATGTACAGGTGGAAAAAAGAAAAAATTGTAATAACAGATGTCAAAACAGATGAAAAAGCTGTCTCTCTAACTTTTGACGATGGGCCGGATTCCCGCAATACTGCTTTACTTCTCGACACATTAAAAAAACATAGAACACGAGCTACTTTCTTTGTAACAGGCATAAATGCGGAAAAAAACCCTTTCCTGCTTCAGAGAATGAGGCATGAAGGCCATGAAATAGGCAATCACAGCTATAGCCATGCCGATTTTAATTATAAAAGTACCGAATTCATCCTCGATGAAATAGTAAAAACAAACGATATCATATTTCGCATTACAGGACAAAGGCCTACACTTTTCCGTCCCCCTGGCGGGTATCTTTCCTATGATATGGTAGACCTGGTAAGAAAAGAAAATCTAATCATCGCTTATTGGACCTACCAACAAGACAG
>JACIYB010000174.1 GCA_014360155.1 Syntrophomonadaceae bacterium
CCATTATGAAGGATGGACAGATGGTAGGTGCATTAGGGAAAACGCTTTTTACCGATATAGATACAGCCAGGATCTTAAACGAAAAACTGGTTCAACTTGAAAGACAGTTAGCTTATTATAAAGAAGAATATGAAAAGATACATAGCTCTCATTATGTGTTTGGCGATGTTGTGGGAGAAAGCGAAGCTATCCGGGATTTAAAGAGAAAGGCTAGGCGTATTGCGGGAAGTGTTTCTACGGTTCTAATTACGGGGGAGAGCGGCACAGGTAAAGAAATGTTTGCCCAAGCCATTCATAACGCCAGCGATAGGTGGAATAAGCCTTTTATTAAAATAAACTGTGCAGCTATTCCCGATAATCTTTTGGAATCTGAACTTTTCGGTTATGCTGAAGGTGCTTTTACAGGAGCTCAAAAAGGAGGTAAACCGGGAAAATTCGAACTGGCTAATAAAGGGACCATTTTCCTGGATGAAATCGGTGATATGCCTCTGGTTATGCAGGCTAAATTATTAAGGGTGCTGCAGGAATATGAAGTGGAAAGGATAGGGGGGCTCGAACCTGTAAAAATAGATGTGAGGGTAATTGCTGCTACCAACCACGACCTTGAAAAAATGGTTGAAGAGGGGGAGTTCCGGGAAGACCTGTATTACAGGTTGAACGTAATACGGATCGATTTGCCGCCCTTACGAGAACGTCCGGAAGATATCCCGCTATTAATAGATTCGCTCCTGGCCAAACTGAGCACAAAACTCAGAAAGAATATTAAAGGGATCTCCACCGATGCCTTAAATCTCTTGCAGGAGTATCACTGGCCGGGAAATGTTCGTGAACTGGAAAATATATTGGAATTGGCTATGAATATGACTGATGAACAATTTCTGGATTATGATGATTTTCCCTGTGTAGTGAGAAAAGTACAAGGAAACACTAATGGTAAAAGAAGAAACCTTCTTGACGTTCTTAGCCAGGTGGAAAAAGATATGCTGATTAATGCCTTAAAAGAGACTAGAGGGGATAAAAAAACAGCAGCTCGTATGCTGGGAATACACCCTTCCGCCTTGTATCGCAAGCTAAAAAAACATGATATTGATTTAGTGGCCGGAAGTTTATAAAAACCGGGATAGATGTTAATACCAGGTCTGCTGTCTGAATTTTTGGGGGTATAGATTTGGGATTTGCAAGATGAAAGGGTAACTGTGTAGGTGATGGGAGATTTTAATATGAACAAGATGGTATTGAACCTGTACAAAAACGTACTTGACCAGGTTATGGTAATAGAAGCCCATAAAAAAGAAATAAGCAGGCAGATTTTAATTACCAGGGATGATCAAAAGCGCCTTAAATTAATTCATCGTTTTTTAACTTATGATCTTAACAAACACGAATTATTTGAACGCGCAACTGTGGTAGCGATAAATAATAAAGAAGAAAACGTAATTGAAAACATACAGAGGTTTTATTCTCATTGTGAAGAAGGGGAGGAATTGATTGAAAAAATAAGGGGAGAAATCAGGTATATTAAAAGCTTTTTGAAAGTTATAGAAAAAGCTATTAAATATCCTGGTTTCATGACCTTTTCTGAGCGCAGAATGGTACAGGAAATAAGAAAATACGTGCTGGAAAAAGTCCGGATATATAACACAATTCATCTATAGAAATTAAAACAAGGCAGAACCAGGGATGAGTATACAGTGTTTTTCTCCCTCTTCCGGCCTTGTCGTATTGTTGTCGAGGATAAGCTGATGTCCTAATATACAGGGTTCTTGCATTAAGATGCGACTATTTTATTATCAATACAGGAATGCTTGATAACCTTGCTATTTTGTCAGATACGCTTCCAAAGGCTAATTCTTGGAATTTGCTGAGCCGCCGGCTGCCCATAATGATCAGGTCATATCCTCCGTCATTATCAATAACATCCATTATTAAGGCAGCAGGGTCCCCTCCGCCACGTTTAAGGCTGCAAGTTATTCCTTTTTCTTTTAAAATACCTTCATATTTTTTTAATAGGGCAAGGGAATTTTGCCTGAGTTCATCCAGTTTTTCCTGATTATGGAGTTTGGTAATATCCACACTGCTGCTGTCGTAAACATTGAAGAGTACCAGGTTTTCAATGATGCCGGCTGCAGCCAGTTCTGCTGCTTTTTCTACGGCCCGGTGCGATTGCTCGGATTCATCTACAGGGAGTAATGCTTTGTGAAAAATCGGGTTAGACAACACAGTCCCTCCTCATTGTGCAACATATTTTTAAAAAGCTGCTGTTATTTTATTTTAGTGCAATTATATCAAATCTTGACTATATAAACAAAATATATAAAACTATTTTTTAAGAAGTTTTGGGGGGTAAATTTATGACTGAAAAGATAAAGGTAATAGTAATCGGTGCTATGGGGAAAATGGGTACAGAGACTCTAAATGCGGTGATAAATGACAATGAGCTTGACTTGGTGGGTGCTGTGGATGTAAGGGCCAAAGGGGAGACCGTTTCGGATCTTACAGGTCTAAAGGATTATGATATAAGAGTAGAAAAGGACTTGGAGTCAGTTATAGAAAAGGCCTCGCCGGATGTAATGATTGATTTCACCAATCCTCAGGCGGTTTTTAATAATAGTAAGGTCGCCCTGAGCAGACGTGTTACATGTGTTGTCGGGACCACAGGTTTGAATGAGATAGAAATAAAGCAGTTGGGGAAATTGGCCTTCGATAACCAAGTAGGGATAGCCATAATTCCTAACTTTGCTATTGGTGCAGTTTTAATGATGAAATTTGCCCACGAGGCTGCACGTTATTTCTCGGATGTGGAGATAATTGAACTTCACCATGATCAGAAAATGGATGCTCCTTCTGGCACAGCCATAAAAACGGCTGAAATGATTAGTCAAAACCGTAAACCCCGTCCTCCCCGCAACATTAAAGAGTTTGAAAAAGTCGCCGGATGTCGCGGGGGTGATGTAGATCAAATCAGAATACACAGTATTAGGCTGCCGGGGCTTATAGCGCATCAGGAGGTTATTTTTGGCGGGCAGGGACAGAGCC
>JACIYB010000175.1 GCA_014360155.1 Syntrophomonadaceae bacterium
AAATGACACTTGTGAAAATTATAACATCGGTCTGGCGGGGGATACGGCGATCGAACTGACAAACTCAGGCGATTGTCAAGATGTAAAAAAAGATGGGTAAGATAAAAAAAGTAGAAGCTCATATTTACCTTTGGGCAATAACAATGATTGCAGCTGTAATATCGGTTAACCAGGAAAGCAATATATATTAAGTAAGTCGTCAACAGCGTAGCTTTTTATAAAGAGAAGCAATAAAAAAAGCAGAGTATGAACATATATGCGCCCACTGCTAAGAGTTTCAAAATGAAGCCGCCTAAGGGCTTGTCGATGATGTCGAGGAGCATGGAGTCCAATAGCACTGAACGGTAATCTATCAATTCGGGAAACATTTTCTTCCCTTGAAAGAGTACAACTTTCTCAATTGATTGCCCCCATGACACGCTCATGAATCTTCCGCCGGTTCGGCTTGCGAAGGCGGATAATTAAAATGCCGTGGTGCCCCTCATTTCGGTGTTTTGCAAAACCTTTATCTGTCGTTATAAGCAGACACCTCTTCTGCTGAACTAATTTCCAAAATTCTCCGTCTGGAATACCTTCAATCGGTGTCCCTCTGTGGTCATAAACCGCATGCCCTTTTTCCCGGAGAGCTTTAACGGTCATCAAGGGTATATTTTCATCAACATAAATATTCATGCTTCGAACGCCTCAACGGGAGTTACCTGCTCTTCGGCAAGCACAGCTGCGTAATACAGGCAGGCAAGAATATCTTCTCGTTTCAACGAGGGGTATTCTTCAAGGAGTTCTTCAATAGTATCGCCGTTAGCCAGCATACCTAAAATTTGATGAACTGGAATTCGTGTGCCTTTAATACATGCTTGCCCGTGACAGATCGTGGGATCAATTGAAATGTGGTCGTTCACTTCAAAACACCTCCAAACACCATTGCATTATAAATCTTTAAACACATCAAAATTATACCACAGGTTCCCTTGTAAGCTCAAAAAATGTCACCTCAAACCTCCTTCAGTCTGGAGCGGGTTGACCCTCTGGGTTAACTTCTTTGAGGTCTCCTTTCTATTTTCGACCTCTTTTCTCCTACTAAAACTTTACACTACCATATAGAGTTTACAGCACTTGTAGGGGATGACATTAAATGGTAATATTAATTATGCAATGGCAGGTGGTGTTTTGTGTATCTGCGAGAGAGCGATATTGAATTGATTAAGGCTTTCTTAATAGAGAAGCTTTCGCCTTTTTGAAATTGCCCAGGAATTGGCTGAAATGCTGAAGCGTGGAGTTGACCTAATAGATTTAAAATCTGTTTCTACTGTATTTCAGGCTCAAATAGTCGGAAACGGTAAAGTCATATATGATGCTGATCCGGAGCGCCGGAGGAGTTTTTTGCTTGACGACTTACGTGATTTTGCCAGGATTATGCTTAGGCTATAAAAGAAACTTTATCAGCCGTAGAAAAAAAGCTATTGGCTGAATTCGGCTCGATACAAGTTAGGGACCTGGAGTGGTGCTCTGCTATTGTTTTTGTTGACTGCGATGCCGTAACTAGAAACAGGGAAACGTAATTTGCTGATTTTTAGGAAAGAGGGCTAAAATGATGAGAGGCATCCGGAACGTGAGGATATGGCAGCATGGGGAGCAAGCCAGGGATATAGTAATTTTGATATTGAGATGGTGAACAGGGCGATAAAGATTGTATAATTGTATATATGATGGATTGATTAAGGGGAAACGCGAGTTGACAAATCTTCTATCTTGCAGGATTTTCAGAACAAAGAAGTCAACCCGGTTTACCGGGCAAAATTAAAAGATAAAGATGTTATCTTTTATGTCTTAATGGGATTACTACCAGATGATTATTATATAGAAGGGGAAACATAATGATGGATGATTTTAAAAGATTGGAACAATTTACGGGAGATAAGGCAATAGAAACGGTGTTGAAAGACCATCCTGACCTGCGGTTACTATGGGAACGACGGCCTATATTAAAAAGTCCACGCCACGCCCCTAATCTTCTATTATCCATGGAACGAAGATGAATGAGTGTCAACGTTATTCATGTTGCTGGAAAATAATTCCTGTAATATAATTATTGTCATGAATAACAAATGTTTAAAAGGTGATAACTGCTAGGAAACGGTACTTGTATGATAGAATAAAGCTAGAGGAGTTGAATATATTGAGATGGTCCTTGACATAGACAATATTAAGAACTTGATTAGAGATAATAAGATACAATGGCGAGGACATATGCTTGCTAGAATGCAGCAGAGAGAAATTTTGCTTAACGATGTGTTGCAGTGTATATTAAATGGTGAAATTATTGAGTATTATCCTACAGACTATCCTTATCCAAGTTGTTTAATATTAGGTTTTATTGACAATAGCAAAGCGCTTCATGTTGTATGTGCTGTGGGGGAAGATAATATTTGGATGATAACCAGTTATTATCCAAATAAGGAAGAGTGGACGGAAGATTTTAGAAAAAGAAGGGGGTAATTTATATGAAGTGTGTTATGTGTAAATCAAAACTGGCTAAGAGTAGCGTTAATCATATTGTCGATTATAATGGACGGATAATAATAATTAAAAATGTCCCAGCAAATGTGTGTGGTCAATGTGGTGAATATTATATTGATAATGATACTGCTATGAGATTGGAAGAAGTAGTTAGCGATCTTCTTAATAATAAGGCTGAGATCTTGGTGCTAAACTACAGTGAGATGGTAGCATAAACCTAGGTTCTGTCACCTTCAAGATTCTATATAATAAATGGGATCGCAAAGGAAACACTGGGACAGCTCTTTCCACTGGACCGAATCCCGGATAAAGGGTCATTTTGTAATTTGCTTTTTGGCTTTTTTTGCTGGAAAGGACCCTGGAGTTCAAGCTTCGAAAAGCGGGAGAAAAAGCATCTCCGGAAACAATTCGTGAAGCTTTAAATTCACTAAATTTTGCGCAAGTTGAATTTGATCACGTGCCATACTTAATAAAAACTAAAGGAACCGAC
>JACIYB010000176.1 GCA_014360155.1 Syntrophomonadaceae bacterium
GCTCCTCCAGGGGACAGTCATCGATGTAAACCTTCCCGTTTTTTATTTCAACTTTCTCCCCCGGAAGCCCTATTACCCGTTTTATATAATCTTGATTGGTATTAAGAGCCTCTGGAGGATCAAAAACTACTACATCTCCTCTCTGCGGATCTTTAAAATAATAGATAAATTTATTAACCATAACCCTGTCCTGCAACTGAATAGTAGGCAGCATGGAGCCTGTTGGGATAACTCTGCCCTCCACTACAAAAGTCCTTAAAATCATTGCCAGGATGAAAGCAATTACAACGATGCTGATTACTTCTTTGAAAAATTCCCCTAAGTTCCTATCCATGACTCACCCCGCCTAAAATTCATATATATTAATTATCATTTCATTATTTTCTTTATCCTTCACCAAACCAAACATGATTTTTTTGTGTTTTAGTGTTTTGTTTAAAAAATTAACAACATGAACGAGCGCTGAGTCGGCAGAAAAACGTTTTGAAGCAATAAGTTCAATTTTTTCGCTGTTTTCTTCCAAATCTCATTCCCCTTTCCCCTTGTATATTGTAATTTAAGCACCCTGTATTTACAACCATCCATATAAAACAAAGAAACAGCAAAAACAGTTGATGAGCATCAAAAACATAACATTATCAGATTAAATTAATTAAACGATGGACCTGGGGTATTACCCTCACATCGTCCAGACTCTTCATGGCTATTTCCTGCATTTTTAGCACATCTTCCATTAAAGGAGCATGCACAGAACCATAAGGGGCTGCCGGTTGCAGTATCAAAGGAATGCTTTTATCTATCCCGTTGATAATCCCAACAGCACGGTCAAGCTCTTGGCAGCTGCTTTTTGCGGTAATAACTATTTTAACATAACCGGGTTTTTCCCGGGCCCTCAATAAAAAACACCGGTGCTCCTCCCAGAGATTCCGGCCAGTAGCTGACGGCAGTTTGAAATCCATGCTTATCATATCTAGGTATGATATACAAACAGCAAGCTGCTCACAAAGTGTTCCATTGCTTTCCAATAAAAACTTATAGCCCTTAGGTCTCAAAATCAGTGCCAATTCCCGTATGTAATCAGCACATAACAAGGGCTCGCCACCTGTAAAACTAATCCACAACGAGCTGAAATTTTTTATGAGTTCTGCCACCTGCATAATCCCAATAGGGTTTTTTATATATTGGATAGGATTCCTATTACCTGTTTTGGGGTAAAACCTACACTCAGCCGTCTCACTTAGACTCCAAGCAGTGTCGCAGTAAGAACAGCGAAGATTACACCCGGCAAACCGCAAAAATATTTGTCTGGTCCCCACTAGCAGGCCTTCTCCCTGGATGCTCTCCATGATCTCAGAAAAATTAGCGCGCAATTAAATCCCCCTGACTTTGCACCTGGCTTCGTATATCTGTTCCAGTTCCCTCTTGTACCTTAACATAACTTTTTCAGCAAACGCCTTTACATCCCTTATCCCCAGTTCGCTTAAAGCTGAGGTTTTAACTGGAGTCCCTTGGTTATCAATGTTCAATCCCACATGAATCAAGCTCGATACAGCAGAGACAGTAGCTATTGAAACCGACAGCTTGCCTTTGTTGACATATAAATCGTCCCCCAAGCGCCTAACGGGGACTTCGAATTGCTCCAGTTCCTCTTTTATACAGACGATCAGCAGACGCTGCCTGTATATCGCCAGGTCTAAATTATTATTAAAATGTTCGACGATAAAATGGAGCATCAGAGGAGAGTAAATAAAAGCTTTCTCCAGAGCATCAGCTATATCAACCATGTTATCAGCCGGAACATCTGCTTCGCCTACAAAGGCCACAACAGCATCCCCAAGCACTCCGAAATTGCGGTATATCCAGTGAGGAGCAAGCTGGGTGCCCAGGTAATCTATTTTTTTGTCAATAAACAAAACCTTCAATGCATCTTACCCCCGCTTTCTTATATGCTTCCTTGTTTTTGAGGCAGGAGGGACATCTGCCGCAAGGTTTTTCTTCGCCCTCGTAACAACTCCATAAATATTTGAAATCAAGCTCTATATCAACAGCAGCTTTTATTATCTCTACTTTGTCCATTGCCTGCACAAAGGAAACCACTTTTACATGGTTTAAAGTTGAATAAAATAAGGATTTACTTACGGCCTCTACGTACTCAGTCGAATTATCAGGAAAATCAACCGCCTCCTCACGGTTAAATCCGCATACCACCAGCTGTGCCCCCAGATTTTCCGCATAGCAGGCAGCCAAGTTTAGAAATAGGCCGTTACGATTCGGCACCCAAGGACTATCAACCGACATACCGCTGCCTTCAATAAGACCTGATTTCATGTCACGCATAAAAGGCAGCTCTATTACCTCATGTTTGATACCATAGCAAGAACATATATTCTTCGCTGCTTGTATTTCCCGCCGGACAGCTTTCTGTCCGTAATCAAACGTTATTGCCAAAACTATCCGGGCTTTCCGGCGAGCAAGTAACATCGATACTGCCGAATCCAACCCACCGGAAAGCAGTGCTACAGCATCCATCATAATACTACTCCTCTCTATAACTAGCCCAGGTAGTCGGCGACTCCCACACCTTCACTTTTTTTACCTTGCATTCCGTGAATTTAATTTTACCCTGCATTTCATAGTATATATACCGGGCAATGTTTTCCGCTGTAGGATTAATCGTATCAAACGGGCTTACCTCGTTAAGCAGTGTGTGGTCTAATTTGTCCAAAATAGTATTCAAAGCACCCTTTATATATCTGAAATCTACCAGCATCCCGCTTTCATCCAGTTTATTGCCAGAAATACTAACTTCTACAGTCCAAGTATGACCGTGGATATTGCTGCATTTGCCCTCATAATAATCCAACCAGTGAGCAGCAGAAAAGTCCTGGCAGACTGAAACTTCAAACCCCATATTCCCTCCAAAAAAGCTTTCTATCCGAGAACGGACGTTCCGTT
>JACIYB010000177.1 GCA_014360155.1 Syntrophomonadaceae bacterium
CTTCCTATCATTTGCTTCTGCGTCGCGATTGCTGGTTCAGGTTATCAAATCTATGAATGGTCAGCCACCGCCTATGGAACAACCGCCAGCGCATTTGGATGGGCAGGCGCAACAGCTGCTTTCTTTTTTGCCTACAATATTCCAACTGTCATACTGCTTGTAATTTACTTTGCCTGCAGGAGGAAAACAAAAGCGTAAAGTGGTGCTGCCCGGCGACTTTCTCAGGCAGTTTGAATGAAAGCACTACTGCAAGGCAGCCTTTTTTCATCTCCAGCGTCCGCTTTTTTCGCCGTTATTGCCGAGTGGCACCTCGCGCACAGGCTCATGAGATCGCCGTCCTCATTGGTTCCGCCTTGGGATAAAGGGATAATATGATGCACCTCTTCGGCCGGCGTGAGCTTTCCGGACTTCCTGCATTCCTCACAAAGCGAGTGCTTCGCTATGTATCTGTCCCGGATGCGCTTCCATGTCTTGCCGTAGAGTTTCCTTGTTTGAGAGTCGCGCTCATATTTGTTGTAGTATGTTTTATACACATAGGAAATTCCATTTTATGGTGGGGGAGTTTTCAATTATTACTCTGGGGTACTTTTAAGTTAGCATAAACACTCCAACTTGACCCTCTTTTGGCAAAGCAACGTTGGTTCATAAAATTCGTGATGTACATCCATGAAGCCTTGATACTAGACGATAAAAGCCATCTCGGTTTGAATCTGAACCTTATCTCTTCCCCGTAATGTCACCCAGTTCAAGCCATGCACAGCTTTTATTTCAGCAAATACAGTCTCAACCCAAGGCGCTCTCTTTTTAATACTTTCTTGCGCCTTTTCTGTCGCTAAATGTTGATCAACCCATTGATGTTGCTATGAGGTACGCTGAGATCCGTGCGAAGCGCAGAGTTCGGACTCCAGATGCCATTTACCTAGCCACTGCCGCTGAAAAAGGAGCACGAGCCTTTGTTGCCAAAATGTAGTAACTTTTAGGTTACCATCTTTCCAGCTTTAGCCCTTCTACTTCTACAAAATGATCGTCGCGACTGACCAGAACAAGGCTGCGTTGCCGTGCAATGGCTGCAATCCAAATATCGTTCTCCGGGATAGGTCGTCCTTTTGTCCGTAAGTGGTTCTTGATTATGCCGTATTCACGCGCCGTACCAGCGTCACAGGCCAGCACCGCGACACCCCCTGCAAACTCTTCAATCCGCGCCATATTTTTTTCAATATGGCTGGACTTGCAAGCACCGTAGTACAATTCCCCTAGGACAATAGCGGGTATGAATACCTTCTCCACTTCTGCTAGGTTTTTCTGAACGACAACATCTCCCTTAAACAGAGCAATAACAATATTCGTATCCAGCAGGAATCTACCACTCACCCGGATCCACCCGTTCACAACCCTCTTCAATGGCCCGCTCCATCAACTCAGCTTCTTCCGGTGTCAGGATGCCAGCAAACCGGAGAAGTTCCTTGCCGGGTACACCTTCAGAAGCAGAAGACCCCAGCATTCGGGTGAAATCAAGCACCTGTTGCTGCAAATCAGGTGAAAGACGATCAAGTTCTTTCAGGATTTCCTGTCTAATCGGCCTCGCATTCATCTTGAACCTCCATTTATGTTTCTTCTTTACCTTCAGTATAACCACTGAAAGTCTTTCAGTAAACACTGTTTCCTAATCTTGACAACTCCTAGGAGAAGTATGCTCTTTTATCAATAATTCATTTTTTTAAGGTCAGTGTTACCGCAAGCCAGATAAACTTGTGTGCCTGATATTTCACTTATTATATACCTGTACAATCTCCCGGAGAAGATACTGGTCAAAACCTTTATTGAATTAAATTGACATCACAGTCCCCGCAGAAATATGAAAGATAGCAAGATTGTTGATTGATATCATAGCATGAAAGAGGTATAATATGGTTAGAATGTTGCTACAAGGAGCTGGTGTCATGCAGATTAAACCGTCCGCAAGCATCAGGCAAAACTACAATGAAATTGCGGCTTTGTGCAAGTCTACCGGAGAACCTGTTTTTCTTACCAAAAACGGTGAGGGTGATCTTGTCGTCATGGATATAGAAGCGTTTACCCGCCGCGAAAAAATGCTGAAGCTGCGCGAAGAACTGCTGGCTGTTGAGGAAGACCGTCTGGCAGGGCGTGCCGGAGTTACGCCGGATGAACTGGACAGCTATCTGGACAGCATTATTGATGAGGTAGAACATGGAAAAGAAGGTTCAATATAAAGTGATTGTTTCTGACCGTGCCCGCCAAATGCTGGTGGGCCATGTCCGTTTTCTGGCGCAGAAAAGCCCCACCGCCGCCCGCAAGGTAAAAAACGACCTGATGGACGCTATCCGTTCCCTGCATCAAATGCCGGAGCGTTTTTCGTTTCTGAAGGCAGAATTTATTCCTCCGAATAAATACCACAAGATGTTCGTAGAAAAATGGTATTTGATTTTGTATCAAATCAAAGACCAAACAGTATACGTTGATTATATCGTTGATTGCAGGCAGGATTATGGATGGCTGGTGCGGTAGATTTCAGGTTTATCCAGAATGAGTTTCTCGCAAAGCCAAACTGTAAAAAGTAGTTTTTATTAAATAGATATTGATCAAGTCCAAAATTTTGTGCAAAAACCTCTGGTTAGAAATGAAGATTTCTTAATTACCGATACGTTAATTCTTTTGACAAAGTTAAATACTCAATCATATCGAGGTACTTGCGGCTGCTGGCCCACTTTTTGTCAACCCCCATGAGGAGAATACCGACAAGACATACAGCTCCTGGTTAGGAAAGATCCTGACAATCCTTGCGTTCTATTAAATATATCTCCTTATATTTGCTGTTTTTCTCCACTGCTCAAGGAGGCGGAGACCTGTTT
>JACIYB010000178.1 GCA_014360155.1 Syntrophomonadaceae bacterium
CCGCGACTATAAACGGACATGGGTCCCTGGAAATCCAAGTTTCCAAATTGGCTCGGGATAACACCATATCCAGGGTAATCAACCTCGTGGAAGAAGCACAGGCCCAGCGATCCCCTTCCCAACAGCTTATTGACAGGTTTTCCCGCTATTATACCCCTCTGGTGATTGCGGCTGCAGTTCTGGTGGCTGCTGTGCCTGTACTGGTCTTTAATCAGCCTTTTAGCAAGTGGTTTTATGAAGCCCTGGCTATGCTGCTGGTAGCCTGCCCGTGCGCCCTGGTGATATCTACCCCTGTCTCCGTTGTTTCGGCTATAGGAAGCGCTGCAAGAAGCGGGGTGCTGGTAAAAGGGGGGGCCCATCTCGAAGAAATGGGAAGGCTTTCGGTTATTGCTTTTGATAAAACTGGTACTCTTACCCTGGGAAAACTACAGGTCACAGATGTAATTCCAGTGGCAGAAAAAAGCGGTGATGAAATTTTGTCCGTTGCTGCGGCTATTGAGTCACGCTCCAAACATCTTCTGGCCGAGGCTATTGCTGTTTATGCCGGGAAGCGGTTGAGATCGATTCCCACCGCAAGCAATTTTGAGGCTGTTTGGGGCAGGGGAGCTGTTGGGGAAATTGACGGTAAGCGGTATTATATCGGTAACTCTCGTTTTTTTATTGAACGGGGATACCCTTTGGATGAAGTGACTGCTAAGATTGATGATCTGCAGAATGAGGGCAAGACGGCAATGATATTAGGAGATGAAAACAGAATCCTGGGGTTGATCGCAGTAGCTGATGAACTTAAGGATAACAGTAAGGCTGCCATCGAGGAACTGAAAAAAATAGGTATAAAAAAAACCGTGATGTTGACTGGAGACAATGAGCAGACGGCCGGTGTCATTGCCAGGCGTATAGGTATTGATGATTATAGAGCTGACCTTCTTCCGGAAGACAAGGTGGAGGCGATTACGGAATTCTTGGCTGAATATCCCAAAGTGGCAATGGTAGGGGATGGAGTGAACGATGCTCCGGCAATGGCGAGAGCAACAGTGGGGATTGCCATGGGAGCGGCAGGGGCGGATGCAGCGTTGGAAACTGCGGATATTGTCTTAATGTCTGATGACCTCAATAAATTACCGTATATCATAAAATTGGGCAGGCGAACACTGAGGATTATCAGGCAAAACATCGTTTTTGCCCTGGTGATAAAAGTGTCCATTTTGCTTCTGGTTATTCCCGGATGGTTAACTCTGTGGCTGGCTGTGGTCGGGGATATGGGAAGTTCACTTGTAGTGACCATTAACGGGATGAGGCTGCTGCGAAATAAACATGAATAAAAAGAAGAAATGCGGCAGCCAGCGGGAAACTGAATTTTTGCATTTTATTTTTTAATTATTATATTTGTGGTTGCAAAATAAAAGGGAAAAGCAGCAGTACCAGGCTCGCTATTACGAAAACCCAGAAGAGTATCTGCCTTGTTAATTGATTCTGTATCAATTGACGATAGATGATTTTTATTGTCTGCCAGTGGAGTACGATCAAGTCCAAAATTTTGTGTAAAAACCTCCGGTTAGAAATGAAGGTTTCTAATTACCGATGCGCACAACTTTTTGATTTTTCTTAAAATGTTCTTTTGACAAAGCTAAATAATCAGTCATATCAAGATACTTGCGGCCACTGGTCCACTTTTCGTCAAACTCCATGATGAGAGCTCCGACAAGACGTATAACTGATTCCCGGTTAGGAAAAATCCTGATAACCCTTTCTCTACGGCGTATTTCTTCAATAAGCCGCTCAATCGCGTTAGTTGTGCGCAGGCGCTTGCGGTATTTTTCAGGTAGTGTCAGGACCGCGGTAGCATCGTCAAAACCGTGTTCCAGTATCTTCATAGCCCTGGGCGCTTTATCCTGGTAAGCTTCCAGAATCTAATTTAGCAGCAGCCTTACC
Organism: Syntrophomonadaceae bacterium; assembly: GCA_014360155.1. Taxonomy (GTDB): domain Bacteria; phylum Bacillota; class Syntrophomonadia; order Syntrophomonadales; family Syntrophomonadaceae; genus JACIYB01. Next base: position 1,933 of record JACIYB010000178.1, read on the forward strand.
GTATCCATGTCTGGAGCATCCAACATGGCACATAGCTTGGTACGGAGCTCATTCTTCAATGAGTTAGGCGTAGCATCCAGGATATTACGCAGGAAATGAGTCTGGCACCTCTGCCAGGCTATCCCCTGGAAATGAGTTTTGATAGCTTTAACCAGTCCGGTGTGCTGGTCGGAGACTATTAACTCTACACCTTAAAAGGGGGAAGAAGTCTCGTTCAAGGGACGGTGGTTCCAGGCAGTAACTACCGGGTCCAGCTTCTTACAGAACTCTGATACAGTGGACTTGGAAAATTCGGTGCCACATAGTTCTTCGGTAATCTGGGCTACTTTTCTGGTAGATACCCCGTTTATTACCATTTCCATCAACGCCAGTATCAGGGCCTGTTCACTGCGCTGATACCGGGCAAACATATCAGTGGAAAACTCACCATTTCTAATACGGGGAACGCGCAAGATCAGCTTACCAACTCGCGTAGTAAGCTTGTGCGGAGTAGTGCCATTGCGATAACCCTTGCGCTCCTCGGTGCGTTCATATGGCTTTGCACAGAGTTGTTCTGTGGCCTCTGCTTGCAAGATTTGATTTAGTACGGATTCAAGCAATGCTGACACTCCCGTATCCCGTGATTTTCCTAAGAAAAGTTGCTGCAAAATTTTTGAATCTTCAGGCTGTCGAAGCCTTTATGCGGGAGGTCGATATTTTCAATGTTTTCAGTTTTCTTGAGTCTTTTGGTCAATGCTTTCCGCATGGCTTCCTCGGTTTTGAAGGCGCTGTTGCCTGATAGCCTATCAAGAAAAAGCCTGAATCCGCTTGATTACCTGTGTTTTCCCTAATTCGAGAGTTAATAGATTAGGTAAGGC
>JACIYB010000179.1 GCA_014360155.1 Syntrophomonadaceae bacterium
ACTTTTTGACTTTTCTTGAAATGTTTTTTTGACAAAGCTAAATACTCAGTCATATCAAGATACTTGCAGCCACTGGTCCACTTTTCGTCAAACTCCATGAGGAAGGCACCGACAAGACGTACAACTGATTCCCGGTTAGGAAAAATCCTGATAACCCTTCTTCAATGAGTTAGGCGTAACATCCAGGATATTACGCAGGAAATGGGTCTGGCACCTCTGCCAGGCTATCCCCTGGAAATGGGTCTTGATAGCTTTAACCAGGCCGGTGTGCTGGTCGGAGACTATTAACTCTACACCTTTAAGCCCACGAAGTTTTAGATCAGCAAAAAACTCGCTCCAACTGGCCTCCGATTCGCTGTCTCCGACCCATAGGCCTAAGATCTCCCGGCAGCCTTCCTGGTTAACTCCAAAGGCTAGAAGAACTCCCCGGGAACGTACCCTGCCATCTTCCCTTACCTTGGTAACCATGGCATCTACCACAACAAAAGGATAAGAAGTCTCGTTCAAGGGACGGTGGTTCCAGGAAGTGACTACCGGGTCCAGCTTCTTACAGAGCTCTGATACAGTGGACTTGGAAAATTCAGTGCCACATAGCTCTTCGGTAATCTGGGCCACTTTTCTGGTAGATACCCCGTTTATTACCATTTCCATCAACGCCAGTACCAGGGCTTGTTCACTGCGCTGGTACCGGGCAAACACGGGCTAACCCCTGAGGTTTTCCCGATAAAACAGACAGTCCAGAGTTAGGTTTTCTCACTAAATCACAGTTTTACTCAAAATTTCATAATCCGGTTTTTCTAAGCCGCTTTTTTGCTTTGATAGAATTTTTGTTTAAATGCCGCTGGGGGCTGATATTCCAGGGCTTGGTGCCTTCTTTTACGATTGTAAAATACTTCGATATACCAAAAAATATCCCGGTGGGCGTCTTCTCTCGTTTTATAGCTCTTATGGTAAAGCATCTCGCATTTTATCGTACTGAAGAAGGTTTCAGCACAGGCATTATCGTAACAGTTACCTTTACGGCTCATGCTGCAGACCATCCCGTATTTTCTTAATACTGCCTGGTAGTCCTTGCTGCAGTATTGTACGCCTCTATCAGAGTGGTGAATTATTCCCTTGGGAGGTTTATGTCTTTTGACAGCACTCTCCAGGGCTTTAATACAAAGCTCTGTTTTTATGTTATTGTCTGTAGCCCAACCTACAATTTCCTTAGTGAATATATCTTTAACAGTTGCCAAGTACAACCAGCCTTCATAGGTATATATGTAACTTATATCTGTTACCCAGACAGCTGCCGGGCTATCTGTTCTGAAGTCTTGATTTAAGAGGTTCTTTGCTACTGGCAGCTTATGATTTGAATTTGTTGTAACTTTAACCTTTCTTTTACGCTTGGAATAGAGCTTATTTCTCTTTTGTAATCGATATAATCGTTTGCGGCTGCAATGGGGGTATTTTTCTCTTACATCCGCAAGGATCTTGTCCAGACCGCACATACCGTGGTACTCTTCATAACTCTTTTGGGCAATTTTAAGAATAGCCTGGTTTTCTTGCTCCCGTTTACTTGGCAATCTATCTTTCCAATCATAGTAACCGCTCCGTGATACTTCAAGTACTTGACACATCTTCTCAACCGAAAATTCGGAGCTATGTGCTTTGATAAACTCAAAGCTTATTTTCGGTTGTTTTCTGCGAAGATGGCCGCAGCTTTTTTTAATATGGCTACTGATTCCTCTAAATCTTTATTCCTGCGTTTTTCCGCTCGTAATTCAGCTTCCACTTCCATAACTCTTACCTTATCAGGAGACTTAATCTTTTTATCTGCTGCCATCCAATTCCTAAGGGTTTGAGGATTAATTCCCAGATCCTTGGCCACACTCGCTGCAGATCGACCACTTTCTTTTACTAATCTGACAGCATCTGCCTTAAATTCGGCACCATAACGGTTTCCACTGTTACTCATAAATTTATCCTCCCCACAGTTGTTATTTTACCTAACTACTGTGTGTCCGACAAATCGAGTATATCCCACACCTTTTTACACAATTATACGGACTTAACTAGTTAATTTGTTAACCTCAAATTAATCCCTATTAAACAAATCCCTTGTATATACCTTGTCTTTTACATCTTCTAATTCTTCTGTCATTCTATTCGTCAAAATTATATCTGATATTTTTAAAAATTCATCTAAATCCCTAATTACTCTAGAATTAAAAAAACTATTTTCCTTTAGCATAGGCTCATATACTACTACCTCTATCCCTTTCCCTTTGATTCTTTTCATAACACCTTGAATAGCAGATTGTTTGAAATTATCTGAATCTTTTTTTGTAGTTAACCTATAAACACCTACAATTTTAGGATTTCTCTTAATTATCATATCTGCTATATGGTCTTTTCTTGTTCTATTGGCATCTACTATTGCTCTTATTATATTATTAGGAACATCTTGGTAGTTGGCTAATAATTGTTTGGTATCCTTCGGTAAACAATACCCTCCATAACCAAATGAAGGATTATTGTAGTAATTCCCTATCCTAGAATCTAAACAAACACCTTCAATTATATGTTTAGTATCTAATCCTCTAATCTCTGCATATGTATCTAATTCATTGAAAAATGCAATTCTCATTGCCAAATATGTATTGGCGAATAGTTTTATAGCTTCTGCTTCTGTAGGATTAGTATACAACACTGGAACATCTTTTTTT
>JACIYB010000018.1 GCA_014360155.1 Syntrophomonadaceae bacterium
AAGACGGGGTAAAAGTCAAAATCAAACAGCTGCTTGCTTATTTGGCCTTGAACCGTCTGAGGTCGAAAGTGGCTCACCTTTTTACACAATTATACGGACTTAACTCGCAAAGCTGCTGATTTAATACAAATATAAGTGTCGCGATGATTATCGGACTGCGATAATGTTCTTCTCTTAAACCCGGTATCACCACTTTTGTCTGTTTATCATATAATAATTCAGAATATCACTGAAAACGAATTATCTAAAATGCGGTTAAAATCGGCATAAAAACAGTTGAAGGGATAAAGAAAGCAGGTGAGGGGAAATCGGATATCCCCGCCTCTTTTTAAAGGTTAACAGGGTGGTGATCTAATGGAAATATCCATGAAGTTCATGGATGCTGGACCTGATTCCAGTCAAATCCCTTTATATTCGAATTCCAGTCCTTTTCCCAAACTGGAGTCGATTAAGAAATTGGAAAAACTGGTGGGTTTAAATGATGTAAAAAAGACTATTGTTGAAATTACTGCATATTCACTCGTGCAGGCTAAAAGGAATGAACTGCAGCTCAAGGTACAGCCGACGGTTTTGCACATGATTTTCAAAGGCAACCCGGGGACCGGCAAAACTACTGTGGCCAGGATTTTGGCCCGGATACTGAACGATATTGGGATTTTGAGCAAAGGGCACCTGGTAGAGGTGGAAAGGGCGGATCTGGTAGGGGAGTATATCGGTCATACAGCCCAGAAAACCAGGGATATGATAAAGAAATCTTTGGGCGGCGTCATGTTTGTTGATGAAGCGTATTCTCTCGCTCAGGGAGGAGAAAAGGATTTTGGGAAAGAAGCCATCGCCAGTATAGTGAAGGCTATGGAAGATTACCGGGACAATTTGGTCGTTGTTTTAGCAGGGTATTCCAGCGAAATGGACCGGTTTATACGTTCAAACCCCGGGCTTAGATCCCGGTTTCCTTTTCAAATCGATTTTAAAGACTACAACAGTGAAGAGTTATTCCAGATAGCCCTGCAGATGTATAAAGAAAGAGATTATGATCTAACCGGGAAATGCCGGTGGAAACTGAAAAACCACCTGCAGGAATTCGCGCAGGATCACCATCCATACAGCGGCAATGCGCGCTATGTGAGGAATTTAGTTGAGAAATCTATAAGGCTGCAGGCCTTGAGAATAATCGATAAAAAGTTCCTTACCCGCAAAGATCTGATAACTATAGAAGATATAGATTTGCCTGATCCGGCTACCATACAGGCATAAGCAGCCTAAGATTTATAACTTGTCAGGAACCGTCTAGTGTTCGCAAATAATGAAGATCTCTTTTTTGCTGTTCTTTACCTCAAAATAACCTCGATGCCTGTTTTCTGAATAATGTAGTATAATACTTCTATAAAAAGCAGTCGGACATTAACTTGGAGAATCCAGGCGGGAGAAAAATTTATGAGTTGTTTTTTTGCTTTCAGAAATCTCCACCGTAAGTTAACAAATGAACGGTCTATTACAGTCACGCGGTCGGTGGAGCCGGGATCGATTTTGGCGGTAACCGGAGCTTCCGGTTCGGGAAAAACTACACTGCTCAGGATGCTAGCCAGGTTGACTAAACCCGACAGCGGGGAAATAATTTATCGAGGAAATACCTGCTATTCGATCCCCCCTGCTGAATGGAGGAGAAGAGTTCATTATGTATCTCAGAAACCGATCGTTTTTGATGGGACTCTAGAGGAAAATTTCAGGCTGCCTTTTACTATAAATGCTGTTAAGAGTAAGAAAGATTTTAGTTTGCAGACGGCGCGGCAATATATGCAGGAGCTTCAGCTTCCGTTGAACACGCTGGACCAGGAAGCGCGTACCATGTCGGGCGGGGAAATAGCCAGGGTTGCTTTAATAAGAGCCTTATTAATCGAACCTGAAGTTTTACTCCTGGATGAACCGACTGCTTATCTGGACCCAGAAAGCGCAATAAGTGTGCTCAGGCTGCTTAATAAATGGGTTAAGGGAGATTCTGAGCGGGCGGTTATTATAGTATCACATAAAAAAGAAGACCTTAATTATTTGGAAGATGTATCGATTTTGAGTTTGGATGATAAGAAGGAGAAAGCAAATTGAGCGAATACATACCCATTTCTAACCTGCAGTTGGCTTTGAGTGTCATACTGGTCGTCATAACCGGTTTGATTTCTGCTTTTTTAAAGCTGGGCCTGTTAAAACCGCTAGTTTGGGGAACTGTCCGGGCGTTTGTCCAATTAACTCTTATTGGCTATGTTCTAGCTTACATATTTGAATTAAACAACTTGCTGTTAATTGTGTTTATAATACTGTTGATGTGTTTTATTGCTAGCCGTGAAGCAACGCGGCGTATTACTAAAACATCTTATAATCCCTGGCTGACATCTTTTATATCTCTGACAGCCAGTACCTTCTTAGTAGGTTTTTTAGTCGTAGTCATCATTATTTCTCCCCATCCTTGGTATTCAGCCCATGTAGCAGTCCCCATATTTGGCATGCTGTTGGGTAATTCTATGAACGCTATAGCCCTTTCCCTTGACAGGATGCACAGTGAAATTTATTCACATGTTGACCAAGTTGAACAGTTATTATGCTTCGGGGCAACACCATGGGAGGCAGTCAGGCATTACGTTAGGAAAGCAGTAGCCGCAGGAATGACGCCAACTATTAACGCGTTAATGATTGTTGGAATCGTCAGCCTGCCTGGAATGATGACCGGGCAAATACTAGCGGGGATGAATCCGCAATTGGCAGTACGCTATCAGTTTGTGGTGATGATAATGATAGCTGCATCAGTGGCTATAGGCTGTTTATTGATTGTAGGGCTGTCTTATAAAAAAATGTTCGACGAGGAAATGGCCCTGGTTGATTTTGTACAAAAAGATTAACCACCGGTTTTCCAATATGGATTAGAATAATTGGAAGCTGACCAGTATACAAGTTTAAGCGAAAGAGGGGATATGTTCTGGATGCTTTGCGGATTATCAGGGAAGCTGAGCGGCGTTTAACGGATAGATTTCTGGAGCTGGAAGAAACGGCATACGCTAATCAAGCTAAGATAATTGAGGCTTTTAAGAACCATAAAGTTCAGGATTACCATTTCAGTCCTTCTTCAGGGTACGGCTACGGGGATACCGGCAGGGACTTGCTGGAGAATATCTATGCCGAGGTTTTCGCGGCAGAAGATGCCCTGGTACGCTGCCAGATCGTATCGGGTACCCATGCCATATCGGCCTGCCTATTTGGAATACTGAGGCCCGGAGACAAGCTTATTTCTCTGACCGGCTCTCCTTATGACACGCTGGCCAGCGTTATCGGTGCGTCCGGAAAATTCCACGGCAACCTGATAAGCAGGGGAATAGAATACGAGGAAGTGAACCTAACCCCGGACGGAAAACCGGATCCGGCGGGTATTGCCAAAGCCCTAGACACAGACGCAAAAATGGCACTTATCCAGCGTTCGCGCGGCTATAAATCCCGCCCTTCTTTGTCCGTTAAAAGTATCGGCTCTTTAATTGAAACTGTAAAAGCTTTAAGCCCTTCAACCGTCGTTTTGGTCGATAATTGTTACGGTGAATTTACTGAAATTCAGGAGCCGACCCAACATGGAGCGGATATTATGGCCGGTTCTTTGATAAAAAATCCAGGAGGAGGATTAGCAGTCTCCGGAGGCTACATAGTGGGGAAAAAGGACCTGGTGGAACAGGCAGCGTATCATATAACCGCACCCGGCCTAGGGAAAGATTTGGGCGCCAGCCTGACCAACAAACGCTATTTATACCAGGGACTGTTCATGGCGCCGCACGCTGTAATGCAGGCATTAAAAGGCGCGATTCTTTGCGCATATATATTCGAACAGCACGGGTATGAAGTTTCTCCTAAATGGGATGAGACACGGGCAGATATAGTACAGGCTGTAAAACTGGATAATGCTGATCAGGTGCTCCGATTCTGCCAGGTGGTGCAGAGCAGTTCCCCGGTCGACAGCAATGTTATTCTGGAATATGCCAGCCTTCCTGGATACAGCGACCCCATAGCTATGGCTGCCGGTACTTTTGTACAGGGAGCATCTTTAGAGCTTTCTTGTGACGCTCCTTTAAGAGAGCCTTATTGCGCCTATCTTCAAGGTGGTCTAACTTATGAACACTGCCGGTATGTGATAAAAAAGTTAATTGAAAATATCATTTTCCCCCAAAAGTAATATATAATTAATTGACTCCAGAGTTTACCGTGCCATAGTAATAAATTTGCACAGGAGGTGAGATATCATGCCTTTTGATATCCTTATTACAGTAATCGCAGTAATACTGGTCCTGGTAGGATTTGCCGGAACAATCTTGCCGCTGCTTCCGGGAATTCCTTTGATTTTCCTGGCAATTGCTGGGTATGGATGGTACGAAGGATTCAAGGCTATAACGGTTGAGTACCTGCTTGTAATGGCCGGTCTAACCGTATTATCAGTGATTGTTGATTACATATCCTCAGTTCTGGGGGCTCGATATTTTGGGTCAAGTAAGAAAGGAATATGGGGAGCTCTTTTAGGAACATTTATCGGGATCTTCCTTTTTCCCCCCGTGGGCATACTGCTGGGCCCTTGGCTGGGAGCAGTTATAGGTGAATACTTCGAACAACATGACATAAACAAAGCCATGAAGGTCGGAATAGGCACAGTAGTAGGCTTGTTTTCAGGCATGATCTTTAAAATAATGGTGGGCCTTGTTATGACGGCATCATTTTTAGTTATGCTTTTCAATTGATATGCAATTGCAAATGTGTTAATCTTATTAAGTTATATTATCATAAAGTATTTAAAAGGGAAGGGATAGTATGGACAAGGCATATATAATGAATAAAGCACGGGAAGAAAATGTCCGCTTTATACGGCTGCAGTTTACTGATATTATGGGGGTTATGAAGAGTGTTTCCATTACGTATGAGCAGCTGGAAAAAGCCTTAGAAGGAGAACTTATGTTTGACGGCTCTTCTATAGAAGGTTTTGTTCGTATTGAAGAATCAGATATGTATCTCAGGCCCGATTTAAATACCTTTTTAATCCTGCCGTGGAACGGCGGTCACAGCAGTAAAACAGCCAGGATGATATGCGATATTTACGATGCCAATGACCAGCCTTTTATGGGTTCACCGCGTTGTGCCCTGAAAAACGTGCTGCAAGAAGCAAAGGAATTAGGCTACACTATGTATGTAGGACCTGAACCCGAATTTTTCATGTTTCATGTAGATGAAAACGGGCAGCCCACACTGGAGACTAACGATAAAGCAGGCTATTTTGATCTCCCCCCTGTGGATAAAGGGGAAGACGCGCGCAGAGATATGGTGGAAACCCTGCAGCAGATAGGGTTTGAAATCGAAGCATCGCATCATGAAGTAGCACCCGGCCAGCACGAGATTGATCTTAAATATAAAGAAGCCCTGGTAACTGCGGATAACATCGTCACTTTTCGCATCGTGGTCAGAACTGTAGCTCAGCGCCATGGCTTACACGCCACATTTATGCCCAAGCCGGTATACGGGATTGCCGGCTCTGGGATGCACTTACACATCTCGCTTTTTAAGGGGGAAGAAAATATTTTCTTCGACCCACAACAAAACGACGGGTTGAGCAGTACCTGCCGCCATTTTATTGCAGGCATCATTAAACACGCTAAAGCCATAGCTGCTATTACATGTCCTACCGTAAATTCCTATAAACGCCTAGTACCAGGCTATGAAGCCCCTGTATACATTGCCTGGTCATACCGCAACAGGAGCCCGTTGATCAGAATACCTGCTCGACGTGGTATTGGCACCAGAATTGAACTGCGGAATCCGGATCCTACCTGCAATCCTTATTTAGCCTTGGCAGTTATCCTGAAAGCCGGTCTGGATGGGATTAAGAACAGAATGGAACCTCCTGCACCGGTGGAACAAAATATATATGAAATGGACTTAGCTGCCAGGCGTTTAAATAACATCGAATCTTTACCGGAAAATCTTTATGAAGCGATCAATGAATTAAGCAAGGATGAAGTCATACGTGAAGCACTGGGTGAGCATATTTATTCCCGGTTTATCCTGGCAAAAATTAAAGAGTGGGAAAGCTACAGCTCCAGGGTACATGACTGGGAAATTGGAGAATATTTGGAAAAATTCTAATGAACTGCCCCGGGAAAGTACGGGACGCAGCAGGCTAGCACGAAAAAAACACGGTCCCTAAAAAAATGGTGTTGTCCTGTATCTTTCCCCCTGGTTTTTATATCCGGCGCATTAGCCCGGAGACCTTGCCTACAACCTGAACGTTCTCAACTTTTATAGAATCCATTGAACTGTTTTCCGGTTTTAATTCAATATACCCGTTTCTTCTATAGTACCTTTTTACAGTAGCTTCATCCCCAAGCAAGGCCACCACTATTTCACCGTTGGCAGCATCCGCCTGCTGCTTTACAATTAGATAGTCACCGTCAAGTATCCCTGCCTCTACCATGCTTTCGCCTTTTACCTTGAGGATAAAGTGGTTCCCATGTCCAATAAATTCAACCGGAACCGGTACGTAATCGTCTATGTTCTGCTCAGCAAATATAGGAGTACCAGCCGCAACACTGCCCACAAGAGGAAGGAGAACGGTTTTCACTGCAATGTCGGGTGCGTCTGAATCAATAGGAATAATAGCGCGGGGTTTGGAAGGATCTCTTCTCAAAAATCCTTTTTTCTCCAGCTGCAGAATGTAAGAATGCACCGTAGAACTGGATTTCAGCCCTATTGCGCGTCCAATTTCCCGGACTGAAGGAGGATAACCCCTGATTTTGATTTCATTTTTTATAAAATCGAGTATTTGCTGTTGTCTACCGGTTAGCTTGAGATCATCGCTCACGATAACTTAACCTCCATAATTGAAATAAGGTGTAGGTTGAAAAACGACTGATTCCAGTAGTTTACTGGAATTATAGCATATTTCCCGGTTTTAAAACAGGTGTTCGCGTACTATATTTTCTGCCAAAAACAGTCCGGGGCAACATTTTCAAGACAGGCTAGAAATTTGTTTTTTGCACCAGGACAGCGTTTTTCTATTTCATTTACCAAAGCTTTAACCTCATCCCTCTTAGTGTACCCATCAACAGGGCATTTATTTTCCACCGGGGTAATCCCTTCCGAGCTGATAAAGGAATTAATATCCGATTCTTCTACATAAATCAGCGGTCTTATAACTGTTAGGCCGATTCGGTCCAGGTAAGTGCAGGGTTTAAATACGTTAAAACGGTTTTCATACAGAATAGACATGAAAAGTGTGTTTACGGCATCATCGAGGTGATGTCCCAGAGCTACTTTGTTACACGAATGTTCTTTTGCCAGACGGTTCAGGGCGCCCCGCCGCAAATGGGAACAAAGCGAACAGGGGCTTTTCTCCTTGCGAATATCGAAAACCACTTGTTTTATATTAGTTTTTTTTATCAGCAGTGACAGTCCCTGCATTGAGCAGAATTGGCGAAGAAAAGAGACATCGTTCTCCCAGCCCAGGTCTATATAGACCGGGTATATTTCAAAATCCAGGGGAGTACGCCGGCGCAATAACTGCAGAAAATAGAGCAGGGTAAAACTGTCTTTTCCTCCTGATAAACCGACCGCTATCCTGTCGCCGCTGTTTACCAGCCTATATTTCAAGTTGGCTCTCTGTACTTTTTTAAAAATAATTTTTATTTTTTTTGTGCTGCTGTTCATGTCAATTACCCGTATATAAAGCGATGTTGTCCTTGTAAACCTGGTTTACCAGTTCAACCGGGTGTACGACTTGACAATCCCAGTTGTGCCTGTTGATTCCGTACCTTAACTGCATCATGCAGCTCGGGCAGCATGTAGCTATTTTCTCGGCTCCTGTTTCCATGGCGCGGTCTATTTTTTTATCCAAAATTTTCATGGAAATACCATAATGGGTCACGCTATATGTCCCTGAACCTCCGCAGCAGCGGTTTGAATCTCTCATTTCAATATATTCCACTCCCGGCACACGCCTGAGCAGTTCCCGCGGCTGTTCCTTTATCCCCTGGGCATTGGCCAGATGGCAGGGATCATGGTAGGTGACTTTAACTTTTCTGGCTGGTTCTTCTCCCTGGAGATCAATATTTAAAATGTCTACCAGCAATTTGTTTAAATCTATAACCTTATGTGCAAAAGCCATGGCCTGGTCTTCTATTTTCAACCCGCTCAATAAAAACTCCATATTCTTAGGGGAAAGTGTTGCAGAACAAGAAGCACAGTCAGTGACGATAAAATCAAGGTCATAGGAATCGAATATTTTTATATTATGGACTGCCAACTGGCGAGCTGTATCCATCTTCCCGTTAGCGATGTGAGGCAGCCCACAGCATTTTGTATCAGCAGGAATTATCACTTCACAACCGTTATGGGTTAGAACGTCTACTGCAGCTTTTGCGACATTAGGAAAAAATAAATCCGTTCCGCATCCCAAGAAATAGCCGACAGTATATTTTTTATCTCCTTTTGCCGGGTTCACTTCCCGCAATGTACTGCGGGCAGAAGCGTAAGGAATATTCGACATTATTTTTTCTGCTTGTGACAGGTCGCCGGGAAGCATTTTGGTAAGTCCCAAATTTCGGGCTAAAGCTTGCAGACCCGATTTCTGGAAACCCCACATAACTCGGGCGGTAGTTTTTAACAGAAACTGGTTAGTCCACAAGACATCAAAGATTAGCTCCCTGCCTATGCTGGGATTATTTTCGTATATATACGAACGAGCCGCTGCGTTAAGTTCGTGAACATCGATACCTGACGGGCAGTTTATGCTGCAGGCCTCGCAGAGCAGGCACATATTTAATTTTTCCCATACTTTATCATTAGGGGCAACTTTGCCGTCTCTGAGGGCTTGCACTATAAAGACATGACCCCGCGGAGCTGCTGTTTCATTTTTTATCTCAGCAAATACCGGACATACACTCCTGCACTTACCACAGCGTACACACTTCATTAATTGTTCTTTTACCGGCGGCAGATCTTTAAATTTCATAACCAACCCTCTCTAAAGTAAAATTAACTTCCAGATCCATTAACCTCTTGTCGGGTTATTGAAAAGGCTGTTCTCAAGCCGCTGCAAGCCTTATATTCTGCAGTTTAATATTCACGGCTCAGAATACCTTCCCTGGATTCATAATTCCCTTAGGATCGCAGGCTTCTTTTATTTTGCGCATATATTCAACTGCTTTCCCGTGTTCAGCTTCGGCATAACAACGGCGCACAGCACCGACGCCGTGTTCGCCAGTAGTTGTTCCGCCCACTTCGATAGCCAACAGGTGAATTTCATGTACTAGCTGCAGAACTTTTTCCACTTCATCCGGGTTTTCCGGATTAATTACAGGCGCAGTGTGGACATTGCCGTCTCCGATATGACCGTAATTAACCACGCGAATCCCGTACTTTTCTCCCAGGTTCCTTATAGCTCTCAGGGTATCAGCGACTTTGGACAGGGGGACACTTATATCCTCCCCGGCAAAAATTCTGCTGCCGTCAGGACGTACTCTTGCAGCAGCCGTTGCGGTTATACTGCGGCCTTCCCACAACTCAGCCATCCTCTTTTTGTCTGTGGACCATTCGAAACTGCGGGCTCTTTTCACCGCAACGTTTCTTATTATTTCTCCTTCATATTCCACGCTGGGCGGATTGCCGTCTACTTCAAAAAGAAGGATTGCTTCCGCCTCCGGCAGATTAATTTCGGGTTTGAATTCATTGACTGCCTTAATCGCAGAGCTGTCTAAAATCTCAATACCTGAAGGCAGAACTCCGTTTTGGTAAACGTCTAAGACAGTTGCAGGAGCATCATCTAAATTATCAAAAACAGCCATGGCAATACCCCTTGCTTTAGGGACCGGGAAGCATCTTAGCCTTATTTGGGTAATAATTCCCAGTGTTCCTTCAGAACCAACCATTAATTTGGTCAGGTTTAGACCGGAAACGTTTTTTATTGTTCGCGCCTTCATTCCTCCAGTAATTATAATATCACCATTGGGCATTACAACCTCCAGTCCAAGGACGTACGGTTCAGTAGACCAATATTTTACAGCTCTGAGCCCAGAGGCGTTGTTGGCAACCATCCCCCCAATGGTGCACATTTTGCTGCTCCCAGGATCAGGAGGGAAAAACAGGTTGAATTTGGCCAGCTGCTCGTTAAGATTGGCATGAATTACTCCGGGTCTGACGATAACCTGCATGTTTTCAGCATCTATCTCCACTATTTCATCCCAAGCAGAAAGATCCAATACTATTCCGCCGTTTACCGCAATGCACCCGCCCGTTTCACCAGTACCTGCACCGCGAGGAATAATGTTGATATTGTTTTCATAAGCAAAGCGCACTGTTTTTTGCACATCTTCCGTAGAAGCAGGTATGACAACAGCGTCAGGATTACTGGGTTCTAACCTGGTTAGAAATGAACTGTCATAAGAATAATACATTAAATCCAGATCGTCAGTTAAAACTTTTTTTTCACCCAGAATCTTTATGAGTTCCTTTTTAATGGTAGCCGTTCCCATAATTTCATTCCTCCTGTTGAACTTAGGCATATAAATTCCTGCATATTATAACATAAATAGGGCTTAGGGTTTATAAAATTACTACTGCTAAGGTATAATTTTAAATGATGCAGAGATAAATTTTTATGGAGAGAAAAAATTGCTATTTCTGAGACAGTGAATTGAATAAAATAGGGGAGATTTGTTGCTTATGTATTCTGGTTTCTCGGATTTTCTTCCTGCAGATAGAATAAGGTTTAACGAACCCATGAAAAACCATACAACATTTAAAATAGGGGGACCTGTAGATATAATGGTGATGCCCCGTGATATCAACGATATCAAAGCTGTTCTTTCTTTTTGCCGCGACGAGAATATTCCTTTTTTTGTTTTCGGACTGGGAACAAACCTTTTGGTACGGGATAAGGGTTTTCGGGGAGTAGGAATAAAATTAGGCCGCAATCTGACCAAGATGTCGATTTCAGGGACCAGGGTATATTCTGAAGCAGGTGTCAGGTTGTCAGATCTGTCTAAAAAAGCCGCAGCTCACAGCCTGAGCGGGCTTGAATTTGCTGAAGGAATTCCAGGCAGTGTTGGGGGAGCCGTGGTAATGAACGCCGGAGCCTACGACGGAGAGATGAAAAAAGTGCTTGTCAAAGCTACAGCTGTCGGGCACGATGGCAAAATAAAAGATTTTTCCCTTGAAGAGATGAAGCTAGGGTACCGGAAAAGCATATTTCAGGACAGCAGTTATATTGTGGTTTCCGCCGTCCTGGAATTAAAACCAGGTGACAAAGAAAAGATACTGGCAAAAATGCGGGAATTTGCCCGGAGGCGGACAGAAAAGCAGCCTCTCGAGTTTCCCAGCGCAGGCAGTACTTTCAAGCGGCCTGAGGGCTATTATGTAGGACCAATGTTAGAGAAGATGGGGCTTAAGGGGTTTGGGATTGGAGGAGCCCAGGTATCTGAAAAACACGCCGGTTTTATTATAAATAAAGGAAACGCTTCTGCAGATGACGTGTTGAATCTCATAAAATATATTCAGCAGAAGGCCCGGGAGAAGTTTGACGTTGATCTGCAGCCGGAAATACGGATAATAGGGGAAGAATAGAAGTTATTTTTAATATTGAAATAAAAGCATTGTTAGGAGTAGACATGCTGTGCGAGTACTGTTGAGCACGCTGAACGCAAAATTCATCCACTCTTCGCTGGCACTGGCCTACCTGAAGGAATTCTGCAGGGATAGTGCTTGGGAAACTTACATAAAGGAATATACCATAAACGAAAAAAAAGAGAACATAATGGCTGATATTTTTCTATCCAAGCCGGATATTCTTTGCTTTTCCTGCTATATATGGAATATTCAGACTATACTGGCGATATGTGAAGACTTGAAAAAAGTAATCCCTGGGTTGGTTATCGTATTGGGCGGTCCGGAAGTTTCCTACTGTGCTCGCCAAATTCTAAATGAAAACAGGGCCTTAGACTTTGTAATTCGCGGGGAAGGGGAACATACCTTAAAAGAATTCCTGCAGGCCATTTTTCACCAGGATAAGTTTCATGAGATCAAGGGGCTGAGCTACAGGGAAAATGACAGTATTTGTGAAAATCCTGACAGGGAATTGATAACTGATCTTGATACAATTGCCGCACCATATAACAGGAAAAACCTGAGTTATTTCAAAAACCGGATAATATATTACGAAACCTCACGGGGTTGTCCTTTTGACTGCAGCTACTGCATGTCTTCCACTGTTAAGGGGGTACGGTTTTTTTCGCTGAAACGGGTCCAAGAAGATCTGGGCTTTCTAATCAAACATGAAGTAAAAGAGGTGAAATTCGTTGACCGCACCTTTAATTGCAATGAAAAGCGGGCCCAGGAAATAATGGAGTTTATTATTGCCCAGGGAGGGAAAACCCGGTTTCATTTTGAAATCCGTGCTGACCTGTTATCAGATGAAATGACAGCTTTTCTCAAAGAAGTCCCTCCAGGCATATTTGACTTCGAAATAGGGGTTCAATCAACCTGTCCAGAAACCCTGAAATCAATAAAAAGAAAACAAGACTGGTCTCGTTTAAGCCACAATGTCAGGACTTTAAGGGCGGCAGGGAACATCCGTCTTCACCTCGATTTGATCGCAGGACTGCCGTTTGAGGACTACAGAAGGTTTTCCGTCTCATTTAACGATGTTTACAGCTTGTCGCCTCATGTGATTCAGTTGGGGTTTTTAAAACTTCTAAAAGGATCTTCGATCCGTGCTGCCAAAAAGGAGCATGGATATGAGTTCCAAAAAGACCCGCCTTACCAAGTACTGAAAAACAACTGCCTGGAGTACGAAGAACTGATCAGACTCAGCCGGATCGAGGAACTCCTCGGCAGGTATCATAATTCTGGGAATATGGCGGATACACTGTCTTATATAATAGAGAACGTCTTCCAGGGAAATGCTTTCAGATTTTATGAACATTTTGCCTCCTACTGGGAGGACAGGGGACTGTTCAATATAGCACACAAAACCATATCTGAATACAGCTTTCTGAAGGATTACATCGATTCTTTCCACGGCTCTCACTCTCTGCTGGTTAACGACCTGTTGAAATACGACTACTTAAAAAACAACAAATCCCATAATCTTCCACCGGGAATCGGAAGCTACAATCCGCAGAATGCCAGCGAAGTGCTTTATTCGGTATTAAAAGATAAAAGTTTTCTGCAGGAGAATATGCCGCATATGTGTTCTAAGACAGTCAGGGAAATTCGGAAGCAGGTTCACATGGAGTATTTCAGATATGATCCGTTCAGTCTAAAAGAATTAAAAACTGCATCTCCTTATATTTTCATTTACGATCCGATTCGTAAAAAAGCCAAGAAAATTGTTGCTCTGGAGGAGATTTAGAATATCAGATTCTGCTAGATCTTCTGGCACACCCTGTTGCGCCCTGTATTTTTGGCTCTGTAGAGTGCTTCATCAGCTTTTTTTAAAACATCTTCCCAGCTTTCGGCCTTGTTTTTATCAGGCAAAAAACTTGATACTCCGGCACTGGCAGTGACGATCCCCAGGTTCTCGTTATCGGCATGTTCAATATTCAGATCTCTTATAGAGGATATTATTCTTTCCGCAATAACCAAACTGGATTTCGCTTCCGTTTCCGGGAGCAGAACTACAATTTCCTCTCCCCCGTAGCGGGCCACAAAATCAGTTATCCTGCAGGAATTGGATATTGTTTGGGCTACTGCCTGCAGCACTTGATCTCCTTTCTGATGACCGTAAAGGTCATTATAGTTTTTAAAGTGATCCAGATCGACGATTATGATGCTGTACGGCCGCATATACCTTACGGAAAAGTTATGCGTATTATTGATCTGTTCATTAAACGCCCTCCTGTTCCAGATCTGCATGATCTCATCTTTACGGGCTATTTCTTCCAGTTTAGCATTGAGTTCCAGAAGCAGATCGAAGAACTCTTCCAGCTCTTGATTTTTGCGGGCCAGTATTTCTTGGTACTCCTTTAGCCGCAGGTGTATTCTAATCCTGGCCAGAACTTCTTTTAGATAAAACGGTTTTGTAATGTAGTCAACTGCTCCCGTTTCTAAACCTCTTACCTGTTCCGCTTTGTCGGCCCTAGCGGTAAGAAATATAACAGGGATATCGCTCGTTTCCTTATCTGCTAACAATCTCTCTAATACTTCATACCCGTTGATATCGGGCATATTGATATCCAGCAAGATGATGTCAGGCAGTATCTCGGCAGCCATTTCAAGCCCTTCGGTTCCGTTAGCAGCTGTCCACGCTTCATAACCCTCCTTTTTCAGCGATGACTTAAGGACATTTCTTATAACCGCTTCGTCATCTATTATAAGTATTTTTTGTCGGGTATCCATTGGCCTCTCCCCCAAATCATATAATAGGGCAGTACTGCTTTACGAATGTTGTAAAAGCTTTTTTCCTGATCGGTTTGTCTAGATAGGAAGTAACCCCATCCAAACTCTGGGTATTGTCAGACCTCAGGGCTATAATAGGCAGGTCCTTATCTGAATATTGGGAACGAATCCGGGAAATAAAATCTCGGTTTTTCCTTTCGAGGAGCTCCATTTCTACTATCAGCATATTGCAGAAATTACTTGACAAATAATTTTCGGCCTGTTGAATCCCTGCAACAGCTGCCGCTTCGTAGCCTTCATCTTCGAGAATTCGTTTCATGATTCTCAGGCTGATCATATTATTACTTATGAGCAAAATTTTATTCTTTGGCGGACAGATATCGCTGGAGCTTTTATTTTCAATGGCTTCCGCAATTTTTTGCAGCAGTTTCCTGCCGGCAGCTGTCCTTTTAATAGATGGGGACGCCTCATTTTTAGGATCACTATACATAACAACCGGTATGTGGGCAGTGTCTGGCGAGCGTTTTATCCGGTCAATAATTGGATAATTATCGTCATCCGGGGTATCAGGTTCAAAGATTACGACTGCCGGGCTGCAATTTTTAATAACCTCAAAAGCAGCTGCGTCGTTGGCTGCTGTAACCAGGGTGAAATTGGTTTTTTCAAAAAAACTATTCAATTTCTGGCCAGTAGATTCATTGTTGCTGATGAGAACAAGCTTGAACGGTTTGTAGTTTTTTGTGCAACAGTCATAGTAAAAAAGAGTTTCATCTAGGCTTCCCATAGTGACAGGTATTGTGAATATAAAGCTAGACCCCTGGTTAAGCTTACTCTTTACTTCGATACTGCCGCCCATCGTTTCTACTAATCTCTTGCATATAGCCAGACCCAGACCTACACCCCCTCCGCATTTCTGAGCGGTGGGACTGTTTATCTGGATAAAAGGCTCAAAAATTGCGGACATTTTCTCTTCCGGGATCCCTATCCCGGTATCGGTAACAGCAATTCTTAAAGGAAATTGTTTGCCGGAACAGCCGGGAAGCTCGCCTTTGGAAACGGTTATTTTTATTTTTCCTGTTGGAGTAAATTTAACTGCATTTGAAAGCAGGTTGTTTAAAACCTGCTTGATGCGTTTGCTGTCGCCCCCTAGTTTCTGGGGAATATCTTTATCAATTGCAATTTTTAGCTGCAGTTTTTTTTCTGTCATGGTAGGTTTGAAAATTTTACAACTGGACTTAATAAGTTCCCCAATATCGAAAAATGACCTGTTGAGAAACATACGATCAGCTTCCATCTTGGATAAATCCAAGATATCGTTTACCAGGTCCAAAAGATGCTCGGCGTTTTGTTTCATTATCTCCAGGTATTCTTTCTGGGTACTGTTGAGTTCTCGGAAGGAAGCCAATAACTCAGCATAACCCAGTATTCCGCTCATCGGAGTCCTCACTTCATGGGCTATACTGGCTAAAAGCTCATTATTGGCACGGACCGTTTCTTCCATTTCAATCTGGGCTTCAATTATTTCAGTAATATCACTTATAATAATAACTAAGAAATCAAAATCGCTGATGCTTTTCGGCGCGGTACTTACTGTCAGCCGCACGTATCGCTTTTCCTTATTTTTTGTAAGCACTTGGCTGTGGCCTTTCCATGTTCCCGGACAAAACTCGGACATGTCCTTCGGATCGTCATGTATTATATTCGGTTCCAAAAAGTCAGCAATATTCCTCCCTAGTATTTCTTCTGCCTCCCAGCCAAAAAGGCGAACAGCTCCACGGTTCCAGTGCATAATTGTTCCGTCATTTTTGGCAACTATTGCAGCGTCGTTGACCGCTTCAAGAAGCGCGAACATACAGCTCAATTTATTCGCAGTTTTTTCTTCTGGGGATACATCGCGACTGAAGAGAGAAATTCCGACTGTTTTTCCGTTTGCGTCTCTTACAGGATTGAAGGCCATGTCTACATTTACTGGTGTCCCTTGTTTCGTCCATATACAAACATATTGTCTTTCAGTTTTGCCCTCTGCAAGCACTTTATTAAACACAATTTCCTTAAGATACGGAGGGATTATGAGAGACATATTTTGGCCAATCGTTTCATCAGATGAATAACCGTATAGCAGTTCTGCTGCTCTGTTCCAGCTTAAAATAGTTCCATCCGGGCTTATTCCAATAATAGCCTGGCCAGAGGTCTGTACTATATTGGAGAGAAATTCGAGCTGCTTTTTCCCATCAATAGTTATCGCCTCCATTTCTCCTGTTGAGCAAAATAAGCGTTTATGACTGTATATATAATATACTAAAATATGTTATAAGAAAATAATTATAACAGATACCATTGGCTGCCAAAGCAGCCGGTTTCAGTACAAAAACAAAACTAAGGCCAGCCCCTCACTTGTCTTCATCAGCAGCTATGTCCTGTAGACATGGGGAGTCAGCAGCAAATATCAAATAAATAGGAGTAAGCAAAATGAAAGATATAGAGGCAATAATCAGCGCTTTAAGCGGGCGTCAGGCTAATATTATGGGCCATGAGGAATATTTTAAATCAGCAATACTGCTTCCTCTAGTGAAGTGTGGTGATGAGCTTTACGTCCTGTTTGAAAAAAGGTCGCGAATTTTGTGCACCCAGCCCGGTGAGGTGTGCTTCCCCGGAGGCGGGATTGAAGCATCAGAGGAGCCGGAGTTTGCGGCAATAAGGGAAACCTGCGAAGAACTGAACCTGAGTGCGGCAGATATTGAAATAATAGCTCCTTTAGACATATTCGTGAGTCCTTTCGGGGTTATCGTGTATCCTTTTCTGGCCTATATTAAAAATGTTGATAAAAATAAAATACGGGCTAATCCCGGTGAAGTAGACTACATTTTCTTCGTCCCCTTGACCTATCTCCTGGAAACCAGGCCTGTAAAATCCGAAATACTGATAAAATTAGGGTTCCCCGAAAATTTCCCTTATGAATTAATACCCAATGGGCGGAATTATTCATACAGAAGCGGGAAAATGCTGCAGCATTTTTTCCTCTGGGAAAACGAGGTCATCTGGGGCCTAACTGCTCGTATACTTCACCACTTTCTCAAATTAATAAAAGAAAAACTTTAAAATATTTCGCTTTACAGAGAGCCGCATATTTTTTCCAGAACATCCCCTGTATTTCCGGTATCCAACTTGACAGTTGCAGCGTGGTCAAGTTCTGTGCGGCCTTTATTGATAATGACCAAGTCTTGAGTAAAAGTGCTAAACTCTTTAACAAAACCAGCCAGCGGGTATACAGTAAGAGAAGAACCAATAACTATAAGCACCTGAGCCCTCAGTATGCTGTCCCTGGCATCTATATAGTTGTGGATATGCTCTCCAAAAAGTACTACATCGGGTTTTATGACGCTGCCGCAGCTTGAACAAAGAGGCACAGTTCCTGGATAATTAAGGATGTAATCCCTGTCATAAACGTGACGGCAGCTGCGCTTTGTGCATACAAAGCGTTCGGAGTTGCCGTGGATAGGTATTACCTTTTTGCTTCCCGCCTTCTGGTGTAAATTATCTATATTTTGAGTTACAATTCCGTGGAGCCTTCCTTTCTTTTCCATATCCGCCAGCATGTAGTGGGCTTTGCTCGGTTCAACTGGTGGGAACATAAAATGTTCTCTGTAAAAGCTGTAAAACTTGTCTGGATTTTTATAAAAGGAATCAATATTTATAATCTTCATAACGTTGTTTTCGCCTAATTTACGGTAAATTCCATTTTCGCCGCGGAAATCAGGAATGCCCGCTTCCGTGCTGATACCAGCACCGGTTACAGCAATTGTATTTTTAGACCTTATCATTAATTCAACAATCCGTTCGATTTTTCGATCCATATAATCCCTCCTTTTCATTTTATTATAGCCTAGCCTTTTGCATAACTCGAACCCCTTATATTTACTGGGTTTCAAGCTATGAAAAATCTTTATCACTCCTGGTTTTTTTATAGGAGTTTGCCTCTGTTTTATTGAATTGTAAAAATAAACAAATTCCCAACAAAACAATAAAACTAGGAGGCAAACTTGAAAAATTCCTCTGCCGTGTCTCCTTTCCCTGGTACTAGAAGCAGCGCTATTATCTACAGCATAATTGAAACAGCCAAGGAAAATAACCTTAAGCCTTACAATTATCTAATGTATCTTTTTGAGCAGCTGCCGAATATTGACACAGCTGATATTTCCGTCATTAACAGATTGTTGCCCCGGTCAGATACTTTACCTGAAGAATGCAGGTTATCTGCTAAAATTAATGATGCTTCACCTGATAACTAAGGTACAGGTGTGCTGGATTTGACGCTTACCTATTTAATATCTATTTAATAGAAACTACTTTTTGCAGTTTGATTTTGATAGAAACTCATTCTGAATAAACCTGAAATCTACCGCACCAGCCACCCATAATCCTGTCTGCAATCAACGATATAATCAACGTACACCGTCTGGTCTTTGATTTGATACAAAATCAAAGACCATTTCTCTACGAACATCTTGTGATATTTATTCGGTGGGATAAATTCTGCCTCCAGAAATGGAAAACGCTCCGGCATTTGATGCAGAGAACGGACAGCGTCCATCAGGTCGTTTTTTACCTTACGGGCGGCGGTAGGACTTTTCTGCGCCAGAAAACGGACATGGCCCGCCAACATTTGGCGAGCACGATCGGAAACAATCACCTTATATTGAACCTTCTTTTCCATGTTCCACCTCGTCAATAATGCTTTCGAGATAGCTGTCCAGTTCGTCCGGCGTAACTCCGGCACGCCCCGCCAGACGGTCTTCCTCAACAGCCAGGAGTTCTTCCCTCAGCTTCAGCATTTTTTCACGGCGGGTAAATGCCTCTATATCCATGACGACAAGATCTCCTTCACCGTTTTTGGTAAGAAAAACAGGTTCTCCAGTAGACTTGCACAAAGCCGCAATTTCATTGTAGTTTTGCCTGATGCTTGCGGACGGTTTAATCTGCATGATATCAGCTCCTTGTAGCAACATTCTAACCATATTATACTCCTTTCATGCTATGATATCAATCAATTCTCTTAATTATAACAGTTCGCGTTCTTGTTGCTGCCGTATTCTTAATACAATTCTCAGATAGTCGTTATAATCCTTTCCGCGTTCGGGTGGCTCATCGGACACGGCGTAGGCGGACGGGAGGATGGTCTTGATAGTCTTTGCCGCCAGCCGTCCGGCCGTGTCGTTGTCCAGATGTAAAGCGATTTCCTTAATTTGCGGGAAGTCTTTTAAGTATTGAATGAGTGCGGCGGGTAGAGTACTTTCCTCAATAATCTTTTTCGGCATATAAATGCCCGCAAGGGACAGGCAGTTTTCCTGCCGCCAGTCCCTGCCGGAAAGCAATTCCAAAGTGCCGTATGACAATAAATCAATGGCGCTTTCAAACAGGTGCAGTTTGCTGCATTCGTTCCTGGCTGGAATAGAGAAGGAGAAGTGCTTATCGCTTCCGTTTACTTCCCCCATAAACCGTTTGCCAAACGTTCCACGGAGAGTAGCATATTTGGGAACGCCATGCCGGTCAAAGCCGATAAAGACGGCGTTGTGATAATCGCGGCTTTCATATAGCCGTTTGGTCCGGATGCAATAATCTATAATCTCCCGGTGAATGCCGCGCCCTATGAGGTAGGCAATTACACGATCGTTATTACTGTTTTTCTCCGGCAAAAGCAGTTTTTTGTGCTCAGCGGGTTTCTGTTGCCTTGGCGAAACAGGCGGCGTGACAGCCGCCTGTCCGTCTATCTGAAGCACCGCTTCGGGGAGAGTCATGCCCCGCACCTTGATGAGATAGTCTAGGGCGGAGCGCCCGCCGATGTTGCGCGACCACCAGCACCATTTCCCGTTGCTGATTTTCAGGCTGTCATGGGTGCGGGTGGTATAGACGTTGCCTGAAAAGCGCACCAGCTCATGGGGTTCATAGTATTGCAGATAGGTTAGCAGATCCATTTGCTTTGCGTGCTCAATCTGCTCCGGCGTTACATAGGGCATGTTTTTTCACCTCATCTTTCATAGCCTACGGCTTTTTTCTCGGGAATGTCCATATCCTCGTCCGGCTCACTGTCGAACACCTCCTGTTTTAAGTACCTGTATTATTTCATGAAGCAGTTTCTTATCAAAGCCTGGCTTTACTTCTACCTTTGCCTGCCCTAAATGAGTTGTTATGCTATCTGAGTTGGTTTTGTCTTTTTGCTCAATATTAACCGCAAGCCATTTGACAGGCTGATTTTTTTCTCGATTGTTTAAGCTGAGTTTCCTGCGCCAGTAATAAAACTGCCCTTCTGTTATTGCTTTTTCTCTACACCATGCAGTAATACTTTTGCCGCTGGCGTTGAATTCTGAAAAACGCTGTTCCCATAAGAGAATGTTTTTATCTTTTTCTATACCTGAACACCTCCTGTTTTTGTGCTCAGGTTTATTTTCTCACCTTTATATTAGTTAAAATAGGTGTGAAATATTTTACGCTTACTGGCTTAAGTGCCTGGTCGGGTAATGAACACGGCAATCATGGCGGGATTCTATTCAATTTCAACCCTGGCCGTACTATCAAAAGGATTGGTACGCAGGGCCAGTGAATAAAGGTACGGGTAAGAGGCCTGCAGGTGCTGCATGTAATCTATCCATTGTATTATCAGTAGCCGGTATATTCTAGTTATATCTCCGGCAAGATGAGCCAGGTCGGTTTCGGAGAGATTGTTCAGGTCAGATCTGAGCGCGAGTTCATCCTGCAGGTGAAAGATAGCCCAGAGAAGGTCGGTAAAGTGCTCGTGTTCCATCAGAGAAGGATTTTCCAGGAAAGACAGCAGCTGCCGGCGCTTTCCAGACAAGTATTCATGAAGATTAAGCAGGGAATCTTCCTGCAGGATGGGTTTAAAGTCCATCCCGGCAATGGTTTTTCTGGCCCTTGCAAAGTCCGGTGCTGACCAGCTGTCATCTGGTACCAGGTGTTTTCGAGGCTGATCCAGATTAATGTCATAGGATGACAGGTATCCAAGCAGTTCGCTGCCCAGGTCACTGAAAAAAGCACCTATTATCATGTTGAGTTTCTGAAGTCGCGCCTGTTTATCCCGCCTGCTCATCAGCTGGTTCAAGACGATGGTGACCAGGAATACATTGATAGGCAGGAAGCCCAGCTGGGCAACCAGGTATTTAAATATGAAGTAAGAATCTCTGAAAATAAGGTAATGAAAGGAATAGACAGCAAAAGCAGCACCCAGGAAACATACTCCCAGGAATATAAACCAGTTCAACTTCTTCATAATTAACCTCCTGTAAATCTTCCTCGGTCCAGTTATTGGCCTGCCATAGCTCAGGCGGATGCCGGATCAGTTGAAATTCCTGCCATAGTATATCTCCAGCATTTCTTTTGTAAGCGTCAAATCCAGCACACCTGTACCTTAGTTATCAGGTGAAGTATCATTAATTTTAGCAGATAACCTGCATTCTTCAAGTAAAGTATCTGACCAGGGCAACAATCTGTCAATGACGGAAATATCAGCTGTGTCAATATTCGGCAATTGCTCAAACAGATAAACAAGATAATTGTAAGGCTTAAGGTTATTTTCCTTGGCCGTTTCAATTATGCTGTAGATAATTGCACTACTTCTGGCACCCCTGGGAGTGTTGGAGAACAGGAAGTTTTTCCTGCCAATGACAAATGGCTTAATCGAGCGTTCAGCACGATTGTTATCTATCTCTAATCTGCCATCTAAGAGATAGTTATTTAGTTCATCCCATTGATTTAGGCAATAGGTAATCGCCTGCCCAAAAGTACTTTTGGGCAGGGTCTGCTGTTTCTGCCTTTTAAGCCAAACAGGAGCCTATTCCGGACGGCCTGACCCCCTAAAATTGGACAATTAGTCTTTGTTGCTAACTATTTCGTAAAGTATCATTGAATTGTTTAATCTGAAGGCGGCGGCCTTGACTGCCACCCCGCAGGTGGTGGGCCAGGAACTACCGACGGGGCGGCTCCGGGGAACATGTACGTAAAGCGCGTGCACGCCCCGTCGGAAAGCTCATTTTACCACCTGCAGGGTCCCCGGCCGTCAAGGCTTCCCTGACGGCGCCGCCCAAAAGACCTCCAGGGCTCACCAAGGAACATGTTAAACTTTTACTGGTTTTAATTCTAAGTGGTTGTTTTTCAGCAGTTGATAGCATTCCAGCGGTGGTAAATATTTAGTTGCTGAATGAATCCGGGTTTCGTTGTAAAAGCAGATAAAGTCGACAACTGCTGCATACGCTTCGGCATAGCTGGCAAACTCATGACGCGATAGGCATTCTTCCTCTAAGATAGCGTTAAATGACTCGATATGAGCGTTTAAATTGGGTGTTTTAAAGGGAATCCTTTCGTGCTCGATGCCAAGTTCCAGGCACGTCCCCTCGAAAAGGTTGATGATAAACTGCGGCCCATTATCGGATCTGAAGACCGGTTTTTGTTCAACTGTGTATAATTGCCGTTTAAAAAGAGCGTTTTTGAAGGTGATTACAGCATCCTTCGCTTCACAGGACAAACCGATATGGTAAGCTACAATGCAACGGTCAAAAACGTCAATAATCGGCATTACGAAAAAGAATCTGTCTTCCCCGGCAATGTAGCCGTATTTAAGATCAGCCTCCCAGAGCTGGTTGGAAGCCGTAATGACCCGGTTTCTGGCCAGCCGGCGGGGGTGTTTGCGCTTCATTTTCCGCTGCGGCCTTAGGATATCCAGTTCCTTGCAAAGCCGGTACACCTTCTTTTTGTTGATGATCAGGTGAAACTTCCGGCGCAGGCAGTGGGTTAATTTTAAGTATCCATAGGCAAACCCTTCTTTGACCTGTTCGTTACTCACCATCTTGTTATCGCTGGTGAAGGTATAACGGGAGCTGGGCCGACCACCGGCGCGAGTCCTTGGTTTGGGTTGGTGGTTTAAATTAGCATAGTACGTGGAGCGGCTGATCCCGATAATCCGCAAAACCAGGGAAACTTTATATCCCAAAGAGATCCATTTTTGCGCTACGGCTATTTTATCGGCAAGGGTAGGTTCGTTTTTTTTAACAAATCACGGAGAATGGCGATTTCCAGGTCTTTTTCGCCCAGCAGTCTCTTTAGTTGCTCATTCTCCTTTGTTATCTTCTTGTAATCAGGAGGAATACAGGAGCCGTTTGTTCCTGGTACCTCCTTTTGCGGGTAAAAGGTGCCGTATCTTTTATAACATCTTGTCCAGCGGGCCACCAGGCTGGGTGCAATATCATGTCTCCTGGCCACGATCGAGGCATTGCCCGTTTCCAGGGTTTCTTTCACGATCTGCATTTTCATCTCTGGTGAGTATTGTTTTCTGGTCAACTAAATCATGCCCCCTTACTTAACTTTACCAGATTGAGGTCTAACTGTCCAATCTCGTTAGGGGGCTAAATAGACTTCTGTCAATGCCAATACC
>JACIYB010000180.1 GCA_014360155.1 Syntrophomonadaceae bacterium
CGCTACTGCTACAACCCCGCGGGGACGGTTTTCCTTGATAAATTTTCTCGCCAGTGTTCCGCCAGTAGCTACT
The DNA here is from genome assembly GCA_014360155.1 of Syntrophomonadaceae bacterium. Taxonomy (GTDB): domain Bacteria; phylum Bacillota; class Syntrophomonadia; order Syntrophomonadales; family Syntrophomonadaceae; genus JACIYB01. Next base: position 74 of record JACIYB010000180.1, read on the forward strand.
TTTATCGTTACATTATATTTCCGCGCCAGCTCTTTAAGTTCTGCTATTTTGCATTTGCCACATTCTTTACAGTTGTTTATGTTAATAGTTATTTTAAAAGGACATTCCGAATCCTGCAAGCAGTGTGGAAGCAGCAGCATTATCTGGTTCCCCGGGATAAGCATATTTTTAGCCTTCACCAGGTAGTTATTCACTGCTATATAGGAACGGAGAATCTTCTCCTTATTAATGCCGAGCAATTTGCCAGTAACCAGAGTTAAAGGAAAAAGGATTTCATTAGCTGCCTGGGCCATACTCTCCAGAGAAGGAGTCGTTTTAGCCCGAAATATCATAATAACGATGGCTACTATTCCTAACCCCAAAATTATAAAGCATAACCCAGCTGCTGCAACGAGCATTACCAACAGTATCTGGTTTATAACAAAATCCCGGTTGATTATCAAATACCACCCCAGGCCTGCCATTATAAGAGTAAAGAACAGACTGCCGGCCAGCAGCCCTATATATATGCGCTTTCTGGTCTCCAAGGCATTAACCTCCTAGCGATCAAACATGTCACCCGGCCTGAGGTTAAAACCTTTTAGAAAATCGCTTGACAGCATGCGCCTTTTCCCTTCTCTCTGAACCTCCAAAACCTCAAGAACACCTTCACCTGTCTGTACAACAAATCCTTTATCACTCACATCAACTACCTCCGCGATCACCCCGCTTCCGGTTTGGCTAACTATTCTGCTCTTAAAGATTTTAATCTGAATTCCATCAACAGAAGAATAAGCACCCGGAACTGGGCTTAAAGCCCTTATTTTGTTAAAGATGGAAACCGCAGAATCTGACCAGTTTATCTGTTCGTCCTTTCTCGTCAACAGCGGAGCGTAACTTGCCTCCCTCTCGTCCTGTTTCCGTCTTGGCACATCGCCTTTTCCCAGTATGTCAATCGTCTTTATAAGCAGTTCGGCACCCTCTTCCGCCAGAATACCTGCCAGTTCACCGCAATCCATATCTTCTCTGACTGCCACCGTTTTTTGCATAATTATATCACCGGTGTCAACCCCCTCATCCATAAACATGGTAGTCACACCAGTAATTCTTTCCCCTGCCATCAAGGCCCTCTGTATAGGTGCTGGCCCCCGGTATTTCGGCAAAAGAGAAGCATGGACGTTTATGCATCCGAGCTCAGGATATCCTAGTATATCAGGCGGAATAATCTGCCCATAAGACACAACCACAATTAAATCCGGTGCCCACTTTTTTATGCAGTCAAAGGCTTCGCTGCTCTTTATGTTGGAAGTCTGGTAGATGGGCAGGCTGCAATGCAGTGCCGCCTTTTTGACTGGAGTCGGCAAAAGCTCTTTGCCTCTTCCTTTTTTCCGGTCCGGCTGAGTTATAACCCCGGCTACTTCATGAGGAGAAGCCACCAATCTGGTTAGAGAGGGCACCGCAAAATCTGAAGTACCCATAAAAACTATTTTCATCTATATACCTCCGGCAGGTCGTATTTACCCGTTCTTTCTTCTGGTTTCTATCGCCCTGTCAATAAACAAAACCCCATCCAGGTGGTCTATTTCATGCTGGAATACTCTTGCCAGCAAATCGGAAGCCTCTATATTTACTTCTTCGCCTTTGCGGTTAAGACCTTTCACTGTAACTTTTTTAGCTCTCTTTACCAGGCCGACCACGTTCGGTACACTCAGACAGCCCTCGCTCCCAGTCTGTTCCCCTTCACCATATATTATCTCCGGGTTTACCATTTCAATCAAATTGTCCCCGGTATCAACGACAATGATACGCTTTGATATCCCAATCTGAGGAGCAGCCAGTCCTATTCCATCAAAAGCATACATCGTATCCCGCATATTATCCAGAACCCTTAAAACTCCAGAATTAATTTTACGGACCGGCAAAGCCTTGGCACGCAAAATATTATCTGGTAAAGTAACAACTTGATAGACTGCCAATCTAAAACCTCCTTGCTCTTTTTGACGTGGTGGGGGTTTACCATGACTACCGTGTAGCCTTGCTGCTGCAGAAACCAGGCCAGAGGTTTCCAGTAGTGCCCCGTGGGCTCCATCCCCACTACAACTCTTCCAGCCTGCTCTTTGTGTCGGGCTTCCTGGATTTTTGATACTAGACGATAAAAGCCATCTCTGCTATTCTGAAAAGGGAATGGTTTAACTACATCAAGCCCTATAGGATTATAGATCCTAGCCCAGTGTTTCTTCTTGGCAATATCTACACCAACTACAATCACATTACCTGTTACCAATGCCTTTTTCTTAGCCTTATTCACGTTCTCTCGACCTCCTGGTGTTTGGGGTTTTCTTTCCAATTACCTTTTTACCAGGAGGCTTTTTATTTGGCAACACCTACCTCAAATGATTACAGGAATGCTTATATTGTCGTAAGCGGATTTATCTCCACCTCTAATTTAATATCTTTATGTTGATTTCCCCTGTTTATTATATACTCGCCTATGCTCTTCAATAATAACATATTGTCACACTTAATTATTAATTGGTACCTGAACCTGTTTCTCATTTTATAAATAGGACACGGCGCCGGTCCCAATACGGTAATATCCTCTTCTTTGGCATCAGTTATCTCAACAGCCAGTGACGCTGCGTCAATTG
>JACIYB010000181.1 GCA_014360155.1 Syntrophomonadaceae bacterium
AAGAGGAAAAGCTGCAGTCTATCCTGGATGCTGGCCGATGGGCACCCTCAGTTATGAATATCCAGCCCTGGAGATTTATAGTAATCAAGGACCAAGAAGTCAAGAAAAAAATTAAAGAAACATGCGAAAAAACCATCAGTTTTCTTCATCAGGAAAGTGGGTGGAAATGGCTAGGAAAATACCCGGTAGATTTTCTGGAACAGGCTCCGATACTCATAGCAGTCACCGCTGACCCTAAAAATACTGGAGCTGAACAGTTCCTGCCCGGGCGGGGTGAAGGATATGCCTTTTCCTGCTGCGCCGCTGTTCAAAATATGCTCTTGGCAGCTCACGCTGAAGGACTAGCGGGCCTTTGGTATACTTTGTATGAAAAAGAAGATCTAAAGGCTATCCTGCAGCTGCCTGCAGAAATAGACTTGCTAAGCCTAATAGTAATTGGCTATGCATCTAAACCGCTGAAAGAGGTGCCCAGAAAACCTCTGAACGAACTCATCACAGTGATAGAATAACGACTTTGCCATAATAAATATTCTAATATACGCGGGAATTTGTTGATGAAACATGAAAGCGATATTCTCGTAAAAACAAGATAGCCAAAAAAGAGCGCGTTCCAGGAATGGGGCAAGAGTGTAGGCAAGGAATTAATTAATAAACTGAAAATCAAAGACCTTTCTCACTGAGGCCATCGTCTTATATGTGCCACAATTTCATCGATCTTGGCCTCCTGTTTAGCCATGTTTATCTGTATTATTTTTGCCAGATGTTCCAGTGCTTGAGTATTATTCTGCACTACTTCGGTAACCCTGGTTATGGTCTCGTTAATACTATCAGCACTCTGCTTTTCAAACCAGAGATTCATCGTTCTGCCTACCAGGAATATGATTCCCGCTAAAGCAAAAAAAGCAATCCCATAATCGGCTATATTGGCATCCGGCACCAAGTTCCTTTTCTCCTTTCTTTTTTGCAATTGTCAAAATTTATTATTTCATGAATTTAATAGAAATTATTCTTGTTCTACAATATTGATTTTTAATCTGAAATGTTCCTCCGGGAAAAAAATATTCGCCGGCGGTTATTATAATATAGTAGAACATAGAAGAATAAGGTAATATAAATAATAAAATCGGAATAGGAAGCTATACGCCGTATGGAAGTTTCTCCTTCACTCAGTCTAATACTAAGCATAATAAAGATACTGGCTGCAATCCTGCTTGTCCTGCTCAATGCCCTGTTTGTTGCAGCCGAATTCGCCTTTGTCAGGGTACGGCCCACGCGTATAGCCCAGCTGGCGTCTGAAGGAAATAATAAGGCTAAGGTCACTGAAAAATGTATAGAAAACATTGATGCTTATCTTTCCGTAAGCCAGTTGGGGATAACGCTAGCCAGCCTGGGACTGGGCTGGCTGGGAGAACCTGCAGTAGCAGACTTGCTTACTCCGCTCCTGTTCAGCTGGGGACTGGTTTCTCCTACTCTGGTGCATTCCATTTCTTTTTTATTAGCTTTTGGCACCATCACCTTTCTACACGTGGTGTTCGGGGAATTAGCACCAAAATCGCTGGCAATCCAGCGAGCAGAAACTTTATCGCTTTGGCTTGCGCGGCCCATGCACATGTTTTTCTATATCTTTTACCCTGCAGTTGTACTGTTAAACGGCACCGCCAATAAAATAGTCATGCTGTTGGGTTTTAAGGCCGTGTATGAATCAAATACCCACAGCGAAGAAGAACTGCGCATGATAATTTCAGAAAGCTATAGAGAAGGCCAAATAAAAAAAAGCGAACAGGAACTTTTACAAAATGTTTTTCGCTTCGAACAACGGGTAGCAGAGGAAATAATGGTGCCGCGACCTGAAGTGGTTTTTCTGGATATTAACAATAGCTGGGAAGACAATCTTAAACTGGCCAAAGAAGGCGGGCATACACGTTTTCCCGTAATAGATGGCAGCCCTGATAGAATTGTTGGCCTGGTTAATATAAAGGACGTTATTTATAACGAAAAAATCCAAAACTTAAATGATATAAAGCGAGAAATCATGTTCGTACCAGCGGGGATGCCGCTTGACAAGCTGCTAGCAGAATTCCAGCAAAAGCATCAGCATATGGCTGCAGTCCTGGACGAATACGGAGGAACTGCCGGTATTGTTACTTTGGAAAACGTGCTGGAAGAACTCGTAGGAGAAATTCAGGATGAATTTGATGAAGAAGAACCCGAAATCGTATTTGAAGAAGACCATACCCTTCTGGTAAGCGGCCGAATGTTCCTTAATGATGCGGCCGAACGCTTCGGCTTGTCTGTAGGCGAAGAGGAGCAGTATTATACCCTGGCAGGTTTTTTACTTGGAAAACTGGGAAGACGCCCCCGGGAAGGAGATATAATTAAAGAAGGTAACTTGCAGATGGAAATAGCGAGAATGAGAGGCATGCGCATTGACCGGATTCGGATTTCCCCTGCTCCAGAAAAAAAAGATACCGGCAATACAAAGCATTAAACGATCGGCAATCAAGTCTAGAACTTTGTGCAAAAGCCTCCGGTTAGGCTAGATGTCCCCTCATCCCCTTTTTCAAAATATTTTTGTTTTATAACCGGTTTGGAACGGAAAAAGTTTCATTGCTTTATAAAAAAACTTCTTATTAAAGACAAGGAACCCGACCTTGCCGCCATATTAAAAAGACCGCCCCAGAGGTGCGGTCTTC
>JACIYB010000182.1 GCA_014360155.1 Syntrophomonadaceae bacterium
GGAAAGGGTCTTCATGTGCGGCGAATACCAGTTCGCCGGGCAGCTCGTGGAAACCTTCGCCTCCTACCACCGCCAGAACTACGGCGGATGCAAGGGCGGCGTGAGCGACGTCATCATCGGCGCCACGGTGGCCATGGCGGAATACAACGGCGTGGCCAGGGCCTCCCACATCCGCGACAAAATCGTGGAAATGGTGCACCTCACAGAAACCCTGTATGCGGGCTCCATCGCCTGCTCGGCGGAGGGGCGCCGTACACCTTCGGGCGCCTACTTCGTGGACCCGCTGCTGGCCAACGTACTGAAGCAGAACGTGACCCGGTTCATCTACGAGATTTGCCGCCTGGCCCACGACATCGCCGGCGGCCTCATCGCCACGCTACCCTCCGAGCGCGACCTGCGGCATCCGGAAATCGGAAAATACGTGGAGAAGTACTTCCGCGGCGTGGCGGACGTGCCTACGGAACACCGCTTCCGGATGGTCCGCCTGTTGGAGAACATGACCGGCGGCACGGCCCTGGCGGAATCCATGCACGGCGCCGGATCGCCCCAGGCCCAGCGCATCATGATCGCCCGCCAGGCCAACCTGGAGCACAAAAAACAGCTCGCGGAACGGTTGGCGGGAATAAAGGGTGACTAGATTGCCCGCTGTACCCGATAGGCTTGGCGGGAAGTGGAGAGCCAAATGAACATTTCGTCACTGTTTGACCTTACGGATAAAGTGGCTGTTGTGACGGGGGCGACGCGGGGGATCGGAAAGGGTCTGGCCACGGCCTTAGCTGCCGCAGGAGCTCGCGTGGTGGTGGTGAGTAGACACGGCGAAGACTGCGAGCGCGCAACGCAGGAAATTGTGGCGAAAGGGGGTCAAGCTTTACCGGTAGCGGCCGACGTCAGCCAATTGGAGGCTGTCGCGGATATGGTCTCCACGGTGCTGGCCGCGTGGGGTAAGATTGATATCCTGGTCAACAACGCTGGCACTGCCGTCACAAAGCGGGCGGAAGATTTAACTGTCGAGGAATGGCATCAGGTCCTCGATACTAACCTCACGGGGGTATTCTTGTGCTGCCAGACAGTCGGCCGTCACATGATCATGCGTCGGACCGGTAAGATCATCAATGTCGGTTCGGTACTGGCCTTTGTTGCCGAGCGGCAGGTATTACCATACTGCGCTTCCAAAGGGGGTGTCCTTCAGCTCACCAGGGCGCTGGCCTTGGAGTGGGCCCGTTACAACGTTCAGGTCAATGCCCTGTGCCCCGGCTATATCGAAACGGACCTGAACCGCGAACAACTGGCGGATGAATACATCCGCGACCGTATCTTGCGCAAAATCCCGATGCGGCGGTTGGGTACGGTAGACGATTTAGTAGGGGCAATAATCTTTCTTTCCTCTCCGGCCTCGGATTACATGACGGGCCAGGTGCTGGTTATTGACGGTGGCTGGCTTGCAGAATGACTGCTTTTTAGTTACCAGGTAGGGGTGGTTGATCTATGCCATATGAACTAACAGACGAACAGGTAATGCTGAGGAATACGGTGAGAAGACTGGCCAATGAAAAAATTGCACCGCGTGCTTCCGAAATCGATCGTACGGGCGAGTATCCCTACGATATCCTGCAACTTTTTCGTGAGAACGACCTCATGGCCGTCAACTTTCCACCCGAGTACGGGGGACAAGGCGCAGGAATTATTAGCGTCTGCATCATCGTCGAGGAAGTGGCGCGGGTGGATGCCAGCTGTTCTATTATTCCTGCCAACGCGGAACTTTCCTTCGGGCCCCTTCTATTGGCGGGTACGGAGGAACAAAAAAAGAAGTATCTTCCAAGGGTCGTGACAGGCGAAATCATAGGCGCATTCTGCCTCACGGAACCAGAGGCTGGTTCCGATGCGGGAGCAATATCAACGCGCGCTGTAAAGCAGGGGAACGAGTGGGTTATTAACGGCCGCAAGTGCTTTACCACGAACGGCGGCATTGCAGATGTGTATACCGTATTTGCACGCAGCGTACCGGATTCGAAGGGGATTAAGGGCCTTAGCGTGTTCATGGTAGAGAAGGATACGCCGGGCTTAATCATAGGTAAACGGGAGAACAAGATGGGCCTGCGAGGCAGCCCCACCACAGAGGAGTTTTTTGAAGATTGCAGGGTACCTCTAGATAATTTAGTCGGGAACGAAGGCGACGGGTTTAGATTGGCTATGTTAACCTTAGACCGCACGCGCCCCGTAATTGGCGCACAGGCGGTTGGTATAGCCCAAGGAGCCTGTGATTACGCCCTGCAGTATGCAAAACAGCGGGTGCAGTTTGGGCAGCCCATCGCGAAGTTCCAGGGTATACAATGGAAGTTGGCGGAAATGTTTACCTTGACCGAGGCCGCCAGGCAGTTGGTCTACAGGGCGGCGACGGTGCTCGACCGGTTGGGGCCAGCCATCGACAGGTTCCCACCTGAAGTAAGCATGCTTTCCGCCCAATGCAAATTGTTTGCGTCCGAAGTTGCCATGAGGGTCACGACGGAGGCGGTCCAGGTACTTGGGGGCTACGGATACATGAGGGACTATCCGGTGGAACGGATGATGCGTGATGCCAAAGTTACGCAGATTTACGAGGGAACCAGCGAAATCCAGAAGATAGTTATAGCGCGGGCACTAGTCG
>JACIYB010000183.1 GCA_014360155.1 Syntrophomonadaceae bacterium
AGGAAACGGTTTACCTTATCCTCTTTGTTTTGTTCGAGTCTTGTGATAGCGCTTTATTGAATTTTGCAGTAATATATCTAATATAGAAATTCTATTAAAAGGCAGGATAATTTATGCTGGTCTTAGGGATTGATCCCGGTACAGCGATAACAGGATACGGGCTGGTCGAATATAGGAAAGGGAAGGAAAGCCTGGTAAAATGCGGCGCTTTAATGACTCCTTCAAGCATGGAAATGCACCTCAGGCTCTATGAAATTAACAGAAAATTGGCTTTGTTGATAGAAGATTTTAAACCGGATGTGATAGCAATTGAGCAGTTGTTTTTTCACAAAAACGCCAAGACAGCTATCATGGTTGCGCAGGCTAGGGGTGTTGCTATGATGACTGCCGCCAGTTATGGAGTGCAGGTGGCGGAATACACGCCTCTGCAGGTAAAACAGGCAGTAGCAGGTTATGGAAATGCTGACAAGAGGCAGGTGCAGCTGATGGTGCAGAGGATTTTATCCATGCATCAACTTCCAAAGCCCGATGATGCTGCAGATGCGCTGGCTGTTGCTATATGCCATATACATTCATATCGTCTTGGAGAATTGTGCAAGGAGCGCGGGTATTAAAGAAAAACAACTGATATAAAGCGCAGAAAATGAAAAAGGGTGTTACTTCTATGCTCCGTCAACAGGCTCCTGCATATTCATAATTTTCAGGGCAGGTATTGTTTTGATGGTAAGGTGGAGTTGATATTGATGATTTCTTTTATAAAAGGGATTTTGTTTGAACAGAGGCAGGATTCTATATTAGTCGATGTTAACGGCGTTGGTTATGATGTTATTATCCCCGCTCGTGCTTTTTCAAGGCTTCCTCCTGAAGGAACTCCAGTTTTCGTCTATACCTATTTACATATGCTGGACAACGAGTTTAAACTTTATGGTTTTCTGACAAGAGAAGACCAGGAACTTTTTCGCAAACTGCTTTCGATATCAGGGGTAGGTGCAAAGGGGGCACTTAATGTTTTGGGTTTTATGGAACCAGATAGTTTTTACCGGGCTATTGCTAGCCAGGATGAGAAAGCCCTTACCAGGATTCCCGGCATAGGGAAAAAAAGTGCTCAGAGGCTGATATTTGAGTTGAGAGACAAGATCAAGGACAGGGGAGTGCCGAAATCGGCAGGAACAGTTGATAATAACTTCAGTGATCTTGTGGAAGCTCTCGAAGTTCTCGGTTATAATCGTAGTGAAATTTTCCCCTTGATAGTGGAAATGCAGGAAAAAGGTCAACTAGATGAAAGTGTTGAAGGTAATATTAGAAAAGTACTGCAGGAAATGGCCTTAAGGAAATAGGATGGAGGTATAATTTTGCGTGATGACAGGCTGATATCGTCTCACCTGCTTGCAGAAGACGATGTTTCGGAACCTACGATAAGACCTCTGAAGTTAGCTGATTACATAGGTCAAGACAAGGTTAAAGAAAGTATAGAGGTTTTTATTTCCTCTGCTCGAGAAAGAAAGGAGAGTCTTGATCATGTCCTGCTGAGCGGACCCCCAGGTTTGGGTAAGACAACTCTTGCTTCGATAGTGGCTAATGAGGCAGGTAAACCGATAAGAAAAACTTCGGGGCCAGCAATAGAAAGGCCGGGTGATTTAGCTGCTATTTTAACGAATTTAGAACCGGGAGAGGTTTTATTTATTGATGAAATACACCGGCTTAACCGTAGCGTGGAAGAGATTATGTATCCGGCTATGGAAGACTATTCTATTGATATTATTATAGGGAAAGGTCCGGCAGCGCGTACCCTAAGACTGGAACTGCCGCCTTTCACCCTTATAGGGGCTACTACCCGGCCGGGTCTTTTAAGTTCGCCGCTGCGCGACAGGTTCGGTATAATTTGCCGGCTCGATTTTTATAATGTTGAGGATTTGTCACAGATTATTCTTAGGGCGGCAAATATTTTGAAAATAGAAATTGATGAGGACGGAGCTTATGAAATAGCTCGCCGGTCTCGAGGTACCCCGCGTGTTGCTAATCGATTGTTGAAGAGAGTACGGGATTACGCTTTTGTAAAGGGAGACGGGATTATCGACCGGCGCATTGCCAGGTTGGGCCTGCAAATGCTGGAAATAGATGAGTGGGGCCTTGATACTATGGATAGAATGATAATAGAGGCTATTATTGTTAAATTTGGCGGCGGCCCTGTGGGTTTGGAGACGCTGGCAGCAGCTGTTTCAGAGGAAACTGACACTATAAGCGATGTTTATGAGCCGTATCTTCTTAAACTCGGTTTGATCCAGAAGACTCCCCGGGGCAGAATTGCTACTGAACGTGCTTATAAACATTTGGGGTATCCGGTTAAACAGCCATGGGCAGAAAAAGTCCTTTTTGAGGATGAGTAAATTTAAAGCGGTGATGGCAGATGCAGAAGATTTTGTTGCATATTTGTTGTGGGCCGTGTGCCACCTATCCGGTTCCAAAACTGCGAGAGCAAGGTTATTTTGTGATGGGGTATTATTATAACCCGAATATTCACCCTTACACTGAATACTTGAAAAGACG
>JACIYB010000184.1 GCA_014360155.1 Syntrophomonadaceae bacterium
TATTCCCTCCCCTTTATTCCCCACCACAACTTTCACGGTTTCTTCTCCGTCCTCCAAAACAACCTCCACCGCCTCGTCCCCGGAACTATAGTTAACAGCATTATCCAGTAAATTGAACAGGACCTGGATAATCAAATCGGGATCACCATCAACATATATTTCTTCTTTTTCCTTTTTAAAACATATAAATTCGTCCTTCAGCTTACTCCTTTCCTTTACTGTTTTTATTGCTGTCTCAATTATCTTAACCATGTTCACAGTTTGGACATTTAACTGTGCCCTTCCTGATTCCAGCCTGGACAGCTCTAGCAACCTATCAATCAATTTTTTAAGGCGTTGAGCTTCTTCGTAAATAATGGATGAAAACTCGTAAATATTCTCACATTCTTTTCCTTCAGAAAGCAGAGTCTCCGCAAAACCGCTTATGGTGGTTATGGGAGTCTTCAACTCGTGAGACACATTGGCAACAAAATCTTTGCGAACCCGTTCCAATCTTTTGATTTCAGTAATATCGTTAAGTACAATTAACACTCCGCTGCAAGAAGCTCCTTTTTCTCCCAACAGAGGAACTACGCTAACGTCTATCGCTTTTTCATCTCGTGTATGGAGTATGACCTCTTTACGCATCAGTTTGCATTCTTTTTTCACTTTATCAATAGTTTCCACAATTTCGTAATTCCCAATGAGCTCCACATACTTTCTACCCAGGAGGGCTGCGTCGATGCCCAGAAGAGATAACGCCATCGGATTAGCATAATTCACCTTTCCTTCAGTATCAACCATCAATATCCCGTTGACCGTATTGCTGAGCAATGCTTCAAGCCTGTTTTTTACTTCAGAAATCTCACTCATATTTTGGTCCAGGCTTTCGGCCATATCATTGACTGCACTGGCAAGCACCCCCAATTCGTCATCGATTTGGTAAGAAATTCTCTTCCTGAGATTCCCACGAGCCATTTCTTTTACTGCGTCAGTAATGTCCTTAATAGGACGTGAAAACCTTTCTGCTGCTCCAATGCCGATAACCAATGATATTATTCCGGTAATCAAAATGGCCATTAAGGGAATATATAAAATATGCCTATAATTCGCCTCTACTTCACCCAAGGGTTCGGAAAGCCGTACAGCTCCTTTTACACCTGCATCACCTTCACCAAACGGAACTGCTACGTAAAACATGGGTATCTTAGCCGTATCACTCATACGAACATCTTCACCGACTTTTCCCTGCAAGGCCTGGTAAATCTCAGGTCTGGTCTTATGTGATTCCATCTTCCTAGGATCATACATAGAATCGCCCAAGACTCTACCTTCCTCGTCCACTATAGTAGCCCGGACACCCGCGTTCTTGGCCGCCGCATCACACAGTCCCTGCCAAAAATTGGTTTCATCGGTTTGGGGGCTGCGCATCTCTGCTATCTCTGCTATCAATAGCGATTCTTTGACTAAATTGGACTTAAGATTATTCAAATAGTATTTCTCAAAACTTACCGACAATATAGTGCCCGTAATAGCTAAGGTGATCAAAATGATCACAAAAAACATACCAGTCAATTTCCAGCGAAAAGAACTACGCATTGCTTTCCCCCTCGAATTTATAACCCAACCCTCTAACAGTCCTTATATATTTAGGATTTTGAGAGTCCTCTTCTATTTTTTCCCTCAACTTGCTTACATAGACGTCCAACACCCGCGTATTGACCCCGTCCGTATAGTCCCACAAGGCCTGGAGCATATAATCACGTTTTAGAACCTTTCCCCTGTTTTCGATAAGCATTTCCAACAGTTCGTATTCCTTGAGGGTCAAGTCCAGGGGTTTTCCTCTGTGATATATTTCATAGCTGTCCGGTTTAAGGACGAAATCCCCCGCAATTATCTCCTTAATCTCGCCTTGTTTTTCATTTTTCTTACTGTTGCGCCGCAGTATAGCCCTGACTCGTGCAATCAGTTCTCTGATACTAAAAGGCTTGGTTACATAGTCATCTGCTCCCAGTTCCAAACCTAGGACTTTATCTATTTCCTCTTCTCTAGCGGTAAGCATAATTATGGGTATACCAATATTCCCGGCCCGCAAATCACGGCATATCTCCAGACCGTCTTTCCCCGGCAGCATCAAATCCAGGATAATTAAATCAGGTTTTTCTTTATTAATTAATTCCCATGCCTGGTTGCCATCATAGGCATAAATCGTATTAAATCCTTCTTTGTTTAAGTTGTAAGTAATAAGCCTTACCAGAGCTTCCTCATCATCCACCACCATTATTTTGCCCTTCATAAAAAAACACCTCTTTTCTAACAAAACGACCAAATCACTTATTTAAAACAATCTTATATCTTATTTTAAAACCGCAAAATATATTTAGCGCTATTTTTACTCTGGATATACTTAAATTTTACATAACTCCCCCCTTGAATTCCGGCAAAAAAAATCAGATATAGATCCATATCTGATTTTTAACCATAAACTCCCTTATTTTTCTGTCAAGGAATCATCCCGGTTAGACCTCAGTTTCCGTCT
>JACIYB010000185.1 GCA_014360155.1 Syntrophomonadaceae bacterium
ATTTCGTATTTATATATAAAAGATATAAGGAGGTATATAGTATATGAAAAAAAAGGTAGCAGTACTTGTTTTGGGCGTATTTATGCTCAGTTTGGTTCCGGGTATGGCATTAGCCGGGAATAGTGATTTTATGGTTAGGGAAGTTGTTGTCGGAATGAAAGGGAAAATTAAAGATAGTTATGGTAATGGCAAAGGCCAGTTCAAGAAAAGAGTGAAAATATTAGAACATGAATTTACTGATGTTGCAGGCGATTGGGCCCGGGAAGAGATAGCAGAGGCAACTGTTAAAGGTTTTGTCTATGGATATGAGGATTTTACCTTTCAGCCCAACAAGCCTGTTACCTGTTTGGAAACGATAGTTCTTTTAATCAGGACTGCAGGATTGGAGGAACAGGTCGAAAATTATGAACTTACAGCTGAGCAAGAAGCATTATTGAAAAAGATTCCTGAATGGGGTATGCCTTATGTTGCATTAGCACTGGAACAAGGGATCCTGACAGAAGAAGAGATTGATACGTTTAATCCCCAGCAAGGAGCTAAGAGATACGAGGTTTGTCAGTACATGTACCGGTTGTTGAATGCCGTCGAAGGAGAGGGACTGACTGCAACTGAAGATGATGGAGAAGATTTTGTTGATGAAGAGCAGATTCCTCTGAGGGTACGGCAACATGTCCGCTTAATGAGGTCTTTAGGTATAATTAACGGTTATCCCGATGGGACATTCAATCCCATGAGAGTTGTAAAGCGAAACGAGATAACGGTAATGTTGAACCGTATGGACCGCAACTGCCTGCAGGTTTTTAACCAGGACATCATCGACGGTGAATTCCAATGTATTGAGGTTATAGAAGGTGGTTTTGAGATAACCGTTGAAAATGGCGATGGAGAGCAAGTAAAGGTTCAAACTAACGAACAGACGAAGATATTCTTCCGAGGCAAGTTGTATGACATCAGCGATGACATAGAGGCGGGTAGCAGGTTGAGGATTATAACTGATGGAGATGGGAATGCAGTACTTATTAGAGTCATTTCTGCTGGAGGAGATCAGCAGGACGAAGAACAGGAAGATACAGATAATGCAGATGAGCAGGAGGAAGAAAATCAGGTTTGACGGGGAAGAAAAAGGTTGTGACGGCTGCTGGTAATCAGTTTTTGCATATGCGGTCAGGGGCTGACCTAAAAGGCAGCCCCTGATTGTTAAATAGATGTGGTATTATTGTTTGCAGTACAGCGTTTTCTTAGGGGGACATGACATGTCTATGTCCAGATCGTCAGGACTTGATGAAAAACTGGTTGATGCTTGGAAAAAGTACCGGGAAGGGGACAGCAAAGCTGTTGATGATGTATATGACAGCGTATTTCCGTTTTGTCTCAGGATCTGCTCCCGAATTTGTCGGGAGTATATAAACGACAGTGATGAAGAAGCCAGTATCGCCCGTCTTGCAGTGATGGAGGCTTTTGACAACTATAACCCGGAACGGGGAAAATTTCTAGTATATCTGGGACAGGTTATCAAAAGCCGCATTATAGATTATAAGCGCAGCCAAAAAAAAAGGCGAGCTATTCCCTTATCTCTTTTGAGCAGGGAATTGACAGACGGGAATCTAGAAATAAACGATAGATTAATAGATGATATCATTGATGATTTGGCAAGGAAACAAGAAATCGAAACTTTTAAAAGCATACTCGGTAAGTTTAAGATCAGTTTTGGAGATTTGGCAAATTCGAGTCCCAGACAGCAGCGGAGCAGGCAAAAAGCTAAAGAAATAGCTTGGCTGCTTGCCGGGGACATGGAGCTGTCCCGGTTTTTAATAGAGAAAAATATGCTTCCTAGTAAACTTTTACAGCACAAATACAGAGTTGATAAAAAGTATCTGGAAAAGTACCGGAAGTTTATAATATCCGTAGCAATAATAATTATTTACGATCTTTCCCACCTCAAACCTTATGTTTGGCCTGATGGAAGGGGGGATAAAAATGGCTGGTAAAGGAATTGTTCTGGAAGCAGGGAAAGGATGGGCAGTAGTACTTTTTCCCAATGGAGAGTATAAAAAAATCAGGACTAAGAAGCCGCTGCAGCCAGGAGAAATATACCAGCTTAACTCTAATTCTTCTCTGAGATATGCAGTTGCTGCTGCTGCAATTTTTTTAATAATTCTTCTGGGAACCCTGGATTTTTTTTCAGTTGTTGCTTATGCTCATGTAACTCCGGGAATAGAGCTGGGTCTAAACAGGTGGAACAGGGTTGTCTATACCGAAGTGATAAACGATGAAGGTAAAGCTCTCTTGCAGGGACTTGACCTGAAGGGAAAAAAAATTGAGACAGCTGTTGAAATAGTGGCAACGAAATCTTTCCATACAAACTGTATAAATGAACAGGGAGAAGAGCAGTTGATAATGTCAGTTACAGTAGAAGCCGGTAATAAACAAAATGTTGAAAGGCTCCAACAAAAGCTGTTATCCCGGATTGACGCCGCTGTGCAAAAGGTAAT
>JACIYB010000186.1 GCA_014360155.1 Syntrophomonadaceae bacterium
ATTGCAGTTAAAGCTGAAGACAACCAAAAAATAGAAACGGGTTATTTTAATCAATGTCAACCTTTAGATGTGGTAGCTAAATGTCTTGCTGATGCCTTAACTGAACATGGTATTGGAGCTAAAACAGCGGTAGGTTATGGTTACTTGTCACTAGTTCAAGGACAGGAATTATAACATAACATAATATAATGAAAAAAGCTTGTCTACGCATTTGAAATTAAGTTATCCAATCAGGAATGTCTAGTTAAATCCGTATAAAATTGTGTGAAAAGGCGAGCCACACACTTCTTTTTTTCTGGGAATAGGGCGATGCTAAGGCCTCCTTTTCTTACGCTTCCTTTCAAGCAGACTGGCCCGGGTGATAACGTCCTGCCCAAAACGCTGCCTGATTTTGTCTAGCACCTTGTCCAGGTGAACATTCGGCTGTGTTTGGTCATCAGTAAAAAGGGTTCCTTGCTCCCAACTTCCATTTAACTGAAGGCTGCCGACATATAGCCCTATTAATCTTACTTTTTCTCCCGCATTGTACACCTGTTTTAGTAATTCCCCAGCAGCATTATAAATTGCTGAATCCGAATCAAACGGCTCTCTAAGGGTTTTGCTGCGGGTGACAGTTTTGAAATTGCTGTATCTTACCTTGACTGTAATCTTTCTGGCCGACATGTTTTCTTCACGCAGGCGTCTGCCAATAAGCCCGGCAAAATACAGCATTGTCTTTTCTAATTTAGAAAAATCATCTACATCATGCTGAAAAGTTGTCTCTTTCCCTATTGATTTCCTTTCTCTGTACGGCTCAACTTTGCGCTTATCAATCCCGTTAGCAAGTTCCCAGAGCAGGAAAGCAGGAGAACCCAAATGCTTTTCCAGTTTTTCAGGTTTTATCTGCCGCAGCTCCCCTATTGTGTTGATACCTAAACTCTTTAATTTTTGCTGGCTTTTCGCCCCTACTCCCCACAAATAAGAAACTGGGAGCGGTCTTAATATGTCCAGCGCTTCCTCTGGCCGTATAATTTCCAGCCCATCCGGTTTTCCCAGTTCAGTGGCAAGTTTGGCCAGAAATTTATTGTAGGAAATGCCTACAGAGATATTTAGCCCTACCTCGGTTTTTACCCGTCTTTTGATAGATTCTGCTATCTTCTCTGCAAACCCAAAAATTGAGGTGCAGCCGCTCACATCCAAAAAAGCTTCATCTATGGAAAGAGGCTCTATTACCGGAGTATAAGAGGAGAGTATGGCAAGTACTTGCCGGGAAGCTTCTTTATAGCGTCCCATGTCTACAGGAAGAAAGACGGCATGAGGACATAAACGGTAAGCCTGCGTTAACGGCATTGCAGATTTTATCCCGTATTGGCGCGCTTCATAGGAAGCAGTAGCTACTACTCCCCGGGATTGGGGCTGCCCGCCGATAATTACCGGTTTACCTTTTAGTGAGGGATTATCCCGTTGTTCTACAGCAGCAAAAAACGCATCAAGATCACAGTGAATAACTGTAAGGGAAGTACCTGCATCTGTCATAAATGATATTACTCCTTAATAGCTTCTGCCTAGGAGACCATTTTTGAGAACGAAAAACATAGGGTTCAAAAATATCCTTCCTTGTAAATATTTTAATGCTATAATTGATTAAAGACTAGAAAAAGTTATATCTATTCGGTGTTCTGAGAAAATGCAACTGTATACATCCCTGAGCAAATGGAAAAGTTGCCGTGTGGGATTTATAATAACCGCAGACACTGTTTATACCTGGATCAAAATATAAAAGATATTGAGACAGGAGGTTTTTTTATGCCTTTATATGAGTTTGAAGGGAAACGCCCGTCTATAGACAAAACGAGCTACATTCACCCGCAAGCCGTATTAATCGGGGAAATCGAGATTGGTGAATTATGCTTTGTCGGTGCGGGAGCAGTAATAAGGGGTGATTACGGCAAAATAATTATAGGCAGTGGGACGGCTGTCGAGGAAAACTGTACAATCCATGCTGAACCCAAGAGCATAACGATAATTGAAGAAAATGTTATAGTAGGGCATGGTGCTATTATTCATGGACCCTGTCTTATAAAAAATAATGTTGTAATCGGAATGGGTGCTATTGTATGTCCCAGATGCGAAATAGGTGCTAACAGTATTTTAGGAGCAGGAAGTGTGCTCCCCCAGGGCCGCAATATTCCAGAACGAAAAATAGCATTCGGCAATCCGGCTATTGTAATACGAAATATGGAATAAAAGGATTTACAGTACAATA
>JACIYB010000187.1 GCA_014360155.1 Syntrophomonadaceae bacterium
GCGGATTCATGGGTCTCATTATCACATTTTTTTTGGTCCTTTTAACTTTATCCGACAACTTTAAAGCAAGTGCTTCAAGGGATTCTTCTCTCTTTTTCCTGTAATTCTCGACATCTAGAATTACGCGAATTTTCTGTTCCCTTCTGCGGTTAACGATCAACCCCAAGATAAATTGCAGAGCATCTAGGGTTTCTCCCCTGCGGCCAATGAGCAGCCCCACGTCTTTTCCTATGATGTTAATACGGATTTTATCCGAATCAAACTCAACAGCAGCTATTTGGTAGTCAATTTTCATTTTGGCTAAAATATTTTCCAGTTCTTTACATGCTTCCTCTTCCGGCTTTTCCCTCAGACAAACCCTTACTACCGCTGGTTTTTTCCCTACAATCCCCAATAATCCTTTACTAGGTCCTTCTACAACCTCTATATCAACATCATCAATCTCACAACCCAATTCATCAAGTGCGGCTTTTATTGCCTCATCAACGCTTCTTCCCTTTTTTTCGATTGTTTGTCCTTCCATCTTTCTTTTTTCCTCCTTTTTCCCTCCCTGCTACCCTTTCCTCTGCAGAAGCTTCGTTTTTACCTCTTTTGATTGTCCCTTCCTTTAAATGAATTTCCTCCTGTCCACCTGCTCCGACAGCAACTTTAGCCTGTCGGCTACTCCAATTAACATAGAGCTGCTGAAAAATACCGAGGATATTAAAAGTTACCCAATACAAAGGCAACCCTGCAGGCATAGTAGCAGCAATCCAAGCCATAAAAAGAGGCATCACATACAGCATAGATTTTTGGGTTGGATCTTTGGTATCTACAACCGAAATCTTTTGCTGCACATAAGTAGTAACCGCCGCCAGTACTGCAATTATATAATAAGGGTCAGTATTTCCTATATTTGGAATCCACAGGAATCTGGCATGCTCTTTTACTGCAAAGTCAAATTTGTATAAAGACTGGTAAAAGGCAATAAAAATAGGCATTTGAACCAGCAAAGGCAGACATCCGCCTAAGGGATTTACTCCATGTTCTTTATACACTTCCATGATTTTGGCCTGCATAACTTGCGGATCTTCTTTATGAGCTTCCTGGATACGCCTGAGTTGGGGCTGTATTTCTTGCATAGCCCGCATAGATTTCAACTGCTTCTGCGTGATCGGGAATAACAGCACTTTTATAATTATCGTCATTAAGATAATGGCTAACCCATAATTAGGAAAACCTATGCTTAGCGTTATACCGTATAAAAACTGTATTATATCAGAAAACCACTGTACAAATGCATGCCACAAACCTGACCCTGCTTGCCGAAAATAGACAACGGCAGCAGGCTACACCTCCTTATTTCAAGGGCCATGCCAATACAATCATCAACATCACCCCAAGGTCAATCTGCCCATTTTACACCTATTTCTACAGTACTGGATCATATCCTCCCTTGCTGAACGGGTTACACCTGCATATTCTTTTAACAGCCAACCATCCCCCTTTTAAAACACCGTATTTTTCAATAGCTTCTATAGAGTAGCTGGAACAAGAAGGATAAAAACGACATGAAGGTTTTTTTAAAAAACTCAGTCTTTGATATGTTTTTATTAAAAATATAAAAAATTCTCTCAACATAATCCTGCCTTCCTCATCACAAAGAGAAAGTCTTTTTCTAATAAATAAAAATCCGCATCCACAGCACTTTTTTTGGCCACGATTACTACATCAGCATAATTTTTCATTCGCTCCATATTTTGCCTTATAACTGCTCTTAATTTTCTCCTTGTCCTATTTCTCTTTACAGCATTACCCAGCTTTCTGCTTGTAACCACGCCGAAACGGCTGTTTTTTGAAAAATTTCTCATCACGAAGACAATTATAAACTTCCCTGAAACCCTTCTGCCATTTTTATATATTTTTTTATATTCCTTTTTTTTACTTATTCTAAATTTCCTGCTGAGCATTAAAAACATCTCACCTAATTTAAAAGGCCTCTTTTGCAACACGACCTATGCAGAAATTTTTTTCCTGCCTTTCTTCCGTCTGTTAGCTATTATTTTTCTCCCGCTCGCTGTAGCCATTCTTTTCCTAAAGCCGTGGATCCTTTTTCTTTTTTTCTTTTTCGGCTGGTACGTCCTCTTCATAAATAAAACTACCCCCTATTTTCTGTTTCCTCCAATACCATATAATTATATTTATTAAAGTCTTAAAATGTCAAGATTT
>JACIYB010000188.1 GCA_014360155.1 Syntrophomonadaceae bacterium
CTCTGAGGAAACGCCAGAACTTTCCCTCTGTTTCCCTTAAATTTAATCAATAGCTGTCGCGAAAGACGGATATGAATTCAGCAGGGCTTAAAATATTGACATATCCGCAGGATGCTTCCGGGAAATGCTTTTTGTTGCCCGTAACTAGGACAGCTCCGTCAACAGCCAGAGCAACTTCCAGGAAAGGGGCATCGTCAGGATCCGGGAGCTTTTGATTTAAAGGCTTAGCAGTAACCAAGATACCTTCGTCTTCAATCTGCGAGATAATGGCCTCAATATCTTTTTTATCGAAGTCAAATTTAGGACGGTAAAGAACTTCGCGGTATTCAGCAATAATCCTGGAATCATAAACAACCTGAATTAATCCACCTGCAATCATTCGAACGATCATCCCAGCATTGCTGTGAACTTTGAGCAGCCCTGAGACCAGCACATTGGTATCTAAAACTATTTTCATCGTTCACGGTTCCGCCTTACGGTTTTTATTTCTGCCTCTATCTCATCCATTGAAATCTTATCAAGTCCCTTTTGCCGGGATTCTTCCTGAATTTTATTTACTGCTACCATCGCCCTAATCCGCCGCATCATTCTCAGGTGTTCTTCTAAGTTTTCTTCGTTAATACCAGATAATACAGCAACCGGTTTGCCATTAGAGGTGATTACCATTTCGCCTTCTTTTTGTAATTGTTCCCAGATTTCACCTGTTCGCATCCTCAGATCCCGTACACTGATGAAGCGCAAAATATCGCACCTCCATTATTAATGAAATATCCGCACATTAATGATACACAACCGTGCCACAAATGTAAAGTCGTCACCCTAAAAACAGCGTAATGGCTTTCCCTTTGTTTTTTAGTAATTGCACTACCCTTTCCCTTTCCTAGCAAAGACCTGGCTCATACAGGGTGACAAGGTGTAACAACAACTCCGTCCCCTTGTAACCCTTTACAAAGTGCTGCCGGTTCCCGAAGAATCAGGCTCCTGCAGGTCATGGCCGGGGCTTGGCAGCTGGGAACGCTTTATATTCCTTTCATATTCATCCTGCGCTGCTTCCCCATTATTTTGCGGCTGCTGTTCTTCTCCTGTCTCTGAACCCTGTTTTCCCTGCCCAGGGTCCTGCTCCTCTTCATTTTGTCTCTCAACCCGGGGTACTGTCACCGGATAGGGCGAAGCCTGAATAACCGCCACTGTTTTCCCGGCAAACATATTGTCGAGCAAGTCCTGTATCTGGCTCTTGTCTGAAATCCAATAACTCTGCACCAAATTGCCTTCGTCGTCGAATTTGTCGTAGAAATATCCCGGCAAAGTCTGGGTTATTATGGATTCATTCTTGAAACCAGGAACCCAGCTCGCCATTTTCAGCATGTCGTTGACTTTTAAATCAGTGTCCACATATTCGCTTACCTGTTTAACCAGCTTGGGCAGTTTGGTTATCGTCTTGGCCTGCAGGACCTCATCTGCCAGGGCCCTTATGAATTCCTGCTGCTGGGCAGTCCTCTGGATGTCTCCATAAGCATAATCGCGGTACCGTACAAAGGCTAGGGCCTGCTCCCCGTTCAGCCTCTGTTTGCCGGGGTAGAGGTTTATGTTTTCCGAAGGCTTATACATCCTCTGGGGAACGTCAATGGTCACTCCCCCCAGGGTATCTATAATTTTTTTGAAACCGTTAAAGTCTACTTCTATATAGTGGTCTACAGCAATTCCCATCAGGTCTTCCACGACTTCCACGGCATATTCCGGACCTCCAACGAAATTGGCCGCACATATTTTGTCCAAAGTGCTGTTTTTTATCTCTACTTTCGTGTCGCGGGGAATGGAGACTACCGCCGCTTTATCCAGTTTCGGGTCTATCGAGATCAGCATCATGGTATCTGAACGCGAATTCTCATCACCTGGCCTGGCATCAACGCCTAATACGAGAATATTAGTCCTGCCTCCGTTTTTTAGATCAGAAGCATCATCCTGCGTCTCTTCCCCAGAACTTGCAAGTACACCGTGCATATAAGAAGTCAGCCCCGCGCCGATGCCAAAGAATATTCCAAAGATCAACCCGGAAACCAACATGAATTTCAGGTATAATTTTATCTGCGACATAATATCACCTCAATTATGACAAACGTTGACAAAGGTAATGGCCCTCTTACTTCGATTCAAT
>JACIYB010000189.1 GCA_014360155.1 Syntrophomonadaceae bacterium
CCTGGGTATTGTCCCGGACAAGGTTTTCATATATATACGGCTTCTTTTAATAAAAAAATTGCTGTTATTAACGCATTGGGCAGAGTATTCTTGCCTTCGTTGGATTGTCCTTTTCAGGCAGTGGATAAAATCCTCCCCGAGTTGCGAAAAAATTCCGATTGTATTATAATAGATTTTCATGCTGAAGCTACTTCGGAAAAACTTGCTTTTGCTTACTATTTTGATGGTAAAGTGACTGCAGTACTGGGTACTCATACTCATGTTCAAACTGCTGATGAGACAATATTGCCGGCTGGAACTGCTTATATAACTGACCTGGGAATGACAGGTCCTAATGATTCGATACTCGGCATGAAAAAGGAATACGTTATTGAACGGTTTTTAACCCAAAGACCGACCAGATTTGAAGTGGCAAAAGGTCCGGCTCAGTTTCAAGGCGTGGTTCTGGAAATTGACGACAGTACGGATAAAGTTGTGTCTATAAAGAGAGTTTCGCATTTTTTGAAGGATTGAAAATTTATCCAAAACATTTTGACAAAAAGCAGGAATTGGTTTAAAAACTTAGAATATAAATGGTTAGGAAGTGGCCTATCTATTTTTATAACTTAAGGGGGGTACTTAATGGAAGTATTAAAAGTTTCAGCTAAATCCAGTCCAAATTCGGTTGCAGGAGCACTTGCAGGCGTCTTGAGAGAAAAAGGAGCTGCGGAAATACAGGCTATTGGTGCTGGTGCTATTAACCAGGCTATAAAAGCAATAGCTATTGCCAGGGGTTTTGTTGCTCCCAGTGGTATGGATCTTATATGTATACCTGCTTTTACTGATATAATGATTGATGGAGAAGAAAGAACTGCTATCAAGTTGATAATTGAACCCAGGTAGAACTTCTGATTTTAAATAGGCCAGTTTTGGGGATACCGTTAATAGAACCTGCTTGAACGGCAGGTTTTTTTATTATGGAGGAGGATTATCGTGAATATAGTTGATCTGCACTGTGACACAATATCGCGCCTTTGTAATACCGGTGAGTCTCTGTGGGAGAATACCGGGCACTTTGACATAAAGAGGGCTGTTAAATCAAACATGGCTGTCCAATTTTTTTCATTATTTGCTATGCCTTCTGATTGGAACACTGCCTTAAGACAAATACTAAAGCAACTCGATAGATTTTACCAAGAATTTGAACTGAATTCTGATTACCTGTATCTCTTGAAAAAATACAGCGATATTGAGAAAAGTGAAAATAAAAAAAAGATAGGCTGTGTATTGCACCTTGAAGGGGCGGAAGCCTTGGGAACTGATATGGAGATACTAAGGCTGTTGCATCTGCTCGGCCTGCGCAGTCTGGGTCTGACCTGGAATGCCCGAAACCAATTTGCTGACGGAGTAGGTGAGGGTGATGAAGCTGGGGGTTTGAGTCTGAAAGGCAGAGAAATATTGCAGGAGATGAGCCGTATGAAAATAATGCTAGATCTTTCCCATATATCTAGGAAAGCATTTTTTGAAGCCCTGGAACATTATGACAAGCCTGTAATAGCAAGTCACTCCAATGCCAGGACTGTATGCGACCACAGGAGAAATCTGGATGATACTCAGCTCCGTGCTTTAGCTGCCCACGGCGGGGTAATAGGGGTAAACCAGGTATCATATTTTATCAGTGAAAATGAGGGGACTTTAGATGATATCGTAAGGCACATTGCATATATTGCTGACTTAATAGGAATAGAACACGTTGCCTTGGGTTCGGATTTTGACGGGGCGGAAAGCACAATAATGAAAGGGGTAGAAGATTACCTTGTTTGGGAGGAACTTCTGGAGAGGAAAGGATTCAGCCGGCAGGAGATTGAAATGGTTCTGGGAGGTAATGCTTTTAGGGTCATGGAAGCGGTTTTAAGATAGATCAGAGGATTCTGTCTTCTCGAGGTGAAATTTAGGGGCATAATTTGGGAATGAGGGATGTCAGTGTTATATGATCTACATGTTCATACTACAGCATCAGACGGTATTTTAACTCCTCGACAGGTAATGGATAAGGCATCTGAAATTGGGCTTATAGGCATAGCTATTACTGACCATGATACAGTAGAAGGTTTGGACCCGGCTTTGCGGTACAAGAGAGAGAAGGGT
>JACIYB010000019.1 GCA_014360155.1 Syntrophomonadaceae bacterium
GAAGGGAAGATAGTCTAATACCATGCTCAATCGATTTATCAAGCCGAAATTCGAGTTCAGGAGCATGTTTGAGTGCTATACCCTTAGCTACCTCTGTTCTAATATATCCTTTAGCGTTTTTCAAGGCTTTCATCGTCTCTTCCTGTTTAGAACCGTCCCCGAGAATGCTTATATTAACTCGTGCATGGCTCAGGTCATTGGCTACATCAACTCTCGTAATAGACACCGTTGAAAAATCAATGCGGGGATCCTTTATCTCTTCGTGGATGATCCAGGATATAATGCGTTTTATTTCTTCCGACATTCTTTCCTTTCTGCGTTTACCCATCGTTTACCACCTGCAACTTTCAAAATTTACACAACCTGTTGTTTTTCCCGTCTCTGGCCGGCAATACTGGCTAAAGCTCTCGAGGAACTTCCTCTATATAGTAGGATTCAATTATATCCCCTTCTTTAATATCATTAAAATCCCTGATAGCTATTCCACATTCATAGTTTTCCATTACTTCCCTGACGTCGTCTTTAAACCGTTTCAAGGACATGATCTGCCCCTCATAAATAATCACTCCATCGCGCAACACACGGATACTGGCATTTCTCTGTATTTTCCCGTCAATAACATACGAGCCGGCAACAGTCCCGACATTTGGAACTTTAAATATAGCTCTGACTTCTGCCCGCCCCAGGTATTTCTCCCTGTACTCAGGCTCAAGTAAGCCAGCCATCGCTTTTTTAACGTCGTCTATAGCTTCATATATTACCCGGTAGAGACGAACATCAATATTCTCCCTTTCTGCCTCTTTTCTGGCTTTGCTATCAGGCCGCACATTAAACCCTATTATTATGGCATTGGAAGCTGAAGCCAACATTACATCAGTTTCAGAAATGGCCCCGACTCCCGAGTGAATTACGTTTACTTTCACTTCACCAGTGGAAAGATTGAGCAGAGATTGGGCAAGCGCTTCCACGGATCCCTGGACATCACCTTTAATTATAAGATTAAGCTCCTTCACTCCTGCATCCTGCATCTGTTTGAAGAAATCGTCTAAGGATATCCTGCTGTTTTGTTTCTTTTGTTCTTCTGCTTTTTTCTCGTTTAATCTAATACTGGTTATTTCCTTGGCCACTTTTTCATCACAAACCTGGACTTTGCCCCCAGCTTCCGGGACATCGGCCCAGCCCATAATTTCAACCGGCATAGACGGATAAGCCTCTTCGACTCTCCTGCCTCTATGGTCTATCATAGCACGGACTTTACACCAATTAACGCCACAAATCAAAAAATCTCCAATCTTAAGGGTACCCTTCTGTACAAGCACGGTGGCAACAGCACCCCTGCCTTTGTCGAGTTTTCCTTCGATTACTACTCCTTCGGCAGGCCTGTCGGGATTGGCGCTTATCTCATTCATCTCTGCTACCAGTAATACCATTTCCAACAGGTTATCGATTCCTTCCCCCGTTTTGGCTGAAACAGGCACAAAAATCGTGTCCCCGCCCCATTCTTCTGAAACTATGTTGTATTCTGTAAGCTGCCGCATTACCCTCTCAGGATTGGCATCAGGCTTGTCTATTTTATTTATGGCCACCAAAAACGGTACGTCAGCAGCCTTAATATGATTTATAGCCTCTATTGTCTGGGGCATTACCCCATCATCCGCAGCAACCACAAGTATTACAATATCTGTAAGGTTAGCCCCCCTAGCCCTCATCGCAGTAAACGCTTCATGCCCAGGGGTATCAATAAATGTAATTTTATTGCCATTTACATCAACCTGGTAAGCTCCGATATGCTGGGTAATTCCACCTGCTTCACCAGAAGCCACATTTGATTTGCGTATTTTGTCAAGCAAAGAAGTCTTTCCATGATCGACATGCCCCATCACTGTGACGACAGGCGGACGAGGTCTGAGACTTTCCTCATCATCAATTATTTCGACAAGCATTTTTTCTTCTTCCGAAATAAGCCGTTCAACTCTGACATCATATAAGCTCGCTATAATTTCCGCCGTCTCAAAATCTACAGTTTGATTTATCGATGCCATGGTACCCAGTTCCATCAAGTTTTTTAATATTTCTGCCGGGTTTCTATATAGCCTTTCTGCCAGGTCCCTTACCGTTATAGAACCGTCAATAGCAATAACTTCAGGAGCTCGCGGTAAGCTTTCTTCTTTTTTGCGCTTGTGTTTACTTTTCTTCTGGGGACGACCGTAATCTTTTTTGACAAGAGGTTTCTGACCATCTACTGCTTTATTAACCTTCTTGTTCTTAGTCTTACCTCTTTCAGCGCGTACCGGCCTATCTCCTCCTTCATAAAAATCCTCTCTCTGGCTAGCTATTGGAGCTTTTTTGCCCTGCCCAGGCTTTCCCAGATGTTCAACCGTTTTATTGCTCTTATCTGTTTCACTGGATTTAACCGCCTTTCTCTTCCTGTCATCCCTGGGAGAAATCTGGTGTGTATTCTCGAGATTTCTTTTCTGGAGCGTGGTTTGCAGCCGCTGCCCAGCTCTTTTTTTGTCAGCTTCTCCTGGAGCCGGAGTCTTTGCTGTTTGCTCTTTCTCCGACTGCACTTGTTTCTTTACCCAACTGACCTGAGACTCCTCCAGGGTACTCATGTGATTTTTTACATTTAAACCCAGCTCCAGCAATATCTTAACCATTTCTTTACTGGGCATTTCCAATTCTTTTGCCAGTTCATGTACTCTTATTTTGGCCATTCAACCACCCCCGTGCTTTCTACCTCTTCTCCCATCGATCTAATACAATCGATAATAGCCTGAGCTATATTACGGTCGTTAACAGTTACAGCGACCCTGTAAGCCTTTCCTACGCAGACGCCGAGGTTGTACCTGTCTCCTCCTAACACAAGCCAAGGAATCCTTCGCTTTTTACAGCTTGAAATTAGGGACTCTTTAGTTTTTTCTGCTATATCGCCACTCATTATCAATAAGCAGGCCCTGCCTCTTACTAAACTCGTTTTCGCACCTAATGTGCCCGTAGAAGTTTTGCCAGCTTTCTTGGCAATCCCTATCATGCTGTATATCTTTTCCAAATTATCACACACCTTGTTGCCTGTTATTCAGGTCATGGATATAATTTTTTACTGCAGTTAATACTTCTTCAGGAATTTTTTGCTGGAGTGCTTTTTCCAGCCTTTTCGATTTCACTGCTTGGTGAAAACACTCTAACTCAGGGCATATATAAGCACCTCTGCCTGATTTCTTGCCGGTACTGTCCACTGCAATACTACCCTCCGGTGTTCTGACTATTCGGATCAACTCTTTTTTGGCTTTCATTTCTTTACAGCCGACACACATTCGCTGGGGAATTTTCCTTTTTCTAACCACTTAATTCATCTCCTCGGCAGCATCTGCTTCTCCCTCTGTGAATTCACCGTTTTCCTCTGCAATTTCCGTTTCACCCGCCACATCCAGTCTGTCCTCACCCAAAAACTCTTCGCTCTCTTCTGTAAACTGGCTTTCACTTTTAATGTCTACTTTCCAGCCAACAAGCTTTGCCGCTAGGCGAGCATTTTGCCCTTCTTTGCCAATAGCGAGTGAAAGTTGGTAATCCGGCACAATTACTCTTGCCACCTTATCTTCCTCATAGATATGAACAGCAAGTACCTTCGAAGGACTCAAGGCATTGGCAATGAATTTTCTGGGATCTTTATCGTATTTAATAATATCGATTTTTTCTCCGCCTAGTTCAGAAACAATGTTCTGCACCCTCAACCCCCGGGGCCCCACACATGCTCCCACAGGATCGATTCTATCATCTAAAGAGTAAACCGATATCTTGGAACGAGAACCCGCCTCTCGAGCTATGGATTTTATCTCTACTATACCATCATAAATTTCTGGAACTTCTAATTCAAACAAGCGCCTCAAAAAATAAGGATGCGATCTAGAAACAAAAATATTAGGCCCCTTAGGGGTATTTTTAACTTCATAAATATAAGCTTTTATCCTTTGGCCAAGCTCATATCTTTCATCGGCTATTTGATCTGAAGGCAGCATTATTCCCTCAGTTCTTCCAAGATTGATAAAAACAGTCTTGCCCTCTATCCTCTGGACGGTTCCTGTGATAATCTCGCCTTCCCGTTCCAGGTATTCTTCATATATTAAACTTCTCTCCGCTTCTCTGAGTTTTTGAATCACCACTTGCTTTGCCGTCTGAGCTGCAATACGCCCAAAATTAGAAGGAGTTACCTCAACGCAAATAATATCTTCTTTTTGGCAATCAGGATAAATCTCCCTTGCCTCTCCACATGATATTTCCAGGCGAGGATCATTTACTTTATCAATAACCTTTTTCTTGGCAAATACCTTTACCTCTCCCGTCTCCTCATTGAATTCCACGCTTACATTTTGGGCGGTACCGAAGTTTTTCTTATAAGCGGTATTTAGAGCTGATTTAATCGCTTCCACAAGCACTGATTTGGGAATTCCACGCTCCTTTTCTATATCGCTCAATGCCTGAATCAAGTCATAAGACATTACGCTTCCTCCTTATAAATCCGGATGTAACCTTACTATTGTTGCCATCGCACGAGGTACTGCCATTTCTTCATTTTCCGTTTCTACTTTGATATACCCGTCTTCGTAACCTTTGAGAATCCCTACAATTGTATGAGGTCCGTCAAATGACTTAGATGTCTTAATTTTAACTTTTTGTCCGGAAAAGCGATCAAAATCTTTATCCTTTTTCAGTACCCTGTCTAAGCCAGGAGAAGAAACCTCTAAATGGTCATAGGAAATATCGTTATCATCTATAACATCTTTTATCAAATGAGTAACTTTCGAGCAGAGCTGTAAATCTACTCCCGAATCCGCGTCCACAAATATTCTCAGCACTTTCCCTCTATTTTCATTGCGATATTCGATATCAACCAGTTCTATACCAAGACTGTCCAACCTTCCTGCAACTAGTTTTTCAACCTGATGTATAACCGGCTTCACTTCCACTACCTCCCTAAAAATACGCCAACGGCAACCCTGCTATACTACAATAGAAAAAGTGGGTACAAACCCACTTGTGGCACAAAGATATTAGTACACTTGTTAGAAGTATAGCACACTTATATATATTTATTCAAGCAATTAAAACTTAATTTTCTCTAAAAAATTTCGATCCTTTAATTGAATAAAAACTCCAATCATATGAATTATAACCCGAAAAGACTAATTTGGTTTGCTTCCGGCAAACCGCGGAAACAATTATTTTCTCTCAAAACATCCACAGCTGCCTTGTTTACACGCGCTCTGAACTGAAAATCTTCTACGGAAACAAAATCCCCTTCAGCTCTAGCGGCAACTATTTCCCGGGCAGCTGTTATCCCAACATTGGGTAAAGCGGAAAAAGGCAACAAAAGTCCATCTTCCAAAACTAAAAATTTTTCCGCATCAGACCTGTATATGTCAACAGGGAAAAATTTAACCCCACGGGCATAAGCTTCTAACGCCACTTCCAAAATGGGCAGCAGCTTTCTTTTTTTCTGAGGAGCCCCTGCCCCCATTTTCTCTATTTCCCGAATCATTTCGCGAATAGAATCACTGCCTGCCAGTATTGTTCCAGCATCAAAATCTTCTGCTCGTATACTGAAAAAACTGGCATAAAACTGCAGTGGATAGTGGACTTTAAAATAAGCAATACGGAATGCCATAGTTACATAAGCCACTGCATGGGCCTTAGGAAACATGTATTTAATTTTTTGGCAGGATTCAATATACCATGAAGGAACCCCGCTTTCTTGCAGTAAGGATACTTCCTCCTTGTTCAGCCCCCGACCTCTGCGCACGTTTTCCATTATCTTGAAAGCCTGTTTTTTATTTACGCCTTGTTGAATTAAATAGGTCATTATATCGTCACGTGTACAAATAACTTCGTTTAATTTGGCTACGTTGTTTTCAATCAAAGTCTGCGCATTATTAAGCCATACATCAGTACCGTGAGATAAGCCGCTTATCTTAACGAGTTCAGAAAAAGTAGTCGGTTTGGTAACCTCAAGCATGCGCCGCACAAAGCGGGTACCGAACTCAGGTATACCATAAGTGCCAATGCTTGAACCGATCTCCTCAGGAGTAACTCCCAAGGGCTCTACGGAAGAAAATATTTTCATAACTTCCTTGTCGCTTAGGTTTATACTGGAAGCTTTAACCCCTGTAAGGTCTTCTAGTTCCTTTATAACTGTAGGGTCATCGTGTCCCAGTATGTCCAGTTTTATCAACTGATCACCGACAGCATGATAATCAAAGTGGGTGGTAATAACTCCTGCCTCCTTGTTATCCGCAGGATACTGGAGAGGAGTAAACTCCAGTATATCTCTATCCCGAGGAACAACAATCAAGCCCCCGGGGTGCTGTCCGGTCGTCCTCCGCACACCCGTTATTCCCTTTACCAACCTGTTTATCTCAGAATTTTTTATATCAATCTGCATACTCTCCATGTAATTTTTCACAAATCCATAGGCTGTCTTTTCGGCAATAGTTGATATAGTCCCCGCGCGGAAAACATTTTCACTGCCAAACAGTTTTTCAACGTATTGATGAGCACAGCTCTGATAAACCCCTGAAAAGTTGAGATCAATATCAGGTACTTTATCACCCTCAAAACCAAGAAAGGTCTCAAATGGTATATCAAATCCGTCCTTACGCATAATGTGCCCACAAACCGGGCAGACTTCGTCTTCCAGGTCGACACCGCAAGCCGCTGAGCCGTCGGCAATAAATTTGCTGTATGAACACCGGGGGCACAGATAATGCGGCTGCAAAGGGTTTACTTCTGTTATGCCTATAAGATAAGCAACCAGGGAAGAACCTACTGAACCCCGCGAACCGACCAGATAGCCATCTTCATTCGACCTTCTTACCAGCCTGTGGGCGATAAGATAAAGTACACTAAAACCGTGCTTGGTAATAGAATCAAGCTCTCGCTTAATCCTTTCCTCTACTATCATGGGCAGGTCTTCTCCATAGAGAGAATGCGCTTTTTCCCAGGCCAGATTTATTACCTCTTCATCTGCTCCTTCGATCTCGGGAGGATAAAAACCCTCGGGAACGGGTTTTAAATCCTCTATCATCCCGTTAATCAAAGCAGGATTATCAATAACAACAGCCCTCGCATCTTTTTCTCCCAGGTAGGCAAAATCTTGCAGCATCTCATCAGTAGTCCTGAAGTAAAGAGGAGCTTGGGATTCCGCATCCTCGTAACCTTGCCCAGCCTGAATGATCCTTCTAAAGATCTCGTGGTGGGGTTCCAGAAAATGAACATCACCAGTTGCTACTACCGGTTTGTTCAGTTTTTTTCCGATGCCTACAATAGACTTATTAATTCTCTTCAGAGCATCTTCACTTTCCACCCTGCCATCCCTGATGAGAAATTTATTATTATCTAGCGGCTGTATCTCCAGGTAATCATAAAATGATGCGATTTCCTCTATTTTTTTTTCGTCCCTCCCCTGCAAATAAGCGCTGTACAGTTCCCCTGCTTCACAGGCACTCCCTACAAGAAGGCCTTCACGGTATTTCTGCAACACTTTCCTTGGTATTTTAGGTTGGCGATAAAAATAATCGATGTAAGAAACGGTAACCAGACGGTATAGATTTTTTAAACCGGTTTGGTTGCAGGCTAAAAGTATTACGTGGTAAGGGCGATCCTTTTTCTCTTCTTCAACCAGGTAGGCCTCTACTCCATAAATAACTTTGATTTTATGTTTTTGCGCAGCCCGATAGGCATCAGGGAAGGCTTGGACGCAGCCGTGATCAGTGATAGCTATCGCCGGATGCTTCCACTTTGCAGCCCTCTCTACGAGATCCTCGACTTCTGTAAGCCCGTCCATCGCACTCATTTTGGTATGGGCATGCAGTTCAATCCTTTTGTCGTCGCATATATCCTCCCTTGTTGGTTTCTTTAAATGAATACAGGACTCCATAAGTAAAATAATTTCTTTGACAAAACTATCGTAGCGTACTTTTCCGCTAACTCTGACCCAATCCCCGATTTTTATGGTATCTTCTTCAATTCTGTCTAAAAATGATTTTATAATAACAGTGTCATTATAGTCGGTCATAAAGTATGTAACAACGAAACGCCCATCTTTCAGGGCAGAAATTTCTTTATTCCATATCTCTCCCTCTGTCACCGCAGCTTTCAAGCCCTCTTCAAGCTGAGCTATTTTCATCGGTTCCGCATTTTTTAACCGCCTGTTATCACTCGTTCTCCCTTTTCTTTTGAAAAGCCGTGCAGACCGCTTTTCATCGCTATTTCCCCCTTCAAGGACTCCAATTTTACTCCGGACAACAAAAGCATGGTCCATCACTTCGACACTGGCGCTCTTTTCGCATAAAGCCCTTACCAGAACACGGAGAGAAAATTTCTGCCAAAACCAGTCGGACAGTTTGGTACATATTCCATTGGCAATTATATATTCATATGAAGTATAGTCTTCAGAAAGTAGATCAACCCTCCCCTCTTCAACCTGTAATCTCACCGAACTGCCGATATCCGAACAGTTAAGCAGAGAAGAAAACAGATCATCTTGGTGCAGTTTTAAAATTTTATCTATATTTTCCCTAGAATTTTTAACGTTTGGAATAATCTCCAGGTCATCCAGAAATGGAAAAAAACTTCGCAAGCGTTCAGTTGTTACGCGCAAAGTTTCTACTATAATAAAAGGATCTTCTACTGATACATGTAGTTTCCAGATTTTTTGGTCTGCATATATCTCTACTTTATCCAGCCGAGTCCCTTTCCAGGCAGCAGCCAGCTCAGATCCAGCTATCTTAATGAGAATGCTGCCAAAATCCTTCCCCATTGTGTTTTACCCTTTCATTCCTTTTTTTTACTCAGTTTAACCTGTCTATATTACGCAATCCTTGAATATTAGAAAGTTCTTCCACTACATTTTCAATGGACACATTAGGAGGCAGTTGCAACAGCAATTCAACTTCCAAGTCGTTTTTACCACTTTCCAGCCTGGTTAATTGTATATTTTTTATCAAAACCCCCAAGTCACCCAGCGTGGAACCAATCAGTCCAACCTGGCCGGGGCGATCTTCTACTACCATTATCACGCCTTTATATTCGCGCATACCCGTAAATATTGCTTCAAATTTAATAAAGTAAATTAGAACAAACAGGATCAAAACAGTGGTTACTACAGCAGGAACATATAATCCAGCTCCAACAGCCAGACCAATACACGCTACAACCCACAGCCCTGCAGCAGTAGTTAACCCTCTGACTGTCGCGCCTTCTCTCAAAATAGTTCCAGCTCCGAGAAAACCAATACCACTGACAACCTGAGCCGCTATACGGCCAGGATCAGCATTTACAGTTTGGTAGTACTGGAAGTACATATCAAGAGACACAACCATAGCCAGAGCAGACCCTAAACACACCAAGGTATAAGTCCTCAAGCCGGCCGGACGATTTAAGCTTTCTCTCTCCAATCCAATCAAGCCGCCTAGAACTGCAGCCAGAACGAGCCTGAAAATTATTTCAGAGGTAAGCATGTTTAATTCACATCCACCATAGTTTTCTTTAGGAATTAATTATGTCGATTACTTTTTCTGTTATTGTACTGATATCCAGCATTTCTACCTTATCTTCCCATCTTTTCTTTACTTCAACCTGGTTCGCTTGCAGGGATTTAGGCCCAACAGTTATCTTTATCGGTATCCCGATAAGGTCAGCATCTTTGAATTTTACTCCCGCTCGTTCGTCTCGGTCATCAATAATCGTTTCAATTCCCCGTTTCCGCAGCTCCTTGTAAATAAATTCAGCGGTATCCATCTGCTCGGTTTTCCTGTTGTTTACAGGTATGATAATCACTTGGTAAGGAGCAATAGAAAGCGGCCATATAATACCATTTTCATCGTTGTTTTGTTCAACAGCAGCTGCCATGGTGCGCGATATGCCTATTCCATAACATCCCATTACCATAGGTTTTTCCTGCCCATTTTTGTCAAGGAAAGTGGCTCCCATAGCCTGGGAATATTTGGTCCCCAATTTAAAAATATGGCCGACTTCAATACCTCTAGCCGTTTTTAAACAGCCCTGCCTGCAGACGGGACATTGGTCACCTTCAACTGCATTGCGTATGTCAACTACCCCTTCAGGCACAAAATCACGCCCCATGTTAACGTTCATGAAATGGTAATCATCTTCATTAGCTCCACAGGTAAAGTTTTTCATCGCCGGCACTTCTAAATCAACATAAACTTTCAGGTCCATTCCTACCGGTCCCAGAGAACCAACCCCTGCCCCACAGCTTTGCTTGACTAACTGCTCATCAGCCATAAAAAGCTGGTTGCATTTTAATATGTTTTTGAGTTTTATCTCGTTTAGTTCTCGGTCCCCACGCAGACACACCGCTACAAGCTCCCCATCCGCCCAATAAATTAGGGTTTTCACCTGTCTTCTCCGAGGAATCGCAAAGCGCTCCGCTATGTCCTGTATGGTCTTTTGCCCTGGGGTGTGTATTTTCTCAAGATCATGTATTTCTTCATCTGTTTCTTGCATTTCCTCTGCCATACAAGGCGCTTTTTCAACATTAGCAGAATAATCACAGTTATCGCAATAAACTATCTGCGATTCACCGTTATTGGCCAGTACCATAAATTCGTGGCTTTCATTCCCGCCAATAGCTCCTGGGTCAGCTTCTACAACTCTATATTTTAGGTTAAGCCTATCATAAATGCGCGTGTAAGCTTCATACATTTTTTTATAAGATATTTCCAAACCTTCTTCATCTGTATCGAATGAGTATAGGTCTTTCATAATAAATTCTCGTCCCCGCATTAAACCAAAACGCGGCCTGATTTCATCTCTGTATTTGTTTTGAATTTGGTAAAGGAGCAGCGGCAAATCACGGTAAGAATGAACATCTCCATCTACTATGGCGGTGATAATCTCCTCATGAGTCGGTCCCAGAGCAAAATAACGGTCATGCCGGTCAGTAAGCCGGAACATTTCATCCCCGTATATATCCCACCTGCCTGATTTCTGCCACAGTTCCGCCGGCTGTATGATAGGCATCAAGAGTTCCTGTGCCCCCGCTCTATTCATTTCCTCGCGCACAATCTCTTCTATCTTTTTTATCACTCTAAACCCCAAAGGAAGATATGTATAAACTCCTGCAGTTGTTTTTCTTATGAATCCGGCGCGCACCAGCAGTTGATGACTCACAACCTCTGCTTCACTCGGCACTTCACGTAAAGTTGGACAAAACAATTCGCTTGCCCTCAAACTCCCACCCACCTTATAACTTAATTTAGTAATTTATATGTTAACACTTTTCTATCTCTTTCAAAAGCTCGTATACTATATCCTTTTCGGGAATTTTCCCGATTATTTTACCATTTTTGAATAACAGCCCAAAGCCCTTGCCCCCTGCAATACCGATATCAGCTTCTTTGGCTTCTCCTGGTCCGTTTACCACACATCCCATTACGGCTATTCTCAAAGGCTTATCTAAAAAACGCACCTGCCTCTCCACTTCTTCAGCCAATTTAATCAAGTCTATCTCACAGCGTCCACAGGTGGGACAGGAAATCAGTTCAACACCTCGCTTGCGCAGCCCTAAGTTGCGCAATATCTCATACGCTGCCCACACTTCATTTACAGGATCTGATGTCAGAGAGACCCTTACAGTGTCCCCAATCCCTTCATTCAGCAATATTCCAATCCCCAGCGCGGATTTTATCAGAGCCCTGTCTTTAGTGCCGGCCTCCGTAATCCCTATATGCAGAGGATATTCAACTTCCTGGGCTATCATGCGATAAGCGTCAACGGTAAGCATAACTGAGGAAGATTTGAGAGAAACTTTTACTTCCTCAAAATTCATATCTTCTAGAATTTTGATATTTTCCAGCGCACTTTCGACCATGGCCTGCGCACATACCCCGCCGTACTTTTTTAATATTTTTTTATCCAGAGACCCAGCATTTACTCCGATTCTTATCGGAATTTTCCTCTCCCGACACACATCTACTACCCGCCGAACCTTCTCCTTACCGCCAATATTACCTGGATTAATGCGAAGCCCATCGGCTCCAGCCTCTACACTTTTAACGGCCAAGCGATAATCAAAATGAACATCGGCAATAATAGGTATACTAACCCGTTTTTTAATACGAGATATTGCCCCGGCCGCCTCTTCGTCCGGTACCGCTACCCTTACTAGTTCACAGCCTGCCTTTTCAAGCTTTTTTATCTGTTCAGCGGTAGCATCAATATTACGGGTATCCGTTGTGGTCATTGATTGCACAACTATCGGGTTGTTCCCCCCAACAGGAACATTTCCGACCTTTATAATTTTTGATTTTCTCCGCATGGTATTATCATCCTTTTATCAACTTCATAATATCATTAAACGTAACAATTATTATTAGAAATATTAAAAACAGAAAACCTAACCAATGAATAAAACCTTCTTTCTCAGGTTCCAGCGGCCTCCGGCGTATAATTTCTACGAGGGCAAAAACTATTCTGCTGCCATCGAGTGCGGGAATAGGAAGCAGATTAATGATCCCCAGGTTT
The DNA here is from genome assembly GCA_014360155.1 of Syntrophomonadaceae bacterium. Classification (GTDB taxonomy): domain Bacteria; phylum Bacillota; class Syntrophomonadia; order Syntrophomonadales; family Syntrophomonadaceae; genus JACIYB01. The sequence goes on from JACIYB010000019.1 coordinate 12,541, forward strand.
ATGCTCAAAAAAGCAGTAAATCCCAGCAAAAATACAGTACCTACCTGGGCAGCCTCTCCTACAAGCTTTGTTATACCTACAGGTCCGGCTATATCACTTGCTGAAGCTCCCCCGCTTATCAATAACCACAAACCCGATAGGAGCAAAACAGTTAATTGATAAGTCTGCTGAATCCCATATTTAATCGATTTGATTATTGACTGCTTGACGAATTTTATCTCCCCTACAACTCCTATGACAGGATTACCTGAAGAATCTTCCTCAGGAACAACATTAAAGTATAATACTTTATTATCGCGCAAAACCTTTAATTGGAGATTATCCCCGGCTTTATAATTGGACAACAGAGCAGTAAACTCATCCCAGGTGTTAACCTTCCTGCCGTTCACCTCTAGTATTTGGTCATTAACCTTTAGACCCGCCCTATCTGCAGGTTTGTCAGAAACAACCTGGCCTATGACGGGTTCGTCAGGAGCCTGAGGTATTCCAATAAAAGCATAAGTATAGACGAAGATTAGCAAAGCCAAAATAAAATTCATAAACGGCCCCGCAAAAGCTACCCGGATTTTTTCCAGCGGTGTGCGTTGGCTGTATCCATTAGGATCATCAAGATCTCCCGGTTCCTCTCCCGCCATCCGGACATAACCTCCCAAGGGAATAAGCCTCAAAGAATATTCCACACCTTTTCTCTTTAAAGAAAAAAGCTTGTACCCAAAGCCTAAACTGAATTCGTAAACAGGGATGCCGATTCTCCGCGCCGCTATAAAATGGCCCAATTCATGGACCAGAATAATGAAAGCCAGTACTGTTAGAGCAATTACAACTGTCACTTATAAGCCTCCTCATAACATTAAAAATACGATATAATACGCAAGACGCATCAATGCTGTTCAGTCTCCATTTTATACCGTATTTTATCTCTCACCGCTCCTACATTCCAGACATTGTTCTCACAAAATATTCAGCCATTTCCCTCGCCCAAGCATCTGCCCCCAAAATATCTTCCAAACTCGGATTTCTCATATTCTCATGCTTTAACATCACCTTTTCCACCACTTTAGGTATAGAAATGAAATTTATTTTCCTGTCCAGAAAACTGCTAACAGCCACTTCATTAGCAGCATTAAGAACTGCCGGCATCGTCCCGCCAGCACGGCCAGCATGATAAGCGAGATCTAGAGCAGGAAATTTTTCTTTATCTGGGCCGCAAAAATGAAGGGTGCCAAGACTCGGAAAGTCGAGGCTTTGAACCGAAGATTCCAGCCTCCGCGGGTAGGCTAATGCATATTGTATCGGTATCCTCATGTCAGGAATTCCGAGATGGGCAAGAAATGAACCGTCCACAAGCTCTACCATGGAATGTATAACACTTTCTTTTTGCACAAGAACCTCGATTCTATCATAACCAACGTTAAAAAGATGATGAGCTTCGATAACTTCCAAGCCTTTATTCATTAGTGTGGCTGAATCAACAGTTATCTTAGGCCCCATAGCCCAATTAGGGTGTTTCAGTGCCATTTCCACTGTCACCTTTTCCAGTTCTTCCATGCTGTATTCACGGAAAGGACCACCTGAAGCAGTAAGCCAGATTTTATGCAAATGCTCCTCTTCTCCATTTAGACATTGAAAAACAGCAGAATGCTCGCTATCAACCGGGATCAGCAGTACCCCCTTTTCCTTAACCCTCTTCATAACGATATCACCAGCTGCTACCAGGGTTTCTTTGTTAGCCAGGGCTACCTGTTTCCCATTTTCTATAGCGGCAAGGGTCGGCAAGACCCCTACCGCACCGCTTACTGCTATTAAAATCACATCTGCTTCCGGCATTGCAGCCAATTCACACATTCCTTCAACCCCGAACATAACCTCAACCTCGTTACCCACCTCTCCGATAAGAGTACGGTAAGCAGCATCATCAGCAACGCTCACTGCTGCGGGATGGTACAGCGCAATTTGTCTGAGCAGTACGGGAACCTCATCTTTAGCAGCTAGTCCAACAACTCTAAAGACCTCTGAATGTTCATTTATAACTTCTAGTGCCTGTTGCCCAATCGATCCCGTAGAACCGAGTATCACCACATTTATTTTCTGCATTATTCCACATTCCCCCAGTTTACCCACTTGAATAGGCCAGCTTTATAACATGAAATTAGAATAACCAGTGTAATTGGGCCTAGAATCATCCCCGGCACTCCTCCTAATTTAAGACCAGCATAAAGCGAAATAAGGGTAGCTAAAGGATGTAACCCGATATTGTCTCCAATTATTTTGGGCTCCAGGAACTGCCTTACTGCCGATATTATTATATACACTGCCAGCAGGCTAAACCCTGTTCCAGCCTTACCGACAAGGAACTCCCAGATAATCCAGGGTATAAACAGGGTTCCCGGGCCCAACACCGGCAGTATATCAAGCAGGCCCACCACAATTCCGATAGTTAGTATATAATCAAACCCCAAGATCTTTAAAGAAATCATGGTAATAATCGCAGTTATGGAAATCAAAATGCTGTAGGCCTTGATAAACCCGATAAAAGCCTTAAATAATTCGCCAACTACGCTCCTGGTTTCAGAACGTATCTGTTCAGGAATAAAGTGCAAAACAAAAGATCTTATCGATGCACGGTCTTTTATTATAAAAAAAGTAGCTACAGTAGAAATTATAAGGAAAATAAATATACCAGGCAGCATGACCAAAATACCAACCAGGAAATCTACACTGTTGGCCATTAAACCACTTAAGACTTTGGTGGTTTCCTGCAGGTTATCCTGTATGGCTGCCTGTACCTCCTGGGGCAGGTTGAGCTGAAGAAAAAACAACCTGAAATCAGTAATAGCTGATAAAAAAGTGCTGGTCACTTGACTAGAGTAGGAAACAACCAAGGGGTAAAGTCTGGATATCTCCGAAATGGCTCTGGTAATTATCAGGGAAATAATATATAGAAAACCCGCTAATATCAAAGTCAAGCTTATACCGACTGATAAACTCCGATTTAAGTAAAGTTTTTTTTCAAAAATATTAACCACCGGCTCACTGATCACTGCCATTAAAACCGCTATAATAAAAGGAAGGAACAAAACCGGAATATAGGAGAGAACCTTGCCTGCAATGGGGAAAACGTAAGTAAACAACAGATATATCGCTACAAGGAAGAGCACGATCATGGTTAATTTTACTAATAGCTTTACATACTTCTGCAGTTCAGGATCCAAAAAATCCCCTCCGCTTTATTAAAGTTAAAACAAGTAAAGGTGAAAGTAATAAACTACAGGAGCAACCAGCAGAAAACTGTCGAACCTGTCTAAAACCCCACCGTGCCCCGGTATTATATTCCCCGAGTCCTTAACACCTGAATACCGTTTGAGGCTCGACATAAACAAGTCCCCGAATTGGCCCATGATATTTGCTGCTATTCCTAATAATAAAACATATGCATAAGAAATATTCCTCATCTCTACTATCTGAAAAAACAGCAGCGCCGCAGTAATAGACAGGACTAAGGAACCTAGAGCACCTTCCCATGTTTTAGCCGGACTTAGTATGGGAACTAATTTATGTTTTCCCCACACGCGGCCAAATAAATATCCCCCAATATCACTGCTCCAGGTGAGAACCAGGACCAACAGCATAACTAGAAACGCTTGGTCAAACTCCATTATTCTCAGTGCAAAATTCAGCAAAAACCCAATATATGAAGGCCCAAACAGGCTCAAGGATATTTCGATAATTGAAATCTTGGGATATCTGAGAACAGAGTATATTACAATGTAAATAATAATCGAAAAAATACCAGGAAGCAAATACTGGGGATAAACATGGGCAAAAAGAAGCAGCAACAGCAAAAAATAACCCGGAAGCGTTGGTATATTAAATCCTCTTTTTTTCATCATATTAAAAAACTCATATAAAGCAGTTACGGCAAGTATAACAAAAAAAGCTATCCCATATATGCCGCCCACAAATAAGACACCTAACAAAAATGCTGCTCCAATTACCGCGCTTAATACCCTGGTCTTAAACATATTCTTCATCCTGTCCGTCGCCATTTATGCCGCCGAATCGCCTATCTCTCTGTTGATACTCCCAGATTGCTCTGAAGAATTCATCACGCGAAAAATCAGGCCATAAGCAATCTGTAAACCATAACTCAGCATAAGCTATCTGCCAGAGAAGGAAGTTGCTTATTCGCATCTCTCCAGCAGTTCTTATTAACAGGTCAGGGTCAGGAAGCCCTTTGGTAAAGAGGAAATCGGAGAATGTTTCTTCAGAGATATTTTCTTGCTCTATTTCTCCACTCATTATTTTACCGGCCATGATCTTTACTGCTCTTAGAATTTCCTTTCTAGAACCGTAGTTCAGAGCTATGTTGAAAACCAGTCCGCTGTTCCTGCTGGTAACAGCCAGTGCTTCTTCTATCCCCAACCGGCACTCTTGGGGCAGGGAACTGTAATCACCCAGTATGTTAATACAAATATTATTGTTATTAAGCTCTTCAATCTCTTTATGCAGATATTCAACCAGCAGCCTCATCAGGTAATTAACTTCTTCCAGCGGCCGCTTCCAGTTTTCTGTAGAGAAAGCGAATACAGTCAATATCGGTATGCCGATCTCCACACAGGCTTTAACCACTTCTTTTAAAGCCTTCATACCCGCTCTGTGCCCCATACTCCGGGGCATCAATTTCTTACGGGCCCACCTTCCATTGCCGTCCATTATTATTGCTATATGCTGGGGTAATTTGTCGGGTTTTATATTTTTGGCATAATCTATTTTCCCTTTAATTTCTATCTCCTTCCCTCTCGCCTAAATTATAAAACCCCCGGGCTGAGGGGGTAATTTTAAATAATATTATAACCTCATGAACTCAAAACTCAAAACATAATCTCAAAGCTATACTTCCATAATGTCTTTTTCCTTAGCCTTCATAATTTTATCGATTTCATTAATATACTTATCAGTAATTTTCTGAATCTCTTCCTGCCCTCTCTTAGTCTCGTCTTCAGTGATCATTTTTTCCTTTTCATAAGTCTTGAGCATATCGTTTCCGTCCCTGCGGACATTTCTCACTGCAACTCTTGCTTCTTCCGCTTTTTTCTTGACTACCTTAACCAGCTCTTTTCTCCTTTCTTCAGTTAACTGAGGAATGGCTATGCGAACTACATTCCCGTCATTGGTGGGATTAACCCCCAAATCCGACTTCATAATAGCCTTTTCGATATCAGATATGCTGTTCTTATCCCATGGCTGGATGACTATGAGCCTAGCCTCAGGCACCGTTATGTTAGCCAGTTGATTTAAAGGAGTCGGTTCACCGTAATAATTAACCATGAGCCTGTCCACCATAGCAGGATTAGCCCTCCCGGCACGCAATGTAGCCAGTTCTTTCATAAAATAATCGATGGTTTTTTTCATCTTTTCCTCTACATCTTTCAATACGTCTTCACTCATTTTCCTACCCCCCTATGTAAGTGCCTATTTTCTCACCCATCACCGCTTTCAGTATATTACCGCTTTCAGTTAAATTAAAAACAATTATAGGGATACCATTATCCATACACAGAGATGCAGCCGTAGAATCCATAACACCCAAACCTTTGTTAATGACTTCAATATAACTAAGCTCGTCAAACTTTCGCGCCTTCGAATTCTTCATGGGATCAGAATCGTATACCCCGTCAACCTTTTTGGCCATCAGTATAACCTCTGCTTCTATTTCTGCAGATCTCAATGCCGCAGCTGTATCAGTAGAAAAATAAGGGTTTCCAGTACCCGCAGCGAAGATAACAACTCGCCCTTTCTCCAGGTGCCGGACGGCCCTGCGTCTTATGTAAGGCTCAGCAATTTCTTTCATTTCTATAGCCGTAAGTACCCTAGTACCTGCACCTTCAGCTTCAAGAGCATCTTGAAGCGCTAGAGCATTTATTACAGTAGCAAGCATCCCCATATAATCTGCTGTAGTACGGTCCATACCTTTGGCACTGCCTGCTACACCCCGCCATATGTTACCGCCGCCAACTACAATAGCTACCTCTACTTTTTTATTAATTACCTCTACAACCTGTTTGGCAATAGAGGTCAAAATCTCGTGACTAATCCCATACCCGCTGCTGCCTGCCAACGCTTCACCGCTTAGTTTCAAGACCACTCGCTTATACTTGGGGTTTTGCAAATGACTACCTCCTAAATTATCGAATTAATAGCTGGTTAAGGCTAATCATTTTTCAATATTATATATTTTGGCTTTGCGACATTACCTCGGCAGCAAAACTGCACTGCTCTTTTTCTATACCTTCTCCTACTTCGTAACGCACAAATCTCCTAACAGTTATATTTTCGCCCAATCTTGCGATATGTTCCTGCAGAAGCTCTTCAATTGTCTTGTCCATATCCTTAATGAAATCCTGTTCCATCAAGCAGGACTCTTTAAAGAATTTTTCCATACGACCTGCAACGACCTTTTCAATAACTTTTTCTGGTTTCCCTTCTTCTAGGGCTTGTGCTGTTAAAATGTCTTTTTCACGTTTTGCGGCCTCCTCCGGAACATCTACACGTCTTATATACTTGGGGCTGGAGGCGGCTATCTGCATGGCTATGTCGTAAGCAAGCTGCTTGAACTCATTCGTTTTAGCGACAAAATCAGTCTCACAGTTTACTTCCACAAGAACACCAATCCGGCCCCCCATGTGAATATAGGAAACAACCAGCCCTTCACTCGCTATCCTCCCGGCTTTTTTCGCCGCTTTAGCAAGCCCCCTGGTTCTCAATTCATCTATAGCCTTTTCCATATCCCCAGCCGTAGCTTCTAAAGCTTTTTTGCAATCCATCATACCTGCTCCGGTTCTTTCGCGCAGTTCTTTGACCATTTTAGCTGTTACTTCCACTGTATTTACCTCCTATAAATAAACCTGAATTAAAATATTCAAAATCCTAGCCTTTAAGCAGTTACCTGTTCTCCCTGTCTGCCTTCTAATACCGCATCGGCAATCTTTGACGTAATCAGTTTCACGGCTCTTATAGCGTCATCATTACCAGGAATAATGTAATCTATCTCATCGGGATCGCAATTGGTATCAACTATAGCTATTACCGGTATCTTAAGTTTACGGGCTTCAGCAACAGCGATTTTTTCTTTACGGGGATCAACAACATAAACAGCTCCAGGAAGCCCGTTCATATTCTTTATGCCTCCGAGAAACCTTTCCAGCCTCTCTCTCTCATTTATAAGCTTAGCTACTTCTTTTTTGGTTAAAACTTCAAACACGCCTTCTTCTTCCATCTTCTCAAGCTCTTTGAGGCGAAGGATACGGTTTTTTATAGTCTGGTAGTTGGTAAGTGTCCCCCCCAGCCAGCGCTGGTTAACATAAAACATGTTGCACCTTTCGGCCTCTTCTTTTATGGTTTGCTGAGCCTGTTTTTTGGTCCCTACAAAGAGAACCTCCTTGCCTTCTGCAACAATATTCTTAATAAATTCATAAGCCTGGTCAAATTTTTTGACCGTTTGCTGCAGATCGATAATGTAAATGCCGTTCCTTTCCATGAAAATATAAGGTGCCATCTTGGGGTTCCATCTTCGTGTCTGGTGTCCAAAATGAACTCCCGCTTCTAGAAGCTGTTTCATCGTAATAACTGACATTCAAAATATACCTCCTCAATAGTTTTAAGCCTCCGCCGTTTCATCTCTCTTGAAGACTATTCGCTAGCACCGTTCAAAAGATCGACCGACGTGCGAATTTACCATCAGATAATATAACACAAATTTATCAAGATTTGCAAATTATAATGCGAATTTTTGCCTCGAAATTAGCATTTTTGTAGTTGCCCCATAATAAAAGGGGAAATCTGTTTCCCCCTCTGAATCCTTATAAACTTTCATAAATACATCTGTCTCTTTTTTTCTGCGAGATTTAAGATCAAATTAATCTCCCCCTGGCCCCTATCTAACATCTGTGCAATCTGCTTTACCGTATACCCCCTGGCGTGTAAAGTCCGAACAGCCAAGTAAGGATGAGCTGTTTTAAGTTTCTCCATCTCCTCCTCTTGATGATCTTCATTCACGTTTCGTTTTATTTCTGACATTTGTCTTTTTATGAATGCTGCTGTTTCCTCGTCTAGGGTGTTCATGTGGTTGGAAATGCCATATCCCGATTCCTTTAGGGCAGAAACCAGGCTGCTGCTGCTTATACCTAGTTCCTGGGCCAATTCGTAAATTCTTATCTTTTTAACAGATGCTTTACTGTTATGAGCTGCCGCGCCGCCAGCGTTTTCAAATTCAGCCATCTTCTTGTCGATGCTGTCTACAATGTGCTCAGAAACGACAACACTTTTTTCCATTATGCCTTCCAGCTCTTCCGAAACAGCCCGTGCTTCATCCACAGTTTTCTTCAGTTGTTCAAAGCAGTCACGAATTGACATCTTTTCCCGGCTCAGAACCAGGAAAACAGCTGTGAATAATATTACTGCGATTACAACAGTACCAACTATTTGTATTCACCTGCCTCAAAAAACAAATGCAAACATGCCAACAAGAGCTTCTGTCCCCAGATAGATTTTCCAGATACTGAGCAGTTCAAGGTTTGGTGTGTTTTTGCTGTCATTTGCAAAACGGTGCCGGCTTCAGCTTACACTATAATATCAAGCCTGCTCCCTTTTCCATTCTCCTCGGGAGCATTGCTTTTGTTATTCTCTGTTTTTTTTTCATTTCCTTTTTTGGCTTTGAATTTTCTCCTTTTTTGCTTTTCTTGCTTGTCGTATATATATTCGAACTCACTGTGCAATGGCTGGTTAACCGTTTTTGTATTTTTCTCTATATGCTGACTTATCTGCTGGTTAAACTCATAGTGCCGATTTTCGTCTCCCGTCCTTTGCACCTGCTGAATTTTTGCTACATCACCCACTTTTTGAACCAGGACCTGCATATCAACACTTTTGATAGTCATTCTCCAGGACCCCCTTCAAATCACCTCAGCGGAGACAGCCTAACTTCACCCTCATCCAGTACAAAGGCGGAATATTTAATAGGATCATTAACTATATACACAGCCTGGCCTATGCTTACCCGCACCCCGGGATACGCAGTTTGCAGCACCTTAACCTTGGCCGAATGTGCCCTTTCAAACTCATTTTCCAAAAAAACAAGCCGCTCCTCAATTTCGGCCATCTCTTTGCGGAGCACCTGAAAATCCTCCAATACCCTCAGCAGCTGCTCCTTTTTTGTGGCAGTTAGATTTTCCAGCGGTATATTCATTTTTTTAAAAAGTTTGAGATCATGGTTGATTTTATCAAGTAACCTCTTTTTTTCCGTCCGCTCCTTGCTCAACTTTTGATACTCCTGCCTGTAAAGGGGATTAACGCCTACTTCAACAATAGTCTGTGTAGCAAGCGGAGATCCCAATACTTTCGATTCCACTTCCTGCCCGGCTTGGACTACGCCCCCCACTATAGCTGCCTTTTTACCGTTTACCCTTACGCTCCCTCCTGCCCTTACATGTGCCTGAATTATCGCCTCTCCAACAACTATATCATTTTTTGCTTCCAGAAATGAATTTTCCACAAACCGAGCATATATGTTTTCTCCTGCTTTAACAGTTCCTTTTGTAACCCCTGTAATACCGCCCTTAACCATAATACTGCCGCCCGCTACCACCTGAGCCTGCTCTATATAGCCTCTGATTTCAATGTCTCCCGCTGCTTTAACTTTAAAACCAGAAGTAACATTGCCCTGGACGTTAACACTGCCTACAAAATCGATATCACCTGTAGAAAAATCCACATCTCCTCTTACTTCAAACACCTCATCAACAACAACTTTATTGTCGATTAAGCTCACATGGCCGTCTATGCTAGAATACAGATACCTGCCCTGCTCATCAATAACTGTATTCCTGCCTTTAGGCAACTGCAGGTCTCTGGGTTTTTTAGGCACGATTTCCTGCCCCCGGACATCCATCCCGCAAACCCCTTCGACAGGAGGTATTTTCTCTACCAGGATTTGCCCTGCTTTGACATTATAAACCAGCCCCAGGTCACGATAATTGATGTTACCTTGGTTATCAATTTTGGGTCCTGCTCGCTCTTTCGGCAGCTTGAACCTGTAGATGAGCTGGGCGTCTTTACCATCTTTAGCCTGCTTCCCTTCAGCTACAAGTATTCTTTTGCCCCAGTTGTTCTTTGATACTGCCTGTTTTATTTTTTCTTCCTTCAGACCAAAAACAACCTGTTTTTCTGCCAGAGCCTGTTTGGCTTTTTCCAAGCTGCACGGGATACCTGAGCCAATAGGAGCAGTAACCTCCAGATAAGCCTTTAACTGCCTGCTATCGATTGTTACTTTGGCCTGCCCGTCAACACTTTGACGATCATGCATGGAATCTTCCTCACTTTCACACAACCAGAGATTTTTTCCTGCTCAAACTGCCTCGCAGCCTCAATATTGATTTAGTATGCAGCTGGGATATACGGGACTCAGATAAATTTAACACCGCACCGATCTCTTTTAGAGTTAATCCTTCGTAATAGTACAGATAAATGACTGTTTTTTCTTTCTCCGGCAGACGAGAAATCGCTTTTGCCAGCAGCCCTTTCACCTCAGCCAATTCCATAAATTCCAGAGCATCAATAGTATTGCAATCCTCCAGCATATCAATGATTCTTTTTTTCTTGTCATCGCCGTTTTCGCCGGGTAAAAAATCATCTAATGATATTATCGTAGTCGCTGCGATTTCTTTTAATAGTACCGACAGTTCTTCAACACTTATGCCCAATTCTTGAGCTACTTCTTTATCGTCCGCAGCCCTTCCTAATTTCGCTTCCAATTTCGCGTAGATTTTCTCCAGCTCTTTGCTCTTCTGCCTCAGGGAGACCGGCACCCAATCCATAGAACGCAGTCCGTCAATCATTGCTCCTCTAATTC
>JACIYB010000190.1 GCA_014360155.1 Syntrophomonadaceae bacterium
GTCAGCCGCATCTTTATATTTGCCCAGTATTAAAGTAGAAGCTAAGTCAGCAAATATATTCTTTAATTCCATAAAAAGCTTGGTAACCATACACTATTACCCCTCCAATCACGACAGGTAATACTTTACAGCAAAAATAAATATAGCTGAGATTATTTTTAATAATAATTTACTGTTTTAAAATATACAACATATTTATTGCATATTTTCGACCTGTTAGCAGGAGTTTATTTCCTGCAAAAAATATATAAAACAAACAGATATCTCTACTGCTGAAAGTTATAACCCGCTAGTTTAACTTAGGCTTTTGGCAGCGGAATCACGAATAGAAAAATATCCCCTTTGCAGAAATCTGCAGTTTTGTAGCGGATAGCTTCTGTTATCCAGCCTCATTATAGGGGGATTCAGGGCTCGCTGTCTCCCCCTATAACGAATATATACCGCTAAGGCAGCTTTTCTAATATTTTATCAACAATTTTATCTACCTCTTCAGAAGAGTAATCTTCGATATTTCCTTTGTCAACCAGAATATTGAAGGAAATATCCCACGGCAAACTGCCTAAAAATTCCACTTCAGTTTCTCGAGCAACTTTCTCACCCTGGTTTTCTCCAAAAATTTCAAGTTTTTCCCCGCAATGTGGACATACAGCGTAACTCATATTTTCTATAAGCCCTAAAATGGGAATATTCATTTTCTGAGCCATTTTAATAGCTTTTTTAACCACCATAAAAGCCAAATCCTGTGGGGAAGAAACAATAATTATCCCATTTACTGGAAGCGACTGCATAACCGTAAGGGGAACATCACCTGTCCCAGGCGGCAAATCAACCACCATATAATCCAGATCCCCCCAGTCAACTTCACCCCAAAACTGATTTACCGCTCCAGCCAACAAAGGCCCTCTCCAAACAACCGGGTCGTCTTCATTAGGAAGGAAAAAATTGATCGACATCAGTTTTATCCCCAGTTCGGTATTAGGGGGAATTATTCCATACTCAGTTGCCTTTATGTCAGCTTTGTCAATACCAAAAGACTTAGGCTGACTAGGCCCGGTTATATCTGCATCAAGAACTCCGACCTTCTTTCCCCGCCTGGCCAAACTGGTAGCTATTAAACCTGTAACGGAAGACTTGCCTACCCCGCCTTTTCCGCTCATAACAACAATTACATTACGAATATTGTTAAGGGACCCCATGAGACTCTTGTCTGTTTCGGAACCGCTTTGGTTCGAATCAGACGTACAATTTGCGCTTGAAGGACAAGTTTTACATTGATCTGACATTTTTTTCTCTCCTTTCTACAAGTAAAGATGATTTAATACCCCTTTGTTTCTTTTTCTTCAACAATGTAATTGGGCATACGCCCATTTATATTTTAAAGATACCCGCAGAATAATGCAATATCAGGATATTGCCTGTAATTAAAGCCGGATCACACGTTTTTTAATTTCACGCCTTGTACATCCCATCCAATCCAAAATTAGTTTAACACAACTTTCTTTTATAAAATACCCTAAAAACTACAACTTTTAACCAGCAACAATTTACTGCAGTATATAGTTTTTAAAACTTTTGGTGTAAGCTGTAATTGCATCAGACCGTATAATAAAGTGAATGGAACTGGGGAGCTGATATTTTGGTAAGCGATGAAATGCTTGTCCACAGATCATTACAAGGTGAGCTGACAGCTTTTGAAGAAATTGTAAACCGCTATAAAAATCAAGTGTTTGCCATCATTTACAGGATGATAGGCCATTACCAAGAAGCAGAAGATATAACTCAAGAAGTGTTTTTAACGGTATACGAAAAGTTATACCAGTTCGATCCTGAAAAAAAATTCGGCCCCTGGATCTATAGGATAGCGGTAAATACCAGCATTAGTAATCTGCGCAAAAAAAAGAAAGTTGTCACTGTTAACTTTGAAGAAAATTATAACAGAAATACCCAGCCTTACCCTACAAGTACTGCAGATCCCCAGTTGACATTTGAAAAAAAAGAATTGCGAAAAGAAATCAGTTCAGCCGTAAAGGAGCTGCCCGACAACTATA
>JACIYB010000191.1 GCA_014360155.1 Syntrophomonadaceae bacterium
TTTACCGACTTGAGATATTCCAGCTCCTTCTCCAGCTTTTGCAGCCCTTCTTTAGTTAAGAGAACTTCCTTTATCTCTGCCATTATATCGCTCCCAACCTTAAAAACTTGTAAAGCAAGACCCGTCTTGCTCAGGCGATTTATACTTCCTTTCTATTTTCGATCCTCTCTTGATTTTCTTTATGATTATAAAGACCCCGCATACCCTTGTCAAGGAAGAGAGCCCATAAGTCCAGTTTATACCCAATTTCCTGTAAAATAAGGAATTTTTTCCCTTCTCCTTTTTGTGCAATATCCAGTTCTATATCAGGCATTAAAAATCCTGCTTTTGAAAGCAGACATGCTTCCATCACAGGAGCCAGGCTGTACATTTGTGAGTCCAAACCGTTTTTCCTGAAGCTCTCCTCTAGTTCTGGAACCGTTAAGTGCGAAAAATCTCCAAACACAAAACAGAAAGCTCCCGGGACAGCAATCTTCAAGTGCTGTGCATCAAGGCCAAATACCAGCACTAAATCGTCCTCATCCCAATTTTTCGGATCTAAATAGTTAATACTTACTGCCTGCCCTTTTTCATACAGCAGCCTATAGGCAACCAGTTCACTGCGAGCAGGGTTGTAACTCTGCAAAGAAACCGGCACTCCAAAGCCGGCTATTTCTTCGACAAAATCAGTAAAATAATCGGTAACACCTGCTATAACCAGTTTTTTAATGTTTTTGCGCGATAAAGATTCCCTTACCAGGACAAAAGCCAGCGCCTTTAGAAAATTGTCTCCAAATACCGGGGAAAAACCGCCGGATAATTCAAGCAGCTTCCTTTTAAACCCGCTCAGCCTGCGGTCAACCGCCATCATATTCAGGCCACAGCTCTCCGCGATGGCAACTGCTTTTTTAAACATCATCTCCTGTTTTTCCGGCGCCATTATGTTTAGGTTTCTCGGGCTTAACGGCAACAAGATGCTGCACCCCTTGGAGTCTATCTCCTGCAGGTCAATCAGCTTTTCCAGCCGGGGTGAAAAAAAAATCGGGGCCAGCCTGTCCAGAAAAAATTTTTTCCCCGTTAACCCCTTTTTATCAATATTTTTTAAATTAAAAAAGGCAAAGTCTAATTCAAACATCGAAACTCTCCAAGTCAACCACCCCCGGTTTCATGTTGAGTTCTTTCAGAATCGCATAATAGTCTTCCGGGTTTATTTGGTCCAGGGGCCTGCCCATCAAAACAACCATAAGCGCCTCTATAACATTGGTGCCAAAAGAACGCCCGCCCATGTCCGGAGTAGTCGTGATTACTTTGCTTATGCCTCTTTCTTTCAAGAGTTTTAAGTCATCCCGGGTAGTAGTATTTGTTATCACTGCCTGCCCGTCAAGTTTTTCCGGCAAGTAACGGCGGATATAATGAAAATCACCCGCTAAAATGTCTGCTTGATAATAATATTTAGAATACTTAGGAATTATTACATCCTGTTGGTCTCCAGTAGGATAAATTTTGTCGAAAGGCATCCTGACCACAAAGGGAGCTATCGTCCTCCCTATCACTTTGAGGGTTTTAAGTGAATGTAAGGGAATGGGAATTCCAATGGTATATATGAGGTCCCCGAGTATAAGCCTGGCTCCTATCTCTTCAAAAGCTTCGGCCATCCCGAAGCGGTCTACAGCACAAACCATAAGGACCTTTTTGCCTCTCAGATCCATTATGCCGTCGTTTTGTATATCAAATATGCATTTTCGTTCAAGTGTATTTTTCAAGCCGCTGCCGTCCAGCATAGGGGTCTTTTTCGCCTCTGCTACCAGTTTTTGGGCGTCTTTTATGGTGTAACGCTTGCCGGCAATATAAATATAGAGATCTATCCCCCCCATGCCAAAAGCATCTATTTTCCCGTCCAGTTCCCTTATCAAATTTATAGCCTTATCCCAATCTCCGTCAGTGCCTATGCGCTCAATACTGAATTTCTCCCCCATAAATTCTGTTTCAAAAGCATGGTCTCTTTTTGACGATCCCAGGCTGACACTTACTATGCGCTTCAAGATAACTC
>JACIYB010000192.1 GCA_014360155.1 Syntrophomonadaceae bacterium
AACAATTTGCTCCAAGGTAGACACCCCACTCAAATCAATACTTAACCTTTGCTTACCATTCACCTTGATTATATCTACCGTATGAAATAGCCGATCAACATCTAAAACCATCTTAATACCTGTAAAGTATGAGTCTCTTTGGATGTAATCAATTTTATCCGCATCAAAGGCTCCATTTATTATGTCAACCACAAAAGCACGGCGGGCACGCTAATGCCTAAGTCTTTACCTTCCCTTACTTTTCTATATATAGCTGATACTATTTTTTCAGCGATAACAGCTACCCCCAGTGAATGCTCAAATCTGTTATGGTTACCTGATGGAAATACCAGGGAAACCACATCAACTTGATTAATCCTTCGCAGTCTTTGAAGCAACGGTAAATCGAGTACAGCAATTTCATGAGCTAGAAAAAGATTCGACCCCAAAATTGTATCGTGAATAACTTTGGGGCCTCTAACATGCTGTGGCTTATAATCCTTGAGCATGTAAATTACATAATCGTTTATACTTTTCTTGAGTCGAGACAAATTTACCACCACCGTTAACTATTTACCAGAGATGCAAATTCTTGGCTCATTTTAAGCAAAAGCTCTTTTTGTTCATCAGAAAATTTATTAAATCCCTGCTTAAGCTGTTCCTTTTGTAATTCATACATTGCATAACGCGGGTTCAATGTGCCTAAAATATTTGAAGTTTCAAGCCTAAATAATACTCTGTCCAATAAATCAGAAAATGGTGCCAAGCCCGAAATATCAAACTCAAACTCTTGTAACAATTCATTATAGGCATCTTTTTTCTTAAGCTCATATATCGCTTGGTGGAAAATCCCTGGATCTTTAGAAATTGTATCCTCATCTAGTCCTGACAAAATTCCCATTATCACATCATCTGGGGATATATTATGTTCTATACGTAATTTAAGCTCGTCAAGCGCTGTAGCCAATTAAACCACCTCCTTAATATAAATTATACTGTATTAGTATAATAATTTCCTTTTGTTTTAAAGCTTGATTTTTTTCCTTTTTACATCTTTATCCAGTATAGTTTTTTTTGATTTCAAAACATAGATGCTAGTGTTTCCCAAAATCACCAGTGTTTTTTGGCAAGAGAAAATTCCTCAGGTACCAGTGGGGAATTATTATGTAAACTTGCCTTCTATCACCCCTCATTCCCAGGTTAGTATATTAACCCACATGAACCATAAATGTTTAGAAAAGGATTTTAATAACCTTTTTGTTTTCTCTATTTTTGATGTTATGTCAGTTCTGATTTCCTTATGCGATTACTTGGTCTTGGAAACAGGAGCAGGTGGCAATGGTACAGTACTCTGTCTAATATGGCTCCTGTAATCTGCTCAGCGTAGAATACGTTGACCCACCGTGAAAACTCAATATCTGATATCACTTCAAATAACAGCTGTTCCCTAGCACCTTCTCAGACATCTCAGGCATATCGGATTAAGAGAAAGCAGTTAACCCCGGTGCCACTTCCAGGCTGACCTGACTATATCTTTAAGCTCCGGATATTCAGGCTTCCAGCCCAGCTCCTTTCTTATCTTATCCGAACTGGCTACGAGTACTGCCGGGTCACCTGCCCTCCGTTCACCGATATCATAAACGACATCTTGTCCCACAACTTCCGACACTGTATCTATAACTTCCCTAACTGAATAGCCGCTGCCGTTCCCCAGGTTATATACCCTTGATCCCATACCGCCCTCAAGCGCTTCCAAAGCCAGGATATGCGCCCGGGCCAGGTCGGTAACGTGGATATAATCCCTTATACAGGTACCATCAGGAGTAGGATAATCATCGCCAAAAACAGTCAGCTTGTCCCGCTTCCCCAGCACCTTCTGCATAACTATGGGTATCAGGTGGGTCTCCGGCTCGTGCCACTCCCCTATAAGCCCGCTCTCATCTGCCCCGGCAGCGTTGAAATACCGCAGGGACACGTACTTTATTCCATGAATACGGT
>JACIYB010000193.1 GCA_014360155.1 Syntrophomonadaceae bacterium
TTAAACTGTGGCCTGCTTTGAGTAATTTGGGGCAGATGCAGAGTGTAGGATTACCGAATTTTACCCTTGACCTAGAAGTTTTTACTCTTACCTTCGGCTTTATGCTTCATATCAATTTTTTCACTATTCTTGGTTTTGCCTTGGCTTATTTTATATATAGGAGATTGTAAGTGAAAGGATACCGGCTTTGAAAAGTATTATTCTGGCATCCAGCTCTCCCAGGAGAAAAGACCTTCTAAAAATGCTGAATCTCAGGTTTATTTGTAAACCGGCAGAAATTAATGAGCATTTTTTGCCCGGAGAAGAGCCGGTGAAAGCAGTTAAGAGGGTAGCAAGACAAAAAGCGGAGGCTGTAGCAAGGCCTCTTGCAGGTGGTGCAGATAGCCTTGTGATTGCAGCTGATACAATAGTAGAGTGTGACGGAATCGTTTTAGGAAAGCCGGTAGATAAAGAGGATGCTTTTTCAAAATTGGCCGTTTTGAGCGGCAGATGTCATCGTGTTATTACAGCTGTTTGTGTAGAAGATGTCAATAGCAGGGAGTATGAGCTTGAGGCTGAGGTAACAAATGTGTATTTTCATGATATTTCCGCGGAAGAGATATGGAATTATATAGCAACAGGTGAACCTATGGATAAGGCGGGGGCTTATGGAATACAGGGATTGGGTTCGGTATTTGTAAAGAGAATAGAGGGCTGTTATTTTAATGTTGTGGGGTTACCTTTAAGCAAATTGCATATAATGCTTAAACGAAAAGGTGTTAATGTGTTGGGAGGGTATTCCGCTGACTGAGTATAATGTTGGAATTAAAGATATGCCTGAGAGCATGCGTCCTCGCGAAAAGCTGTTGAGTGAGGGAGAGAAAAAATTGAGTGATGTTGAACTGTTGGCAATAGTCTTAGGCAAGGGGACCAAAAATCTCAGCGCCCTGGAGCTGGCAAGATTTTTGCTCATAAAGCATGGCAGTCTGCGGTATTTGAAAGAAGCCAGCTTGGAAGAGTTAATTGCTGAGAAGGGTATTGGGCCTGCTAAAGCGGTAGCTATTAAGGCTGCCGTTGAGATTGGAAGGCGGATAGCTCAGGACGTACAGAGGAAAACTTTGATTAGAACTCCGGAGGATGTCAAAAATATAGTAATGGAAGAAATGCGATATTTTGACCGCGAACATTTTAGGGCCCTGTATTTGGACCGCAAGGGAGGGCTGCTGGCTGTCGAAGACGTTTCTGTTGGCGGGCTGCACAGTTCGCTGGTACATCCCCGCGAGGTTTTTAAGACAGCGGTTAAGAAAAGTGCTGCCTCAATAATAATCGTACATAATCATCCCAGCGGAGACCCTACACCGAGTGAAGAAGATGTCGAAGTCACTCGCAGGCTGATAGAGGCGGGTAAAATAATGGGGATCGAAATCCTTGATCATGTGGTTATTGGGGAAAATACATACTGCAGTTTGAAGGCCAGAGGTCTAATATAAAATTTAAGGAGGAAACAAAGCAGTGTTTTTTGGAAAAGACATAGGGATAGATTTAGGTACTGCCAACACCTTGGTTTATGTCAAGGGTAAAGGGGTAATATTGCAGGAACCATCCGTGGTTGCTATACAGAGTGATAGCGGCAATATATTAGCCGTTGGAAATGAAGCGAAGAAGATGATCGGCAGGACTCCCGGGAATATCATCGCAATAAGGCCTATGAGAGACGGCGTTATAGCTGAATTTGATGTTACTCAAGCTATGCTCAGGTATTTCATCAATAAGGCTTTAGCGCCTAAAAAACCATTTATAAGGCCCCGGGTCATTATTAGTATACCTACCGGATGTACTACAGTTGAAGAGAGGGCAGTAAGAGAAGCTGCTCTGCAGGCAGGTGCTAAGGAAGCCTACCTAATTGAAGAACCTATGGCTGCTGCTATTGGTGCCGGGTTGCCCGTACATGAACCTACAGGTAACCTTATAGTTGATATCGGTGGAGGAAC
>JACIYB010000194.1 GCA_014360155.1 Syntrophomonadaceae bacterium
CTCGCTACCACCAGCTTGATTTACGGCTGCCAGAAGGGCCTCAAGTATATTGATGAGGAGGCCGTGAGACAGGCTGCTTTCGAGCTGGGTATGTAATTTATGGCCGGAAAGTACCCGGCCTCTTCTTTTTTGATAATATGCTGTCTAGTTTACAAAACATGGATTTTGCTAATGTGCAAAAGTTCCAACCTATACAATCTGCAAATCTTGCAATTTAGATGGTAAACCTCAGCCTATTTATCGTGCAAACGGGGGGGGGGGAGATTTAGTGTGCTAATCAACATTATACATCCTCAATTCCCAGTTCTGCTTCCACTTCCTCTATTGTTATCCATCCTTTCTCTTTCCCGGCCAGTTCTCCTTGGGCAAGCTGTGACATCAGCTTTAGTGAAGCCTTTAATTTCTCATATTCAGTAATATCAATAATAGCAAATTTTCCTCTGCCATTTTTGGTTAAAAACACTGGCTCACCTATGGCAACGTCCCGCAGGACTTCGTTGTAATTTCTTAAATCTGATATAGGTTTAATGTTTGGCATTTATAACCGCCTCCTTCTTTGCTATTATTATACACTTTTTATTCGTAAAATATCACATCAAATTTATCACAATATTAAATGCAGCCCTATTACCTTGACGATATATCTTTTTTTTTACACTCAAGGGTTACCCAAGAATAGCAGAATATTAAAGTCCACCAAGCCCTCTGTTCATCAGTCTTTCACCCATTTAATCCTCACGCAGCATTCTGCAGGCCTTGATTGTATGAAAATAATGCCGCCGGCAACTTGCAACCCATTGGCGGCCTGGTATTATCTGATAAGCATGACAGATTTTAATCGCAATGACGTGTTGTTTTATAACCCTAGTCTTTCATTTATAATAATTACTTCAACTTCAACCCCCTCCATTTTTTTAAGATAAATATTAAGAGTATTACAAATTCTATCAGGGCTTGAACAGTTGTAGCATTTATCACCCTTAACAGCGCAAGGGGTTTTAAGACCAAGGCGCTTTGCATTTTGTGGAGCAGCAATATTGCGAGCACGCTCTATTGCTTTCTCAAGGGTAGGTTCAATTTTATTCGTTCCGAATACAAAGAAAACCTTTTTATGCCCAAATAACGAACCCGCAATCCTGTTTCCAGCACCATCAATATTCACCAGTTCGCCGGATTCTGCCGCTCCATTTACGGATGTAAAAAAAACATCCGTTAACATCGCTTCCTTCGCGACTTCAAAAAATTCATCTCCTGAACATTTACTCGGATCAACCACAGAATTGTATTCTGCTAGATATTCTGCCAGCTTCAAGGTTGCAAGCGTTAAAGAATCTCCAAACCCCACTTTCTCTCCTCGCACATTCTCTACAATATACTTTACTGCTGCTGTTGACGACTCAAAAAACGAAACTTTATACCCATTCTTTTGTAATGCTCGAATTGTTTTTTTATATTTCATTTCCGCTTGCCTCCAATATTCTTGTTTTATCTAGAAATTTATCCATACTGCTGTTTTTCCCGCAGCTGCACCTTCAACACTAACCACAAAAAGGTGTTTTTCAGGGGGAACTGATTAACTAAAGGAGAAGTATGCTCTTTTATCAATAATTCATTTTTTTTAAGGTCAGTGTTACCGCAAGCCAGATAAACTTGTGTGCCTGATATTTCGCTTATTATATACCTGTACAATCGTACTGGTCAAAACCTTTATTGAATTAAATTGACATCACAGTACCCGCAGAAATATGAAAGATAGCAAGATTGTTGATTGATATCATAGCATGAAGGGGGTATAATATGGTTAGAATGTTGCTACAAGGAGCTGGTATCATGCAGATTAAACCGTCCGCAAGCATCAGGCAAAACTACAATGAAATTGCGGCTTTGTGCAAGTCTACCGGAGAACCTGTTTTTCTTACCAAAAACGGTGAGGGTGAT
>JACIYB010000195.1 GCA_014360155.1 Syntrophomonadaceae bacterium
ATAAAAAATACTGGGCAGAATATTTACACCTATATAAGAAGCATCAATGGTAAAAAAACTGAGCAAAAACAAAAGGAACGAGTTGAGCAAAGTCCCAATAAATACTGCAGAAATCCCTACAACTAGATTATCTTTAAATAAATTTCCCTGTATTTTACCGATAATATAAGCTGTTATCCCTTTGGCAAGAGCATTCAGCCCCAGAAATCTTCCCAAATAAACATCTTCCAGGAGCCCACAAAAAAAACCATAGGCAGTTCCTTTATTAAGTTTGTTCAAGAGAGCAAAAAACACCACAAATATCAACACCAGATCCGGAATTGTACCTTTTATACTATAAAAACCAAATAATGTCGATTGTAAAAATATTGCCACATATGGAAACAAAACCAAGAAAAAATAACGCAAGCTTTCCTACTCCTCTTCCCCGTCAGTATCTATAGGGTAATAATTTTGAACAACCAAAACCTCCTCCAACTTATCAAAATCCACCGCAGGAGTTATTGAAGCCGATAATAAAAGCCCATTAGGTTCTTTTTCGACTTCGCTGACTGTGCCGATATCAATACCTTTAGGATATATCTGGGACAAACCTGAAGTAATGACTTTATCATTTTTTTCTACCGCGGCATAGTACGGGATATTTATCATCTTCAAAATACTGCTGCTCCCTTGGCCTTCTACGATACCGTTCGTCTCTCGCGTTCTCTGCAATATTGCCCCTACTGCAATCTGCCGGTCAGTGATCAAGTTAACCTGAGCAGAATTTTCGCTGGTACTTCCTACACGCCCTACCAGCCCATCAGGGGTTATAACCGGCATCCCCTCCTTGATTCCGTCCCGGGAACCTTTATTAATAATTATCAGTTCATACCAATTGCTGGGACTGCGGGCTATAACCTGTGCGGCTATAAGCTCATAAGTACCGATATTTAAATTCTTAAACTCCAGCAGATTTCTCAAACGCTGAACCTCCGCCTCGTATTCTCGCAAAGCCTGATTTTGCAGTTTGAGCCTATCGTTTTCCCTATTAAGCATTTCTATCTGCTTGTTAAGCACCTTCTTCTCGCTAAAAACAGCCGTTACTCCCACCCATCCCGTTCTAAGCTTGTGTATCCCATTCTGCAGCGGGGTATATGAATCTCTGACTAATTTCTCTATTACAGTAATATCTTCACGGTTCGGCGAAGTCGCATTTATCAGGAATAACAAAAGGATAATAACTAAAAAAATCAGCCATAAAAACTTGTTTTTTAAAAAACCAAACAAAATCTTTCACCCCACCCATTAATACAAAAATAACTTCTCAGCCTTCAGCCCCCTCATCTCCTGCACTCATAGCCCCCGGGGTGGTCAGTTAATAAACAATTTATCAAAATGAAATCAATACCCTTTTTAAAATATCGATGTTTTCCAATACTTTTCCAGTACCCTTAGCCACCGCTAAAAGAGGGTCATCACAAACATATACCGGCATATCAGTCTCTTGGCTCACCAGCTTATCCAAACCCCTGAGTAAAGCTCCGCCGCCTGCCATTATAATGCCTCTGTCCACAATATCAGAAGCAAGCTCGGGAGGCGTTTTCTCAAGACATACTTTGATTCCTTCAATTATTTGATCAACAGTCTCTTTCAGAGCCTGTTGGATTTCGTTGGACGAGATTTTGATAGTTTTGGGCAGTCCACTAACCAGATCCCGCCCTCGAACTTCATAATATTCTTCAGGACCCTCCCAGCAAGCAGACCCTATAGATATTTTTATATCTTCAGCCATACGTTCACCTATAAGGAGATTATAATTTTTTTTCAAGCGCTGAATAATCGCTTCATCCATGTCATCACCGGCTACCCTCACTGACCG
>JACIYB010000196.1 GCA_014360155.1 Syntrophomonadaceae bacterium
CGATATCCTAATTTTAGCAGAGCATTTTGCAAAAAGCATAGGCTCTAGAATTGGAAAGAATATCAACAAAATTGATCCCAAAACGATAGATGCATTTCTAAACTACGACTGGCCAGGAAATGTAAGGGAATTGAGCAATGTCATAGAAAGAGGGATAAATCTAGCGCAATTAAAACACGAAAAAATCTTAACTACTGATTTATTACCCCCAGAAATTCAAGAAGCTGCTTTGAATAATGTTTCTTTATGGGAAAAAACTCCTACAAAAGAAACATGGGAGGAACAACTTATTAGAAATTACTTGGTTAAGTTTAATAATAATAAAAGTAAAGTAGCGGAAGCTTTGAACATTTCTAGGAGCAGTTTATACAGGAAAATGGACAAATACAATATAGACAAAAACCCTGTGGCTTATAGAAATAACTCAAATTGAAAAATTAAGCATATACCCCGCTCCTAAAAGTAAAAGCCAGCACAGGTGACGAACTCGTTCCTAAAGTGAAAAGTAAAGAATATATTCTCTCCTGCAAAAACAAAAGAGTTTGCCTAGCAGGTGCGCAGAAGCAATTTGTATCTTCTTGGGAAATTCAACGGCTATTTTCAGTAATTTCAAAAATTTAACTAATCTGTTTTGGAACTAGTTAGCCATCTCTGAGAAAAAATAGGGATACGCCTGGTTTATATATTCAATAGGGATAATCTCTATTCCCTTTATTTCACCAGGGATATCTTTAAAATTCTCTTCAGGAATCAATATCTTTTTTATTCCCGCCTGCCGGGCGCCGTATATTTTTTCGTGCAGGCCTCCAACCGGCTTTATTCTTCCCCGGATAGACAATTCGCCTGTAATAGCCACGTCCTGAAATACGGGTTTTTCTTTAACCGCGCTGAATATGGCCAAATATATAGCTGCTCCAGCAGAAGGCCCGTCTACTTTGCCGCCGCCTATGACGTTGATATGTAAATCATAATTTTTCAAACTATCTCCCGTCTCTTTTCGCAAAACCGAAATGGCGTTAAAGACAGAATCCCTGATCATTGAGCCTGCCGTATCATTAAAACGGATATTCCCTTCCCCCTTCTTTTCAGCGGGAAAAGCGATAGCTTCCAGTTCTATTAAGGCACCTCGATATTCCGAAGTTCCTACCGCAAAGATCCTGCCTATTTCGGTACCGCTTGAGGCTTTGCTAAAAATGTAAGGAGTAATTCTGCTGTTTTGAATTGCTTCGTATACATGGCTGCATTTTACCTGAACCGACCCGAAAGCATTGCCATCCGTATTGAGGGCCAAGGCATAGGCATCAATTAGTATCTTATTGGCCTTACGCCCATCAGTAGTATAATCGCCAATAATTTCGCCTACCCCTTCTTCTACATCAATATTGAGTTTTTGCGCAGACAATTTTATTATCTCTCTGATATTTTCCGCTGTAAGCGGATCAAAAAAAACTTCAATACACCGTGACCTGAAAGCCGGGTTAATCTTTTCCCTGCTCTGGGTTGTCGCCCCAATTAAAACGAAATCAGCCGGAACTCCTCGTTCGAACATTTTCTTGATGTACTGAGGAATTTCGTTGTTGTTGGGGTCATAATAAGAAGATTCGAAGTAAACCCTCTTATCTTCCATCACTTTTAGGAGTTTATTCTGCAGCAGTGGGTCCATATCTCCTATTTCATCAATAAACAAAACCCCGCCGTGAGCTTCTGATACTAACCCTAATTTAGGCTCCGGTATCCCTTCATCAGCCAGCTCTTTTTTCGCTCCCTGGTAAAT
>JACIYB010000197.1 GCA_014360155.1 Syntrophomonadaceae bacterium
TGAGTTAGCCTGGGATCCCTTTCGTCGCGAGACAAGCGGATGGTGTTGCCCATGCGGAAGTCTGGCGACGAATATTTATACATTTAAACCAGTTTTTTAATATATAATAATGAGTAGACAAATCACTGTTAAAATAGAAGGGCTTGCCTGATTTTGGTTGCTTTAACTCCTATATATACGTCTTTAATAAAATACTGCCGGGAAAACAACTTGCGTATGCACATGCCGGGTCATGTTGGACGAGGTATTTTTGTCCCTGAGCTGAGAGAAGTAGCTAGTATTGATGTAACCGAGGTACCGGGAGTAGATGATTTGCATTTGTCACAGGAGTCGATTGAAGAAGCCCGGCTTCTTTTAGCCAGGGCCTTTGGGGCTAAGGAGAGTTTTTTTCTGGTCAATGGGGCCACATCAGGAATACATACTCTATTTATGAGTTTGAACAAGGGAGGGACTAAGGTCCTTATACCTAGGAACGCTCATCGCTCTTTTTTTGGGGGGATGGTTCTATCTGGAGCAAATCCTGTTTACATTCCCTGTAAAGCAGATGAGGAATTAGGTATTTTCCTTCCAGCAGAAGTGAAGGATATGCTAAAGCTGCTGGACCAGAACAATGAGGCAGAGGCTGTCTTTATTACGAGTCCCAGTTATTTTGGGATTGCCTGTGATATAGAAAGATTCGCAAAAGAAGTGAAAAAGCAAAACAAACTGCTCTTTGTTGATGAAGCACACGGGTCTCACTTTAGCTTTCACAGTTCTTATCCGCAGCCTGCGTTGCAGGGTGGAGCTGATGCAGTAGTTAACAGTTTCCATAAAACTTTGCCGGTCTTGAACCAGGGAGCTTGCATCCATATAGGCAACGGTTTTAATAGACGAGAACAGCTTTTTTCCGCTTACAGCCTTTTAACTACCACGAGCCCTTCTTACCCGCTTCTAGCATCAATGGATCTAGCCAGGCAGTTTATGGTAGAGAGAGGAAGAGAACTGCTGGAGAGAGCCTTGAACCTTTCGCAGGAATACAAGAAAAAGATAAACCGGCTGAGAGGATTAAGATGTTATGGAGAAGATCTGCAAAACTTTCCGGGGGTGACAGGGGTTGATCCTTTGAAACTGTTGGTATCGGTTAAAGGTTTAAAAATTGACGGGTTTAAAGTATCGGAGATCCTGCGTTGCAAATATAAAGTTCAAGTAGAACTTCAGGATAAAAATTTTATTTTAGCTATGGTATCGATGTTTCATGAAAGAAAAGATTGGGAAAAGTTTTATAAAGCACTAGCCGAAATTGCAATAACATATGCGGGAGAAAAAAAGGAAAGCAGTACGCTTGAGCTGCCTCCTTATCCTAAAGTCAGGCTAACTCCAAGAGATGCCTTTATGGCGGTTAAAAAAAAGGTTCGTTTTGAAGACTGTGTAGGATTGGTTGCAGGTGAAATAGTAACAGTATATCCCCCTGGAATTCCGTGTGTGCTGCCGGGGGAGATGATAGAAGAAGAAGTTTTTTCATATCTAAAGTACTTAAAAAGGAATAACGTAAAGCTGCAGGGACCTGAAGACCCTTCCTTGAACTACATTAAGGTGATAGAATAAAAAAGTGATTCCACTGTAAAAATCCTAAGTTAGCCTGGTACCCCTTTCGTCGCGAGACAAGCGGATGGTGTTGCCCATGCGGAAGTCTGGTGACGAATATTTATACATTTAAACCAGCAGATTATAACTTTCAGCAGTGGAATCAAAAATAGAATGACCAAAAAATCAAG
>JACIYB010000198.1 GCA_014360155.1 Syntrophomonadaceae bacterium
GATATAGATCCATATCTGATTTTTAACCATAAAATCCCTTATTTTTCTGTCAAGGAATCATCCCGGTTAGACCTCAGTTTCCGTCTCCACCTCATCTCTCTCCCACTTTCTAACCATAGAAGCGGGGATCATACAAGGTTTTTTCGGCCAGTCCAGCAAAAATACCCACAACCAAATATCTCCTGGCACGGCGCTTCTCGGACCCCTGCGCCCTATCACCTCAGCTCTACAGTTATAATAGGGGTGACGGCGCTCGTGGACTATAATTATCTCTCCAACTTCGACTTCCATTTTAAACTCCTCCTTAATTATTTTTCTATTCATTCTTCTCCACCGGATAAGTTAGAAGTAAATAGCCGCTAGGACCACTTCCGCCAGCAATGCAAGCATGGAATAGGAGAAGGTAAATGAAGTCGAAGAAAGCGAATATTAGCACCATTAACCTGAAACTTGCTATCCATATATCATACTTACCCGGCAATCAAAGGGACACTGTCCCTTTTTGCTGCCACTCTACAAACATCGTCTAGCAATAATTTACATATTATGCTGTAATTTCTCCTACAACTGTTGATAATTATTCCCCCTGTTTACAACATGATCGGCATAAAGCCACTTTTCCCCTCAACTGCAATACATCTTTTTATAATAATTATATTATATACTAATTTTAAATATATATCGCAAATAAATTTAGAGAAAGAACCGCCAACCCATATTCCAAATGCGGCTTCATAAAATTATGCCAAAAACCTAAAGGCACTTTTCAACCGCAAAGCAGCAGCAAAAAAGTGCCCAGCCTCTTGTGCTCGTATTATTAAACCGGAGTAGGTTTTAGTATACCATATATATTCTCTCACGGCCATGCATCGACCAAAATAAAAGGCGCACTCATCTAAGCTCCGCTTGCAACTCTTTCTTTAAATTATCCAGTACGTCCTGAATGATTCGGTTTATTTCATCTTCTGTAAGGGTCTTTTCACTGGACTGTAATGTGAGTTTGAAGGCTATGCTCTTATAACCTTCTGCAACCTGTTCTCCCTTGTAAACGTCGAATACCACTACCTCACGCAGCAGTTCCCCTTCAGTTTCCCTGATAACGCGCACCGCATCAGAAGCGTCAACATCTTCAGCCAGCAATACTGCTATATCTCTCTCGACTGCAGGGAATTTCGCTATCTCTTCCATCATAGTTTTTCTCCCGCACAGTTTAAAAATCTTCCCCAGATCAAGTTCGAACATACACGTCCGCTGTTTAATATCGAAATTCTGCAGGACTAAAGGATGCATCTCGCCGATTACGCCTATTTCTTCGCCCTTATAGATTACCGCCGCGGTTCTCCCGGGATGAAAAGACGGCCTCGAAACTTGTACAAATTCGCAGTCCCTCATACCCAGCTTCGCCAGCAAATACTCCAGGATTCCTTTAAGATAAAAGAAATCCATCTCTACCGTCTTTTTAAGCCAATTCACTTTTGTATTACCTGTAATTGCCGCGCCTATATGCAGTTTTTCCGACGGCAATCCTTCATCCACAGGATAAAAAACAGCACCCATTTCGTAAAAAGCCAAATCGAGATTTCTTCTTGCTAGATTGCGGCTTATATTCTCAAGTAATCCCGGGAGCAGAGTAGTACGCATTACGCTCTGTTCTTCTGAGAGGGGATTGCTCAATTTGACTGTTCTCCTGAGGTCACTGTTTTGGGGAAGCAAAAGCATA
>JACIYB010000199.1 GCA_014360155.1 Syntrophomonadaceae bacterium
GACCGGTTGAGATACCCCCTGATTGTTATTTTGTTCTGGGAGATAACAGGAATTCCAGTTTTGACAGTCATAGGTGGAATGCCTGGTTAACGAGTGACCATATTAAAGGCAAAGCTTTTTTAATTTACTGGCCCATACAGAATATTAGCTTATTAAAACGGGAGGTTTCTTTCTATAAATGAGAATCCTGCTATGCAATGATGACGGAATTCATGCTCGGGGAATACATGCTCTTATGAGTGAGCTGAGTTCCATTGCTGAAATTTTTGTTGCTGCTCCCGATAGAGAAAGAAGTGGAACCGGTCATTCTATTACTGTTTTTGAACCTATAAAAGTTACACCGGCAAAATTGCCGAGGGTGAAAGCTGGGTGGATAGTAGGGGGGACACCTGTGGATTGCGTTAAACTCGCGATAAACAAGCTTATAGAAGAAAAAATTGATCTGGTGGTTTCGGGTATTAATCACGGGCCTAACCTAGGCACCGATGTTTTGTATTCGGGTACCGTATCGGCTGCTGCTGAAGGTGTTATTATGGGCGTCCCATCCATCGCAGTTTCTTTAGATTCCTATGAGGAAGAAATGGATTTTACTTTCGCTGCTCAATTTACTAGAAATATAGTAAGGATAGTTATGAAGCAGGGCATAGAAAAGGATACTCTGCTTAATATTAATATTCCTCCGCTTGCGCCGCAGGATATCAGAGGGATACGGATTACGAAGCTGGGAGTGAGGAATTACGACAACCTTTTTGACGAGAGACAGGACCCGCGAGGTAATACTTATTATTGGCTAGGAGGGGGAGTGGTGGAAGAAGAGCAGGATAATGACAGCGATGTGCTCGCGGTTCGGCAGGCTTGCATAAGTATAACTCCTATACGTCTTGATTTAACTGACTACGAGCTCATTAAAAAATATAAAAAGATATTTGGCCGCTATTTAGCTTTTTTTTCTCGTGGTGAAGCGCATGATATTACTTAGTTTTATTTTGAACACGCTTCTGTTTTTTTTACTAGTGAATTCTTCTTACCTGAAAAAGAAGCGATCTAATCCTGATTATCCGGACAAGCCATTTAGCAAATTGATACTCTTTCCTCTTACCCTGGGCATTGTGTTTACTCTTATTATCGATGTATTTAGGGGCATTATAATGTATCAACTGCTGTTATTTGCTATTATTGCGCTGATGCTGTATTGGTTTTTTTATGTTTTCAACAAAAATGAGTAAATTTATTTTGCTAGTTTCAAAAAAGTATAGTACCATTTTTACAGTTACAGAATTTTAGAGGAGGTTATTCAATGAAGGTATATCCAACCAGTAGAATTCGCAATATTGCTCTTGTCGGCCACGGAGGCACGGGGAAAACCTCTTTGGCAGAAGCAATGCTTTACAATACAGGGGCTACCAAGAGGATGGGGAAAGTCGACGATGGCAATACGGTAGCTGATTTCTATCCCGAGGAAATTAAGAGGAAAATAACTATCAGTACATCCGTTGTTTCCTGCGAATTTAAGGAACATAAAATAAATGTTCTCGATACACCCGGTTATGCGGATTTTTATTTTGAGGTAGTAGGTGCCTTACGGGTTGTTGATTCGATGTTGGTGATGCTTTCTGCAACTGCTGGGGTTGAGGTCCAGACTGAGGTTATATGGGAAGATTATGCCTCTACTCCTAAAATCATATTTATAAACAAAATGGATCGTAAAAATGCTGATTTT
>JACIYB010000002.1:0-23905 GCA_014360155.1 Syntrophomonadaceae bacterium
CCTATCTTCCTCCCTTGATTAAATTAATTTCATTTTATCATTAGTTTATGCGTATAATAAAACTATTTTGGTAAAAAATGAAAGATATAAATATTTGCAGGATTAAAAATGTCTTTATTTAATACTATTTATAGGTATGTCTTTTAACAATGAGATTTTATGGAGGATCATTATGAAAACACTTCGGATATTCTTAATAGCAATATTGTTTATTTCAGCGACAGCCGCTGGGTTAATAACTCAATTCATAATAGGAATTAACACAACAGTACTGAACAGCGGCTATTATATAACACAAATGGAAAAACACAACTTATACAATATACCACAAAACTATCTGTTCTTGAAAATAAAGGAAAACAGCTACGAGAAATTGCCCGAACCTGTATACAATGGTTTACTAGAACCTGCTGTTAGAAATACTTTTTCTTCTACCTGGATTCAAGATCAAACCAACAGATTGGTAGTTAATTCTTTAGATTACTTAACGAATAAAAATGAAACTTTAGATCTTAAAGTTGACTTTAAAAACAGAAAGCAAATTTTAGCCTATGAGCTCTCTAACCAGTTGGAAAATCTTTCTCAGAATCTGCAGGTTTATAAAATTACCGCAGCCGATAAAGAAAGTTTTATTAACGGCCTTATCACTATTATTGATCTTCCTGATTCGGTCGATTTAGGGGAAATAATCAATACAACTTATCCTGAACTTAAAAATGCGGTTGACAAATATCGGGTATATTACAGTTATACCAATTATTTACCCTATGCTGTATACATATTAATATTTATTTTGATTCTACTAATTACCAAGGTAAGTTCAGGGCTAAGATTATTTGGTAAAAGCATGCTTCTTGCAGGTGCACTGCTGATATTACTTGTTTCAGGTACCAATATATGGGCTAACAACATTTTCATTGCAAACATTTCCAAGTACGATATATTGTTTACCGCCACAGCTACGAATCCATTAATTGTAGTAGCCATTTTAAAAAATTCTATAATAAGGAACTTTAATAAAATAGGAGTGATATTCTGCGGGTCTGGTGCCTTGTTGATATTACTTTCGTATTATATTAACAAAATCATTATTTTCAGAGCTTCTTCGAGATACCATAAGGAAATTTAAAATCTTAAACCTGACCCGGCTATGGTTAGATTCCAATTTTGGGCCTCTTCTGGGTAATCTATGCTCCTACACCTACAGCATTGTCCTTATCCCTGCATAAATCATCAGTACCCCTGTTAGTTTAAGAAATAAGGTTATATTTCTAATTCCTAAACGCCGGTAATGTTTTGAAGTACCTATAGCCAGCGGACACTTGACAATAACTATTCCGGCAAGAGATAACATTAACCCTATTGCAATCTTAAAATACAAAATATTCCCAGTTAAAGCTTCTAATGAATATGGAACAACTACGAGCAAAACAGCCCAAGCAACAATAGCCAGCATTAGTTTAGCCCCATATTTATTGTTGAATCTTACAAATTCTTCTATTTTGGATTTACAGGCATCTGAACAGTAATAAAGCTCTAAATTTTCCAACCCTCCATTTAGCCACACGTTCAGGTTTAATTTTTGCTTTTTCCCCGCCGATTTTTTACAGTACGCACAGTTATTTATTTTTATCACCCCGCAACCCAAAAATGATTTTGAACTAACCCCCCATGCTCCGCAGACACACCCACTGATGAAACTAGCTTAGGGGATGAAGGCTTAAGGTTGGCGCTGGTGGATAAAAGCGTTAGAACGTGCTTAAAATCTTGCTCTTTATACCAAGAACCCCTATACCCCACCTTTTTCAGCTCATCAAGCAAAGGTTAAGACCGGACCCGAGCGTCCTTAAGCCTTCATCCCCTAAAAATTACTTTCGTATTAATTATAGCAAATGTAGATATGTAACGCTTTTTAAATTTCTAGAAACAGGGATGTTTAACGGGGAATAAATGTTAACAGCACTTCTTATGAATTCTATATAAAACCGTATAATTGCTTCTCAAAAAAAATATTAAGGGAGTCTTACAACTCCCTAACCTTCCTTGGTGCGGCAGAGAGGACTTGAACCTCCACGAGATTGCTCCCACTAGATCCTGAATCTAGCGCGTCTGCCAATTCCGCCACTGCCGCACAGTAATTTATAAACACCCTCAGCAAGGAACATTATAGTATACGGCTATATTAGTTGTCAAGCTGTTTAACTCCTCCTGATTTCAATCTTCCTCAATATACCATGAGCATATTTATACTAGAATAATTGCGGATTATTGGTTGAAGTTAAAAGCCTTTTCCAAATACACAGGCCTGTCCATAATACAGGCTTTACACGTCGCTTGAACAATACGGCCTGCTTGCTTAAAATGAAGCCATATCGGGTGGGGGGTTGCTACCTATCTTACCAAGTTAAAGAATATAGCAACTTTTATTAATCGTACAGTAAAAAAATACTTATGAAAGGAGTTATTATGTTAAATAAAAAAATCATAATCCCGGCATTAATAATTTCATTTTGCCTGATAGGAATGCTCTTTATCGTCTCTGATGAAGCTGCAGCAGCCGAGCCCTATTTATACTGGGGTTCAAGGGGAGAATCTGTTGCTCAGCTGCAGCAGGCACTAAACAGCTCCGGCTACTGGTGCGGAGCAGTCGACGGCATTTTGGGCCCGAAAACCTACCAGGCAGTGATCAATTTTCAAAAAGACGCAGGAATAACTGTTGACGGCATTGTAGGTCCCCAGACAAGAAAATACTTGGGGTTGTCTTCTAGCAGCTCAAGCTACACCCCTGTTTCTAGAGGAGCAAAAACGCTAACAATGGTAGCAACTGGATATTGCCCTTGTGCAAAATGCAACTGGCCTTACGTTGGTCAACCCTCCTACTTGGGGTACCCTCTAGGAAGAGGCATAGTCGCAGTAGACCCCAATGTTATTCCCATGGGAAGCAAAGTCTATATCGAAGGTTACGGTGAAGGAATAGCAGCCGACCAAGGAGGAGCAATTAAGGGCAACAGGATTGACTTGTGCTTCGATACTCACCAAGAAGCGTTGAACTGGGGGATCCGAACAGTGAAAGTTATTGTTTATTAACCACCCGAAAGGACTGTCTGCTCACCTGCAGATAGTCCTTCCCCTATAATTTTCTGCGGCCTATAGGCGTCAACCCAGTTTTCTTTCTAACCCCCTCCTTACAGCTTCGGGCACCAAAGTGCTGACATCGCCGCCCAAAAGCACAGCTTCTTTTACTGCGCTGGAGCTTACAAATATATATTTACTGTTCGACATTACAAATACTGTATCCACTTCAGGGAACAATTCTTTGTTCATCATCGCCATCTGCATTTCATATTCAAAATCGGTGACGGTTCTCAAACCTCTGATTATAGCACAAGCCTTTTTTTCTTTTATATAATCAACAAGCAAGCCGCTAAAACACCCGACCTCAATATTTTTTAAGTGTTGCGTGCTTTCCTTAATGAGTTCAACCCTTTCTTCAGGAGTAAACAGGGGCTGTTTATAGACGTTATGTATTACAGCAACAATAATTTTGTCGAATATTTTTATCGTTTTCTCTAAAATATCTATATGCCCATTAGTTACAGGGTCAAAGCTTCCTGGATAAACAGCAACTTTCAATCTATCCCTCCTCAAAAAATTTTGCGTGAGCAATACCTTCATCTCCATGGATAACTGCCGCTGCTTTTCTTATCTGGGTATTCTCGTCTTGTATCCGGTATCCACGCCGTTGCATAAAAAAAATACAGAAGATTACTCTTCTGTATTTTAACATTTATAACATAATTTTAACATTTATAACATACATTATGGAAATCATATTTTATCTATAAAATTCAAAATGTTTTCTAATAATCGTAATTAGAAGTTTCGCCCCTCTTGAGGCAGTTGGCAATGGTAAGCCTCTGGATTTCGTTCGTTCCTTCGTATATCTGGGTTATCTTGGCGTCTCTCATCATTCTTTCCACCGGGTATTCCCTAGTATATCCATATCCACCCAGAACCTGAACCGCTTCGGTAGTTACCTGCATGGCAACATCAGAAGCGTAGCACTTGGCAAATGCCCCCTGCATCTGGTAAGAAAGGCCCGCATCTTCTCTCCATGCCACTTCGTAAACCAGGTTCCTAGCTGCCTGGATCTTCATGGCCATGTCAGCCAGTTTGAAAGAAACGGCCTGGTTGACAAATATAGGTTTGCCAAACTGCTGGCGCTCCAGGGCGTGTGCCAGGGCATGACGGAAAGCCCCTTCAGCAATCCCCAAGGCCTGCGCAGCAATACCCGCACGGCCGCCGTTCAAGACGTGCATGGTCTGTTTGAAGCCGTCACCTTCGTTGCCAAGAAGGTTTTCTGCCGGAATCCTGCAGTCCTCAAATACCAGCTCATATGTTGAGGACGACTTTATCCCCATTTTCTTCTCTTTCTTGCCAAAAGTGAACCCGGGAGTCCCTTTCTCTACTACAAAGTAGCTGCTGTTGCCGTGCTTAGCTTCCTTGGCACCAGTACGGGCCAGGACCACGTAAACATCAGCATAGTAGGCATTGGTAATAAAAATCTTGGTCCCGTTCAAGACGTATTCATTTCCGTCCTTTACCGCAGTCGTAGCAGTTGCGCCTACGTCGGATCCAGCGCCAGGCTCTGTAAGTGCCAGCGCTCCTAAATGCTCGCCTGAGGCCAGCTTCGGCAACCACCTCTGCTTCTGTTCTTCGTTGCCCAGGTGCAGAATCGGCCACACACAAAGAGATTCATGAGCTGAAAGAGTCACCCCCATAGAAGCGCAGTTCCTGGATATTTCCTCTACTGCCATGACATAAACCAGAGCGCCTGCATTGGTTCCGCCATATTCTTCCGGAACAATCAGCCCGGCCAGGCCTAAATCCGCCATCTTCTTCCAGCATTCCATGTCGAATTCTTCTTTTTCGTCCCTCTCCGCTGCACCGGGAGCTACCTGCTCATCCGAGAAATCAGAAAAAGTCCTCTTAAACATTTTTTGTTCATCAGTCAAACCAAAATCCATCCTAAATACCCCCTATTCTTTTTTCAGGTCCAAGACCTGATTTCCCCCCAAATATCATTTATAAAAAAATCGATACGCTCACTAAGTTAATCTCTTACCTTAGAGCATTTTTACTATAGTAGCACACCCCATACCTCCGCCTATGCACAGGGTCGCCAGACCAGTCTTCGAATTTCGCTTCTGCATTTCATATAACAGAGTTACTATTATCCTCGCCCCCGAACATCCTATCGGGTGCCCAAGAGCTATGGCCCCTCCGTTTACATTCACTTTTTCCATGTCAAATCCCAAGTCTCTCGCTACCGCAAGCGACTGGGCTGAAAACGCCTCATTGGCTTCAATCAGATCAATATCGTCTATGGTCATACCCGCCTTTTCCAGGGCTTTCCTGGTAGCTGGAATCGGACCCAAGCCCATTACGCTCGGGTCTACTCCCCCAGAAGCATAGCTGACTATCCTGGCCATAGGCTTTATGCCCAGTTCATCAGCTTTTTCTTTGCTCATGACAATCATGGCGGCTGCACCATCGTTGATTCCCGAGGAACTGCCTGCAGTAACGGTTCCATCTTTCTTAAATGCTGGTTTCAGCTGGGCCATTTTTTCAAGATCGGTTAGACGCGGGTGCTCATCGGTATCGAACACCTTTTCGCCCTTCTTAGTCTTTATTACTACCGGCACTATCTCATCTTTAAAACGGCCTTCTTCGATAGCCTTGGCAGCCTTTACCTGGCTTTCATAACCGAACTTGTCCTGTTCTTCTCTCGTCAGACCGTATTGTTCAGCAACGTTTTCAGCGGTTATGCCCATATGATAACCATTGAAGATCTCCCACAACCCGTCGTAAACCATACCGTCAATCAAGTCGCCCTTGACCATGTTCATCCTGTAGCCCCACCGGGCGCTCGGCAGATAATATGGAGTCATCCCCATATTTTCCGTTCCACCGGCCAGGATAATATCGGCATCTCCAGCTTTAATAGCCTGGGCTGCCAGCTGTACAGCTTTCATTCCAGAAGCGCAGACTTTGTTAACTGTAAAAGCGGTAATTTCCTTGGGTATACCGGCGTGGATCATAGCCTGGCGAGCCACATTCTGTCCCTGCCCAGCCTGCAAAACGCAGCCAAAAATTACTTCCTCAACTTGCTCAGGCTTAATCCCTGCTCTCTTAAGACTCTCCGCCATCACTATGGTACCTAATTTTACTGCGCTGACGTCTTTTAACGTCCCCCCAAAGGTACCTATGGGTGTACGGCAGGCACCAGCAATTACTACTTCTCTAGACATTTTCTCCCCCCTATAAATTATTATTTTTCCCCTATATATTGACGAATATGCCACACATTATGTCAGAACCTAAACTGACCTGCACTGTTACAGCCTATACCCCCTTCTATGTGGCAATTCGTACAATATACCGCACAAGAAACGTATACTTATACCCCTCTATTTACATAATTCTCTGTTTAAAATATTATTCCTTCTTCCACTTTTAAAAATTTACAATAAAAAAACCCTGCAGCTTTTTCTGCAGGGTTTTTCAGATTTTTAAACTTTATTCCACGGCTTGCCAGAGAACCTCAGCTACATCATATACCCTGGTCTTTTCTTCGGCTTCGGCTCCCTTCACCCCGTCGGCCAACATGGTCAGGCAGAACGGGCAGTTTGTTATTATGGTTTCGGGGTTGGTTGCCAGCAACTGATCAGTTCTGGTATCGTTTATGCGCTTGTAGCCTTCCACTGCTTCTTCTTCCAGCCACATGCGTCCTCCGCCAGCCCCACAACAGAAGCCAAAATCCCTCGATTTTTCAATTTCTACAATGTTGCAGCCTGCGACCTTTATGACGTTTCTGGGTTCTTCATATACTCCATTATGCCTCCCCAAGAAACAGGAGTCGTGATAAGCTACTCTGGTTCCCAGGGATTTAGCAGGTTTCAACTTGCCTTCCGCTATTAATTTGGCCAGTATTTCGGTATAGTGGTATACTTCGTAATTGCCGCCCATCTGTGGATATTCGTTCTTGAGAGCATTGTATCCATGAGGACATACGACAATTATCTTTTTGACCCCATAATTATTAAAGGTGTCAATATTCTGCTGGGCAAGCGTCTGGTAAAGGTATTCATTGCCGAGACGCCTAGCTGAATCACCGCAGCAGTATTCTTCCGTACCAAGATATCCGAAGCTCACTCCTGCCTTATCGAGTAACTTAACCAGAGCTTCGCCTACCCTCTTGTAACGGTCGTCAAAGGATACGGCACAGCCCGCATAAAGCAGGTATTCAAACTCTTTTCCATCCTCAGACAGGAGATTGACCTTATCTCTGACACCTCTTTCATTAAGCCATTCAGCACGGTTCGCCCAACCAACGCCCCAGGGATTGTAGTTGCGTTCCATGTTGGTAAATGCCATCTGCGCCTCGCTGGACATATCACCCTGCCACATAACCAAATTACGCCGCATTTCAACAATTTTGGGAATGTGCTCGATAAACATGGGACAATGTTCCATACAGGCACGACAGTTAGTGCAATCCCATATGACATCGGTGGTAACAACATCATACAAAAGGCTCTTTTCCATCGGATTAACTGCTTCTTCAGCTTCCTCAGTCATAGCTACTGTTTCAACTTCCTCACCCTGCTCCTGCGCCATCAGCAGGTAAGGAGCCTTTTCATCCAGGTGTTCTTTCATGGCCTGTATAAGAGTCAATTTGGGGTTGAGAGCCTTACCAGTATTATAAGCCGGACAATTTTCCTGGCACCTCCCGCATCTGATACAGGCATCCAGGTCAAGCAGGTCTTTCCACCCGAATTCCTCAATATTCTCTACCCCGAAAGTTTCTGCCTCTTCTATATTTTCTACCATACGACAGGCAGAAGGCTCTAGGTCACGGAAAACATAGTTGAGCATGCCGGTAAATATGTGCCACAGCTTGGAAAAAGGAACAATAGCAATAAACAGGAATGCTATCCCCATGTGGAACCACCAGAGAAAGCGGTGCCACATTAAGGCCGTCTCAAGGCTGCTGCCTGCGAAGATACCCGCAAATATCCAGCCAATAGGCGAAGCCACCCGCTCATAGGCTATCTGCGACATGGTGGTTGAAAGCTTAATCTGAGCTGCAATTCTCGCACCTTCAATTACATAACCGGTAAATAAAATAGCAAATACAAGAAGAATTATCCAACCATCAGAAGATTTCGTATCATTCAAACGGTCAGGTTTTTGCACATATCTGACCACAGCTAGAATTGTAATCCCTATCAATGCAAGAAACCCAAAAATATCAACAATCCAAGACATCCCTATATAGGTAGAACCTTCGAGAGGAGGCCATCCTATCTGGTGATGCACAGCATCTACTCCAGCAGCTAGAAACAACACCAAAAATCCCCAGAAGAGAAAAGCGTGCATCCAGCCAGCCAACGGTTTTCTGATGACCCTTGCCTGGGTAAAGGTGTAATTAAACCAAGACAGTATACGCTGCCCTACCTTATCATTCCGGTGCAGCTCGCCCTTGGCGAGCATCCATACCTGGATTCTCTTATAACAACCATAAAGGAAAACGGCTATGGGAATCAACATTATGACATAAATTAGCCATTCATACGGGATATTGGCCCCCACTACACGCATCGGCACTTCATAACCGCCTTCTAATGGCTCAAATCCAAAAATCATCTAATTCCCTCCTTTATCCCAAAAACATGATAATTACTGGATATACGAAGAAGTATATCCAGTAATTCTATCATGAACTACTTCTTGAGTTCTTCGCAGAGAACCGGGATAACCTTAAATAAATCACCCACTACACCAAAGTCGGATACGTTGAATATAGGAGCCTCAGTGTCCGTGTTGATACACGCTATAAATTTGGAAGAAGACATCCCTGCAAGATGCTGAATCGCCCCAGAAATACCGCAGGCTATATACAAGTTGGGATTTACAACTTTACCAGTCTGACCTACCTGCAGCTCGTGACCCAGCCAACCAGAGTCAACAGAGGCGCGGGAACCCCCAACTGCAGCACCGAGCATGTCAGCCAGCTGCTCAACCAGCTTAATGCCCTCTGGACCTTTACATCCGCGGCCGCCGGATACTACTACTTCAGCTTCTGTGAGGTCCGGTCTTGCGGAAACAGTGGGAATAAACTCCTTTATAGTCTGATATACATCAGCATCGGTTGCCGCAATAGCCGGTTTAACCACTTCTCCAGCTCCGGAAGATTCTTCCACATCCCATACACCTGCACGAATCGTAGCGAGAACAGGTTCACCGGTTACTTCCACTTTTGCTAGAGCTTTACCGGCATAGATCGCTCTGGTAAACACGCCTTTGCCTGCACTAATTTCGGCATCAATGCAATCAGTAGCGAGTCCTGTTTCAAGCTTCTGCGCCAGTCTAGACGCGAAGTCCCTGCCATTAAAGGTGTGGGCAAATAGTACAGCATTAGGCTTATATTCATTAATCATGGCAGTTATTTGAGCAACATAAGCGCCCGTATTATATTCTGCAAACACATCAGCATCAGCAACATAAACTTTATCTGCTCCATACTTGGCAAATTCAGAAGCCAGGCCTTCAACACCCTTGCCAAATACTACAGCGCTAACCTCGTCACCAAATTTTTTAGCTTTTGAGATCATCTCAAATGTAACCTTACGGATATTACCGTCGCGTTGATCAACAAATACCCATGTTCCTGCCATCAGTTACCCTCCTTATTAATTATTACAGCTTTATAATCATTTAACTATTTTACTTCCACTTTAACCGTATTCTTCATCCAATCTGCCAGTTTAGCAGCAGCTTCGGCAGGTTCTGCGTCTTCAATCTTAATACCCGCACTCTTGGCTGGCGGCAGACTGTACTCTAAAATCGCAACTTTATTATCTGCTGCAGCAGCATCAACAGTCGCGACCGGTTTCTTCTTGGCCTGCATGATACCCTTCATCGAAGGATAACGCGGCTCATTCCAGCTTACCTGGCAAGATATCACAGCCGGGAGACTTACTTCGGTTACCAGGGTCCCACCATCAGCTTCGCTGGTGCAAACTGCCTTGCCATCAGCCAATTCCAGGTTGGTAATAACATTAACATGCGGTAACCCGAGGATTTCTGCTATGCGAGTAGGAACCTGTGAAGAGCCGTCATCAGCAGCAACATGACCTGCAAGAATTATATCAGGATTTTCTTCTTTCATAACCGCAGCTAAAGCAACTGCTCTAGCATATTCATCAGCGGCGGTGTCTTGCTTTACGAGTATACCCCTGTCAGCGCCCATTGCCAGGGCAGTACGAATGGCGTCCATAGCCTTGTCGCTGCCAGCTGAAACTACAACAACTTCATCTGCCAGCTTCTTTTCTTTTAACTGAATACCACCTTCTACAGCCACTTCATCATAAGGATTCATAATTAAATTAATACCTGCATCTGATATTTTCCCATCTTTTAATTCAATCTTGGCCTCTGTGTCAAATGTTTGCTTAACACATACCAGAACCTTCAAGTTCATTCCTCCTTTTCTTGTGATAGTTTAAATCTTTACCATACTTAACGCGCAAACGCTAAATCTATTAATTCACCCCCTCATAAGCAGACATATATATTTTTTTGCCTACGGCAACATTACCGCCAAAATCAGAAGCCCCCAGTATCATCCACCTGCTGTAAACTGTTCTATCAAAACCTTCTATAAATAATGTCGTTTTTCCTGCTTTTAAAAAACGATTGATAGAATTTTCACAGACCATATTTTTGATAGAAAAACGTGGCAATAGGCTGCAAGTTCAGGTCCTTGGCCTGAAAAATTTGCTCTGTACTGCCGATAAACAAAATTCCTCTATTACTTAAAGCATCCGCGAACTTCTGGTACAGTACCTGTTTCGCCTCTTCAGTGAAGTATATGACCACATTTCTGCACAAAATAATATCATAACCTCTGTTAAAACGATCACGCAGAAGATCCTGGTATCTAAAACTCACCCTCTCTTTCAGCCTGTCGACGACTCTATAAACATCGCCGTCTCTGGTAAAATATTTGCTAATGTAATTAGGCGGTACATTTTGAACTGCTTTAGCTGTATATACACCTTCACCAGCCTTTTTTAAAACTTCTCTATCTATATCAGTAGCCAGAATTTTATCAGTTAAATTGACCCGTTTTTCTTCAAACAGCATCGCCAAGGAATATGCCTCTTCTCCGGTTGAACATCCGGCACTCCATATTTTCAAGCTTTTTCGTTCCCTCAACAGAAGGGGAATAATTTCTCTCTCCAAAATGCTCCAGTGCCTGGGATTGCGGAAAAACTCGGAAACATTTATCGTTATATGTTTTAAAAACCTAATATAGATATCCCTATCAGAACTTAAAATATCGATAAACTTCTTATAGTTGGAGACATTAACCGTC
Source organism: Syntrophomonadaceae bacterium (assembly GCA_014360155.1). Taxonomy (GTDB): domain Bacteria; phylum Bacillota; class Syntrophomonadia; order Syntrophomonadales; family Syntrophomonadaceae; genus JACIYB01. Next base: position 11,444 of record JACIYB010000002.1, read on the forward strand.
CGCATAAAACTGTTAATCCGTCTCTCCATCTGCGGCCTTTTATATGCAGTAAGATCAACACTGCTCAAAATTTTAAATTGCTGAACAAACCACTCCCATTCGGTAAAACTGCCCACTCTGTCTTTCTCCTCTTACAGTATTCTAGAAAGCGCTTTGTCAATCGCCTCGACCGTCTTCTCTATATCATCCTGACTGTGAGCGCAGGAAACAAAACAGACTTCATACTGTGAAGGAGGAAAGTAAATTCCTTCTTTCAACAGCTCTCTGTAAAAACGAGCATATTTATCCGTATCACTCTTTATAACTTCTTCATACGTACAGACTTCCCCTTCATTAAAGAAAATTGAAAACATGGAGCCTATCTGGTTTAATGCCCAGCAAATACCGTATTTGGCGAATACATCTTTAATTTTACCAGTTAACAAAGAGGCGGCTTTTTCCAGCTCGTCATAGCAGTTACCTTCCTTCAATATTTTAAGAGTTGCAGTTCCTGCAGCCATAGCCAACGGATTACCTGAAAGAGTCCCGGCCTGGTATACATCCCCTTCGGGAGCAACCAGGTTCATAATATCTTCTCTGCCCCCGTATGCTCCTACAGGTAAACCTCCGCCGATAATCTTTCCTAGTGTAGTCAAATCAGGAACAATCCCGGCCAGATTTTGGAACCCGCCATAACATGTCCGAAAACCGCTTATAACTTCGTCAAAAATAAGCAGTGCTCCGCTTCGTTCAGTTATCCTGCGCAGATTCTCCAGAAATCCAGGTTGAGGAAGAACCAAACCCATATTGCCCGCTACCGGCTCAACAATAACCGCTGCAATCTCCTGCCCATACTCTGCAAATATTTTTTCTACCGACTCTGTATCGTTATACCTGGCAACAAGTGTAGACCACACGAAAGAACCAGGCACGCCAGAACTTGTAGGGACCCCTGAAGTCAATAAACCTGATCCAGCCTTTATCAAAAAACTGTCCGCATGACCATGGTAGCAGCCCTCAAATTTTACAATTTTCTCCCGTCCGGTGTAGGCCCTGGCAAGACGTACGGCGCTCATGGTTGCTTCGGTCCCCGAGTTTACCAAGCGCACTTTATCAATCGAAGGTATAGCTTCACATATTAACTGGGCCAGCTCCACTTCCCGTTCACAGCAGGCGCCAAAGCTGGTACCCTTAGCAGCAGCTTCGCTTATAGCCTGAACTACCTGAGGGTAACTGTGTCCCAAGATAAGCGGCCCCCAGGAACAAACATAATCTATATACTCGTTGTCATCTACATCATATAACTTGGAGCCTATACCCTGTTTGATAAAAACAGGCTCCAGCCCAACCGATCTAAATGCCCTTACGGGGCTGTTTACTCCTCCCGGCATATATTTTTTAGCTGCAATGAAAAGCTCTTTAGATCTCTCCTGCTTCACGGTACAATACACTCCCAAATGTTTTTATTTAAATATAAGTCATACTGACCTTTTTCAGCTCTCTTATACTCCTTATTACCACATAATCCTGCACACCTGTCCTGTCTGCGATTCGTTTCAATATCTGTACCAGTTCTTCCTCACTTCGAGAATGGATCATAGAAAAAAGATTGTATTCAAATTCCTTCGGGACCTGTCTTAGATAACAATGACTTACACTGCTATACCCAGCTATAACTTTCCCTACCTCATCAACCCTGCTTTCATCTGTTTTCCAGGCTACCATAGCATTTACAGTATAACCAACCTGCTGGTGGCGTAACACGGCACCCAATCTCCTTATCAGTCCTTTTTCCTGCAAAATATTTATGCGTGCCACAATTTCTTCTTCGCTGATACCGAGCTTTTCAGATAAAAGCTGGTAAGGCCGAGATTCCAAAGGCAAATCTGACTGCAGCAGCTTAATAATCTCTGATTCTACACTATCAAAGCGCACCTGCTTCACCCATTTCAAAGCAAACTTCTATTTTATACACCTTTAATGCCGGCATGTTTAATATCTTAATTCCAGTAGTTTTCTCAATAACGGCAATTTTCCTCTCCGCATCCCTTTTAGTTGGAGCCGTTAGGGTAAACCAAACATTATAGTAATTATCCCGCACATAATTGTGAGTTACGCCTTTTTCCCGGTTAATAACAGCAGCAATTTCATCAATGCGACCTTCAGAAACCCTGCAGGCACACAATGTGGAAAAGAAACCCAAGCTTTTACTGTCCAACACGCCGCCAATTCTTCTTATAACTCCTCTTTCCTTCATAGTCTTAATCCTCTGCAGCAATTCACCTTCCTCAATTCCAAGCTTAGCAGCTATGTCTCCATAAGGTTGTACAGTTATTGGAAATTCCTTTTGTAAAATATTTAATATTTCTTTATCTAAAGCGGTTAATTCTTTCACCTTTTTCCTACCCCTTGAGGCTGATAAAGGCACCAGCTGTCCTCAGCCATATAATCCCCATTACTGTAATAATAAGCACGCGCTCTACAGCCTCCACACTTTGTTTTGTAATCACACACCCCGCATTTGCCCTTATACTCCATAGTTCTAAGTTCCTGCAGCACTCTGCTTTCCCGCCATATTTCGTCAAAAGGCTTTTCGCACACATTACCCAGCGGTATGTTAAGATAGGCACATGGCTGCACATCGCCCCTAGGACTTATTATGCAGTAGCTTATACCTGCCAGGCATCCCCGGCTAAAACGCATAGGGATCCCCTTTTTGTCAGCAGTCCTCATAAACTGCGGAGCACAGGTAGGTTTTATTTCTATATCAACTTCTCTTTGCTTCTCCAGGAGCCGGGAAATAGTCTTCTCGTATTCTACTACCCTAAGCGCCTCTTCTTCTATGTTAACACCGCGCCCAGTTGGCACTAAAAAGAATATATGGTGAGCCATCGCTCCTATTTCTACAGCAAAATCAGTTATCGCTTCCAATTCCTTTACATTCCAATCCATCACGGTTGTATGAATCTGAAAAGGCAACCCCGCTTCTCTCAGATTCTTCATCCCTTGAACAGTAAGATTAAAAGCATCGTCAAGTTTCCGAAATGCATTATTTTTCTCCGGATTTAGACTGTCGAGGCTCACACCCGCTGCCATAAAGCCGGACTCTTTTAACCTGCCTGCCACTTCCCGCGTAATCAGGGTACCGTTGGTCCCCAGAACCGCTCTCAGCCCCAGTTCGGTTGCATATCTGCCGAGGTCATAAATATCAGACCGCATAACCGGTTCGCCACCGCTGAAAATCATTATTTTAAACCCGGCTCTTTCTATTTCTCGGATCATCTTCCTAGCCTCAGCGGTAGAAAGCTCCTCTGAAATTTTGTCTCCGGCATCCCTGTAACAGTGGTCACAAAACATGTTGCACTGGTTGGTTGAGTTCCAAGATATAAGCATGCTCTTTTAGCTGATAGCTCAAACTACCAGCTTTCACCTCCATAAATCCAGTTGAACTTCAAACCTGAACAAAAAACTAACCCCTAGCAAAGTCCTTGGCAAAATAGCTTATAATCAAATCAGCACCGGCTCTTTTTATCGCCGTCAAGATTTCAAGCATCACTCTCTTCTCGTCCAGCCAGCCACATGCTGCCGCTGCCTTAACCATAGCATATTCACCGCTTACATTATAGGCAGCCGTCGGGTAATTAAAGTTCTCCCTAACCGCCTTTATTACGTCCAAATAGGCTAAAGCCGGTTTAACCATCACTATGTCTGCTCCTTCTTCTATATCCAATGCAACCTCCCGCATAGCCTCACGAATATTGGCCGGGTCCATTTGATAAGTCTTACGGTCGCCAAATTGAGGTGCAGATTCCGCCGCTTCTCTAAATGGTCCGTAAAAACTGGAACAATATTTAGCCGCATAAGACATGATAGGTACATGGGAATAATTGTTTTCATCCAAAGCTTTCCTTATATAGCCTATGCGGCCATCCATCATATCAGACGGCGCCACCATATCACAACCGGCCTTTATGTGCGATAGAGCTTCCTGGGCCAATAATTCCAGAGTAGCATCATTGTTTACCGTACCATCCTTTTCTATCACTCCACAATGACCGTGATCGGTATATTCACACAAACATACATCGGTAATAACAATTAATTCGGGGCAGGTATCTTTGATAAATTTCACCGCATTCTGGACCACTCCATCATCCTTATAGCCCGAACTCCCCATATTATCCTTATGTTCCGGTATACCAAACAGAAGTACCGCCGGTATGCCCAATGATTTTATTTCCAGAATTTCGTCTTTCAGGTTGTCAACGGAAAACTGGAAAACCCCCGGCATAGATTTTACCGGTATCTTCTTGTCTTTACCGTAAATAACAAAAAGAGGATACACGAAATCATTGACCGAAAGACTGGTTTCTCTAATCATATCCCTTATATTTCGTCTGCTGCGCAGTCTCCTCATCCTGTTTATCGGAAAACCCATATCAACCAACGACCTCCTCCCGCAGTTTATCAGCTGATCTTAATAGCAAATTAAGATCAATAAATCTTTGTTATCCGCTGATTTCTTTTTCCGTAAGATAACAAGCAGGATCCTCAGCCCATATATCTCCATAAACTGCTTTTGCCCTTACCCTGCAACCCGAGCAAAGCGATTTATAATTACACCTGCTGCATTTACCCTTTACATGTTCTGCTTTTTCCCGCAGTTTAACTAACAGCTCATCATCTGAAGTCCATATTTCACTGAATGGCTTCTCTCGAATATTTCCAACAGTATAATCCTGCCAGAACTGGCAAGGATGAACATTGCCCCGGGGATCCACGTTGGCAAATTTAGTCCCCGCGGAACACCCGCCATGCATCTGCAGCAGCTGCACTGTTTCTTCAACCCGTTCTGGCTCATTCGCTTTTATATATTCAAGAAAATATATTCCGTCAGCATGATTATCAGTAGTAAGTATTTCTACTTCCACACCGTTTCGATCCAGTTCCAAAGTCTTACGGCCAATATAATCTAATATATCTCTTTTTTCGCCTATGCTGGTATCAGCATCTGTCATGTATTCGCCTCTTCCTGCATAGACCAAGTGGTACATGCAAAACCGCGGTATACCTTCCTGTTCAATCAAATCAAAAACATACGGTAAATCATCCCGGTTGTATTTGTTTATTGTAAACCGTATCCCTGCCTTAACCTCTTTCTCTAAACAGAACCTGATACCGTTTATAGCAGCTTCAAAGGCCCCTTTCTGGTTCCTGAATTCATCATGAGTAGCAGGACTTCCATCTATGCTGACTCCGACATATTGAAAACCAGCTTCCTTTATTTTACCTGCAACCTCTCTCGTTATAAGGGTACCGTTACTGGATATAACCGCCCTTAACCCGAGGTCCGCAGCCTGCCTGCCTAATTCGAAAATATCCTTCCTTATCAAGGGTTCACCGCCGGAAAAAAGCAATACAGGCACCTTCATTGCCGCCAGGTCATTAATAAATTCCCTGGCTTCCCCAGTGCTCAACTCATCCTTGTAGCTGCGGTCTTCAGCACTGATATAGCAATGCCTGCACCTCAAATTACAGCGGTTGGTCATATTCCAAACTACCAATGGTCTGTTGTTGTCCGAAAACTGCAAAAGCTGTGGCGGCAAACTGCCTCCCTGTCCGCTGTGCTTAATTACCTCCGAAACAGTAGCCTTCCCACAAAGAAGTTTCGTACACCCTATCATTGACAACTTACTCCCCTCTATACGGATCTGGCATCTTTTACAATCGCTTCTACCAAACCATCGATGGTGTAATGGTCAGCCACAATATCCACGGTAAATTCATTCTCCCTGGCCTTATCAGCAGTTATAGGCCCTATGCAGACTACCTTGGCCTTTTTATCTATTTTTTTTACATTCTCCTTACCAATAATTTTAACAAAATTACTGACCGTTGATGAACTTGTAAAAGTTACATAATCCAGATGCCCGTTTATTATTTTTTCCCTGCTAAACTCGCTGCCTTGCAAAGCTGCCTGGGCTTCATAGAGGTATACTTCGTCTACATAAAGCCCCCATCTTCTGATAGTTTTAGGTAATATATCCCTAGCCCCCCTAGCTCGAGGCAACAAAACAGACTGCCCGGGCTTCACCCGCCTGTATAATTCTTCTAAAATCCCCTCAGCTCTGTATTCATCAGGGATCACATCTACTCTTAACGCCCGCAACTCCAATTTTTCTTTAGTAGCAGGTCCGATAGCACAAATGCGGATACCCTTTAGCTCGCGGATATCCATACCAATATTTCGCATTTCTTCAAAGAAAATGTCCACGGAATTTACGCTGGTGAAAACTAACCAGCTATATTTATCAATCGTGTGCAATGCATCATGCAGCGGACTTAAATCTGGCTCTTTTACTATTCTTATAGAAGGAAATTCAATAGCCTCGCCACCTAATTTATTAATCTTGTCCACAAGCAGGCTTGCCTGGTTCCGCGCCCTTGTAACAACTATCCTTTTCCCCCACAAAGGTTTTTCTTCCACCCAAGCAAGCTGCTCACGCAGTTTTACAACCTCACCTATAACTATCACCGCCGGCGGCTTAAACCCGGCTTCCTCTGCTTTTCCTGCTATATTCCCTAAGGTCCCGGTAATAACCTCCTGGCACGGGAGGGTTCCCCAACGTATGAGCGCTACCGGAGTACTAGCGTCTTTGCCGTTATTAATCAGGCTTTCACATATGAAGATAAGATTTTCTATGCCCATCAGAAACACCAGGGTTCCGATGCCGTTTGCTATTTCTTTCCATTTTATAGAACTTTCTTTTTTATTTGGTTTTTCGTGCCCTGTTATTACAGCAAAACTGGAAGTAGCATCTCGGTGGGTCACAGGAATCCCCGCATAGGCTGGAACAGCAATTGCAGAAGTGACCCCGGGCACTATTTCAAAGTCACAACCATGCTGTCTTAAATACAGGGCTTCTTCTCCCCCCCTTCCATAAAGAAAGGGATCACCGCCTTTCAGGCGGGCTACTGTTTTACCTGCAGCTGCTTTTTCCGCCATCAAAGCATTTATTTTATCTTGAGAAAAAACATGCTCACCGGAAGTTTTGCCTACATAAATAAGCTCAGCTTCGGGGTTAGCAAAAGACAATATCCTGTCATTTATCAGGCGGTCGTATATAATTACCTCTGCTTCGCCCAAAATTCTCTTGCCTTTTAATGTAAACAGCCCCGGATCTCCCGGACCTGCTCCGATAAGATAAACAACGCCTTTTTTCTTCATAATACTTCTCCAATCACCTGTGCTGGATAGATTCCAATATCCTGCCAGCCCCATCTCTTAACAGCCGCCTTGCAAGCTGTCGCCCAATAGATTCAGCTTCATCAAGGCTGCCTGTAAGACTCGCCTGGTATACCTCTTCTCCGTCAAGAGATAAAACCATTCCGCGAAGCAGGATTTGCCCTTTATTCACCTCTGCCAGAGATGCTATAGGTGTTCGGCATCCGCCCTCAAGCTCATTTAAAAAAGACCTTTCTGCCAGTGTTGAAAAATAGCTCGGTTCATCATTTATCTTTTCCAGCAAAGCCATAGCCTGTTGATCATCGTCTCTTATTTCCAGAGCAATGGCCCCCTGCCCTACAGCAGGCATAATCAAATCACAGGATAAAAAATCACTTATCATATACCCAAAATTTAACCTTTTAACACCGGCATAGGCAAGAATTACCCCGTCAAGATTTTGCTCTCTCATTTTTTTTATGCGGGTTTCTACATTACCGCGCATTTCAACAACCCTGATATCTGGACGCTTAAGTTTTACCTGAGCCGTTCGGCGCAAACTAGAGGTTCCAATTACCGCATTTTCCGGCAAGTCAGCGAAAGTATATCCTTTCGGGGATATTAAAACATCCTGGGGGTTTTCCCTTTTCAGGACTGCTCCTACACGCAGCCCCTTCTCCAAACTTGAAGGAATATCTTTCATGCTGTGCACAGCGACATCTATTTCTCCAGCCAACAGGCTTTTTTCGATCTCCTTAGTAAAGAGTCCTTTGTCCCCTATCTTAGACAGGGCAACATTTAAAATCTTGTCTCCCGCTGTTTTTATTATTTTTATATCAGTTACAAGACCGGATGCTGCTTTTTGCAGTTCCCTGGCAGCATACTCAGCCTGCCATAAAGCCAATTTGCTACCCCTTGTTCCTAGTCTCAGCCTTCTCATATTTCTCAAGCTCCCTCTTGTCTATATGTAGAGCAAAAAGTTTTTTTGTGATTTCTGCATAAAGATGCCCTTGATTGCTGACGGCCATTTCCTTTAATTTTACTACCGGCAAGTGAAGGAGTTGATTTACTATTGAATTGGCTAGGGTGGTTATAACCTTCCGCTCATGTTCCGAAATCTTTCCCAGTCGGTTAAAAGCTCGCTTTAATTCTTCCTGCTTCACAGCTTCCCCCCGGCCTTTCAGGGCAGTAATAACTGGCACCACATAAAGACTTGCAAGCCATTTATTAAAATCAGCAATTTCCTCAGCAATAATTTTTTCCGCTTTTTGGGCTTCCTTTTCCCTTTCAAGGTAACTCGAATCCACTACATCCCGAAGTTTATCAATATCGTAGATAAAAACACCTTCCACATTTCTCAAAGCCGGGTCTATATCCCGCGGTACTGCAATGTCGATCATTACAATCCTTTTCCCATTTCTGGATTCCAAAGCATCCCTGCAATTATCCTGATGAATTACATAATGGTTAGCAGCAGTACAGCTTATTACTATATCAGCCCGTTTCATCTCATCAGCGAGCTGATCGAATCTAACTGCCCTGCCGTTAAAGCTGCGCGCCATATCGAGCGCTCTCTCATAAGAACGATTAGACACCACAACTGACTGCACACCGCTTTGCATTAAATATCTGGTAGTCAGCTCGCTCATTTCACCGGCTCCAACTACCATTACCGTCTTGTTTTTCAAACTGCCCAAAAGCTTACGAGCAAGCTCAACAGCGGCATAGCTGATTGAAAGCGGATGCCGGTCAATGTTTGTCTCGGTGCGCACCCTTTTCCCGACGTATATCGCTTTCTGAAAAAGCGTATTTAGCACCCCATCGGTAGCCTGGGATTCTATAGCCCTCAGATAGGCCTCCTTAACCTGACCGATAATCTGTCCTTCTCCTAGTATCATGGAATCCAATCCAGAAGCAACCCGGAACAAATGCAAGATGGCATCATAACAGGTAGGTTGATAAAGATAATCTTGCAGGACATCATATTTCATGCCGGAATAATTTGCCAGAAATTCCCGGAGCACTTTAACCCCTTGCTCCATTTTTCTAGCAGTTGCATATATCTCGGTTCGATTGCAAGTAGTTAATATCAATGCCCCCTCTATAACTTCATTATTCCTGAAGTAACTATATGCATCATCAAGATCAACCCCACAAATAGCAAGTTTTTCACGGATCTCAACCGGAGCTGTTTTATGGTTTAATCCAACCAAGAGCACATACATTGCTTAATCCGCTCCCTTGCCTTTTCTTTTTCCCCCGCCCTCAATAAATCTAAAACATCCGAATACACCAAAGCATTAAATATTTTTCTTCGCGTATTGGCATCAGGAACATTCTCCTTAAGATATTCTCGCTGTTCACCCAATATATCAACAAATTCGCCGTATTCAGAAGTGATAATCTCCTCCAATTCCCGCCGCAGCTTTCTAGCAAACAGTGGACTTTTGCCTTCAGTTGATATAGCAAGAATAAGTGAATTACGCCTTATAACCGCCGGCACATAAAAATCGCAGTTAGGAGGATCATCGACCGCATTAACAAGTATACCCTGTTTGCGGCAAAGTTCCACTACTTCCCGGTTAATACGGCTATTATCCGTAGCAACAAAAGCCATAAAAATATCCTGCAAATCACCTGGTTCAAATTCTCTGTTAAGCCAAGTAATAATCCCTTTGTGGGCCCATGCTTTTATCTGATCGTCAATTTCCGGACTAACGATCCTTATATCAGCTCCGCATTCCAGCAGGTCTTCTGCCTTGCGCTTTGCGACTTGTCCGCCGCCTATTATCAGACAATTCTTGCCATTGAGATTGAGAAATATAGGAAATAAATTCGCCATTTCACTTCCCTGTTCTTTTCTCTATTTCAAGCCTTTCAAAATAGACTCGCCCTACTTGTCTTTTTTTCCCTCTAGTTCCTCAATATCCTCTTCCCTGGCTTTCCTAAAATTCTGGAGCGCTTTTCCCAACGACTGCCCTACCTGTGGCAATTTTCCAGGCCCTACTATAATAAGAACTATGAGGAGAATCAGAACCAATTCCCAGGGGCCAAAATTTCCAATTAATCCAAACAATGCATTCCCTCCTTATATTCTAATATTCTAATCCAACACCGCTACTTTGCCGGTAGAAACTACAGTATTATCTGTATCACGCATTTAAATTTATATATAAGTTATACACACCAACAGCAGCTATTTGAAGTTCTTCCTCCATATTCACTGATATTATGACAAAAACCCATGTCTTTGTAAAGCAAAAGATCAGACTTTAAAAACGCTTGGTTCGTTTAGCTCTGGTTCTCTTCTGGTTCATGCTGTACTCTGGGACGGGCCATTTTGGATACCCATATGCTTACCTCATATAGCAAATAAACTGGAACCGCCATCATCATCTGGGAAATCGGATCGGGCCCGGGGGTCAGTGCAGCCGCTAATACTACGATTACCAATAATGCATATTTTCTGTTTCTGGACAGTGTATCAGACTGAATAACCCCTATTTTGGTAAGAAAAAACACTATTACCGGCAGTTCAAAAACTATCCCGAAAGGCAGGGTAAAAGCCATTACGAATGATACATACTGGTCGACCTTAAACATCGTTTCTAGGTTTTCGCCTGCTATATAGATAAAAAATTTAAGCACAAGATGCAAAATTCCAAAATACGAAAAAAGCACCCCGCCGGCAAAAAGAAAAATGCTTACAGGAAACAGTACGTAAATATATTTTCTTTCATGCGGGTAAAGCGCTGGTTTAATAAACCTCCATACAGCCCAGACTACGATAGGAAAAGCCATAACAAAACCTGCGAGAAACGCCAATTTTAGTTTTACAAAAAAAGCTTCGGTAACACCAGTGACTACCAGGTTTTCATTTAAAGCCGTTAAAGGCGAAATAACAATCGACAGTATCTTTTCGTTATAGTAAAAGCTGAAAACGGCGGCTACAACAACGGCTGCTATACTGATAAGCAATGATTTGCGCAATTCTTCCAAGTGCTCTATAATCGTCTGTTTTTGTTCGGAAGACAAATCACTTAAACCCACAATTTTCCTCCCAGTTCATTTAATAATCTCTGTCCAAGATAAAATCAGCTAAATCAAACAGGGCTTCCTTAACCGGTACATCTGGCAGGGAATTCAGCTGTTTTTGAGCTTTTAACGCAAAATGTCTGGTTTTTTCATAAGCATAATCAATACCATCCGAATTAACAACTATGTCGATTATGCGGTCTGTCTCGGTTCTGCACAGCTCGGGAGATGAAAGTAAAGAGGAAAGCTCAGCCTTATGCTGGTCATATTTTAACGCATACAGCGCAGGCAGGGTTATAACCCCCTGTTTCACATCACTCCCTGCGGGTTTGCCCAGAACCTGTTCTTCAGCAATAAAATCGAGTATATCATCTGTTATCTGAAAAGCCATACCCAAATAATAACCGTATAGTTTGAGAGCGTTTATACCCTGTTCCGGCGCCTTACTAATCATAGCCCCTAACCTGCAACTGAGTGAAATTAATAAAGCTGTCTTTCGCTCAATACGGCGCAGATAATTTTTTAACCCCAGATTAACATTATAACAGCTTAACATCTGAATTATTTCGCCCTCGCATATTTTCATGCTGGCATCAGCTAAAACATCGACTATATCCCTTCTTCCATAAGCAGCAACCAAGGCTAACGAACGAGCAAAAATATAATTTCCTGTGTAAATAGACATCCGGTTACCCCAGCAACTCATCACTGTCTTTACACCGCGCCGGATATTAGAATTATCTATAACATCATCATGAACCAGAGTTGCCATATGAATTAATTCTACTGCAACCGCTATAGGTATTATTTCTGTCAAATCATCCTTATAAAACTTTGCTGCTAAAAGCACAAAAGCAGGCCTTAATCTTTTCCCCCCCGCCTTAATGAGATGGGTAGAAGTCTCATTCAGCAGATCTAGATTGCTGTTAATACTCGCCGTTAGTTTAGTCTCTACAATTTCCAGTTCCGTGGAAATTAGATTAAATAAATTATGCCTCAACATAGTTTTCTCCTTAGAAAACAATTACATTTATTATACATATCAATTTTACAAAATCCAATAATTCAATAAACTGATTCCACTGCTGAAAGTTATATTCTGCTGGTTTAAATGTATAAATATTCGTCACCGCACTTCCGCACAGGCAGCAGGCTCCTGAACATTTATACGTTTTGACAGTACAGTTTACGGTTTTTACAGATATATGAATTAATTTACTATA
>JACIYB010000002.1:23915-47946 GCA_014360155.1 Syntrophomonadaceae bacterium
CTCGGAATACCTCGGACATCTCTTGTTTTTACTTCTCTATATCAGATGATTCATAACGTTGAAACAAATCATGAGGAATCCGCATAATATCCATAACTTTACCCACAACAAAAGCTATCATATCATCAATACTCCGGGGACGGTTGTAAAACCCCGGCATGGCAGGTACAACATGGACTCCCATTTCAGCCAGGGAAAGCATATTCCTCAAATGTATTGAACTTAACGGCATCTCCCTAGGAACAACAATCAGCCTTCTTTTTTCTTTTAACATCACATCAGCAGCGCGTTCTATCAAATTTTTAGATGTTCCATGCGCTATAGCTGAAATGGTCGACATGGTACACGGTATAACTATCATGCCTTCAGTAATAAACGAACCGCTGGCAATATTGGCAGCTATATCCGAATTCCTGTAAAAACACATATTCCCAGGCAAATACCTATAAAAAGTACTTTCCAGAGAATCCTCGAATTCCCAACCAAGTTCTTGCTTGATCACTTCACAAGCCGGTTGACTGGCAACAAGATGAACTTCAAAATCCCTCACCAGAAGTTCCTGTACCAGCTTTATCCCGTATATGACCCCACTGGCACCAGTTAAGGCAACTATGTATCGTCGCAAGAAACCCTCTCCTTTCTTTTAAAAAGGCAGGCATTTATCATAAATATCAGGCTTTTATTGCCTATAAAAAAATATCCATAATTGTGATAGCAAAAACTATAAGGCCGACATAATGATTAATTTTAAATGAAGCAAAATTTACCCGGCTTAAATCCCCTGGCTTTACAATAAAATGCTCATAACTCAGCAGCAGAAACACCATCACTACGCCAATATAAAACCACACACCCAGATGCAATATTATCCCGGTCAATACCAAAAATAAAACCGTAAAAAAATGAAACACAGCGGAGAAAATCAAGGCTCCCCTCTCCCCAAAACGCGCAGGAATCGAGTATAATCCGTATCTGCGGTCAAATTCTGTATCCTGACACGCATACATCGTGTCGAAACCGGCAACCCAGCAGGCTACAGCCATGCCAAGCATAAAAGGTTCCCAGTCAAAACTAGCAGTAACTGCAAACCAAGCACCTATAGGTCCCATGCCGATTGCCAATCCCAATATTAAATGGCACCACCAGGTAAACCTCTTAGTGTACGAATAAATCAGAAGAACTGCGACTGCGAAAGGAGCCAGTTTTAAGCATAAATCATTAAGCTGGGCAGCGGAGTAGAAAAGCAAAGCAAGAAAAACAAAAGTCAGAATCCATATGTTTTTTACCGACAGCTTCCCTGCAGCGAGTACCCAATCTGAAGTACGCGGATTAATTCTATCAATTTCGCGATCAATCAAACGGTTAAGGCAGAGAGCAGCAGTTCTGGCACTTATCATAGCAACTGTAATCCATATTAACTGATAAACAGCCGGCACTCCTCGGACAGCTAAAAAAGCTCCTAAATAGGCAAACGGTAAGCCGAATAGGCTGTGCTCAAAATCAACCATTTCTAAAAAAAGTTTCAGCTTATCAAATGCCATATTCGTTCCACCTTTTACTAACTAGGTCCCTGATCTCCTGAGACATAACTATATCTTCCGGCCATTCCCGCATATGCCCTTCGCTGCTCCACTTCCTGGTGGCGTCAATCCCCATTTTAGAGCCAAATAAAGGTGTAGGCGCCGAATGATCAAGTACTTCAAGAGGCCCATCGACTATTACAGTATCTCTGCGCGGATCAACGTTGTTAAATACTTTCCACATAACCTCAGATACATTCTGCACATCCACATTCTCATCAACTACAATAATAAACTTAGCAAACATCATCTGTCCCATGCCCCACAGGGCATTCATCACTTTCCTTGCATGTCCGGGGAACGCTTTCCTTATCGACACCAGTACACAATTATGAAAAACTCCCTCCATGGGTAAATGCATATCTACAATTTCTGGCAGTTGGAACTTCATTAAGGGTAGGAAAATACGCTCTGTGGCTAGAGCCATGTAACAATCTTCTTGGGGAGGTTTCCCTACTATCGTAGTAGGGTAAACCGGGCTTTTTTTGTGAGTTATACATTTAACATGAAAAACAGGAAATTCTTCCGGTAAGGAATAGTACCCTGTATGGTCACCGAACGGGCCCTCAAGCCTTCTCTCAACCGGATCCACATAACCTTCAATAATTATCTCAGCGTCTGCGGGAACTTCTAAATCAACAGTCTTGCATCTGACAAGCTCAACCGGCTCCTTTCTCAGGAACCCAGCAAAAATAAGTTCATCTATGTCTTTGGGGAGAGGCGCAGTAGCCGAATACGTAATCGCCGGATCACCGCCAAGAGCCACCGCTACTTCTGTAACTTTTCCAGCCCTGCAATTTTTTTGGTAATTTTCAGCACCGTCATGGTGCACGTGCCAGTGCATACCGGTTGTTTTACCGTCATATACCTGCATACGGTACATCCCCACATTTCTTTTCCCTGTTTCGGGATCTTTGGTGTATACTTGAGGTAAGGTTATGAACTTACCGGCATCCCCAGGCCAGCACTTGAGTATGGGAAGCTTATACAGCGACGGCCGTGTATCAATAATTTCCTGGCACTGCCCTTTTTTTACTATGCGGGGTAAAAACGATGACAAATGGGCCAGTTTAGGCAAAAATTTAACTTTATCCCAGATGGAATTAGGAATATTATCCGCCAGTCCAATTAACTCCGCCACTTCTCCTGCTATATCATCGAGCCTTTCTGCTCCCAAACTCATAGCCATACGCTTTACACTGCCAAAAGCATTAATCAAAACAGGAATATCCGAACCCTTTACATTTTCAAAAAGCAGAGCCGGTCCGCGGGCTTTACTTATTCTATCTGTTATCTCGGTTATTTCCAAATCGGGATCAACTTCAGTTTTTATTCTTTTCAATTCCCCTTTTTCTTCCAGAACTTCTATGAATTCTCGCAAATCTTTATAGGCCATATAAACACCTCCTCAGCATCAATTTCAAGCCACATAAACCCATATTTCCGCAATATCCAGGTGTTGAAGAATCCTTTATGTCAAATAACTAAATTACCCCCTCATGCCCGCAGGACACAGCCCCTGCACTGACCTTAAGCCTTCATCCCCAAGGGTTCATAACTGCTGAAGTTGGGGTTAGAAACTGAAGACTTAAGAAGTCATTTCCGTACTAAAAAACATTGGGGAAACCCCCAATGTTTAACCAACAAAGAAAACCGAACAAAGCTCAAATAACTGCAGCTCTGTCTACAGTGCATAATATATGATGCAATTCTTTTATCAACCTTTCCAGCCCGCTGTTTGCAACTTTGTTTTTCTGATTAAGGTAGCGAAATAATTCGCAGCTTTTGTGAATATAAGCCTGGGCTTCTTGCTCAAAAGCGTAACAATTAAGTAATTCTATAGACATGCCCAGGTTATACCCTAACTGTTTGTACAGGTTTTTTCTCTCATCCTTCGCGCCTGAAAATTCTGCTGCTGTCAAGAACGCAGTAGCATAAAGAGGGGCCTTGGTTTTTTTCACTGCATCGTGGTAATCTGCCCCCAGCTTGTATCTGACTATCATACCCTCATTAATCTCACACATCATTCCCGAAAAAATACCCAAAAACCTGTCCGAATCTAAATCGAGTAATTTCTTTAGTATACATCCATAAATATAATCTCCTATAAGGATATCAAATTGTAATTGTCGGTCATGCTTCTGCCCTTCTCTGTCATCTCTAATAAAACCGTGAATACTGTTGGCAAAGTAAAACATCTTAAAAATACCCGCCATCGATATTGATACATATTTATCAATACCGAGATATTTATATATGCCTAAAACTATTGTAGGAATAATATTCCATGTACTGTCATCTTCAAGCTTATTTAAATATCCATATATATTATCCCACCAGGGAGCCAAGCTATTTATAAAAGCTTTGTCTACCTCAAGAATCTCCGTTTTTAAATCCCTGGTTAAAGTGAGTTTCATTATCATTTCTTTCCTTCCCGACAAAGTTTATGTATCTGTAAATAAGAATCCTTTAGTTATCATTCTACAAGACGGCTGCTGTTCCTGCTTGCAAGTTTTTCCCTGCCCTTGGCTGTGCCTTTTTACATATTTTTTATACAGCCCTTTATAATTATATATAAAAATACATATTGTAAAAATATAAATAATAATTTTAATAATTTTATCCTCTAAATTATATAAAAATTGCCATTCCTGGTTTCAGAGCCTTTCTTTTAAATCTTCACTTTAGCGATACTGCATTTACCCACCAACTTCTCTATTTCAGCAAATTATAGCCCGACCTTGAGTTGAACAAAAAAATTAGACCTCGCTTGTGCTTCTTGTCTTCACCAAGCAAGGTCTTACCAATTATCATCATATTTCTCTATAAAGCTTCTTCGGTCTACTAAAATAGTATCCCTCCTAGATATTTGCCACCAAACACTCACTTTGGCCTTCCATAATCCCCCGTTTTACTTCAGAAGCATTAACATAATTAGCGCCGAACATTTCCGCTAAATAATTACAAGCATCCCAGGGGTTAACTTTATCACCACAGGTAAACACATCGACAGCTGCATATCCTAATTCCGGCCAAGTATGAATTGTAAGGTGAGATTCAGAAATAACTACTACACCGCTTACTCCCTGAGGACTGAATTTGTGAAACACAAATTCCCTAACTTCAGCACCAGCCTCTAGAGCGGCATTGATCATGATATCCTCCACTTTTTGGATATCGTTCAATACCTCAAATGAACACCCATATACTTCAGCCAACACATGACGCCCTAAGGACTGCAATAATGCCGCCTCCTTTCAATTTTTTGGTTGTTTTTCCCAGACCTCCTTTGTCTGTAAAAGATACACGTAGAATTTTAGCATATTTTTTTTGGATGTCAATAAAGACATGCTATTTTTGCTTTAGATGTAATAAAGCACAATAACGCCATTTAAATGCTTGATGTTATTAAAATTCCTCTCACAATGCTCTTGAATTTATGAGCTTACAATGATATTTTAAAGCTATCTAAAACTTAACACAGCGAATACAATGATGAAGATTAGTAACCGGATTGTATAATCTCAGAGAGCCGGGCCTGCTGAAAACCGGTATTATACATCCGGTGAATGGGCTTCTGAGTAGCCAGTTGAAAATAGTGCTTTAGAGTAGGCTGAGCCGGTGTCCCCCGTTACAGGACCAAAAAACTATTTCAAAAAGCGGACCGCAAGGTCAATAAGGGTGGCACCGCGGAAAGCCTCCGTCCCTTGGGATTGGAGGTCTTTTTGTGTAACCGCTTTAATACTTCGAGTTCTTTTCTTTATCAGAAAAACCCGACTAATGTATATTATATTATGCAGTTTTAGAACAATTAGTAACCGTACAATACCAACCCCCTTTGCGCGCAGGACACAACTGCTGATGAAAATAAGTGAGCGGCTGAAGGCTTAGGAGCGCCTTCAGCCCCAAAAGTACGCAGTAATTGAAGTTTGAGTGAGGGAATAAAGACCTGAAAAGAAGCCGTTTTCGTACTAATTTTATCGGTGCAACAAATAATAAGGAGGGATTTCCTAATGTTACAAAAAAGGAAGAGAATTTTAACAGGAGACAGGCCAACCGGCAACCTGCATCTAGGGCATTACGTTGGCAGCTTAGCTAACCGGGTAAAACTGCAGAAAGAATATGACTGCTATATAATCATCGCTGATGTACAGGCACTAACTACCCACTGGGATAAAGATGAAAACTTAGCTAGAAACGTTTACCAAATAACCTCGGACTATCTGGCTGCAGGTCTCAGACCAGAAGACTCTATAATCTTTATCCAAAGCATGATACCAGAAATCCACGAGCTCACCATGTATTTCTCCATGTTTACATCTGTAAACGTTCTGCGTCATAATCCCACTATAAAAAGTGAAGCTGCCCAGCACGGGTTCAGCGATATGACTTATGGTTTTCTGGGTTACCCTGTCAGCCAAGCAGCTGATATAGCTATTTTTAAAGCTGATCTAGTACCAGTAGGAGAAGACCAAATTCCCCACATAGAACTTGCGCGCAAAATTGTGCGCAGGTTTAACAGCCTGTATAAGCCGGTTCTAGTAGAACCCGACGTTCTTGTAGGGGACGTTCCAAGACTCATAGGACTAGATGGACAGGCAAAAATGAGCAAAAGTCTCAATAATGCAATCTACCTTTCAGACAGCATTGAAGACGTTAATAAAAAAATCTGGAACGCAGTCACTGATCCAGCCAGGATTAGAAAAACAGATCCCGGCCATCCCGAGATATGCACTGTTTTCGAATATCACAACGTGTTTAATTCGAATAATACTGAGGAAATTGAGACAGACTGCCGGAAAGGACAAATCGGCTGTGTAGAATGCAAAAAGAAACTCGCTGCCAAGATAAACGAACTGCTGGAACCTATGCGGGAAAGAAGACAGCAATACAACCAAAACGATATAAGGGACATCCTAATAGAAGGCACAAAGACCGCTCACCTGGCAGCAAAAAAAACTATTCAGGAAGTACGGGAAGCTATGGCTATTGATTATTTTGCGAAAAAATAAACAGCCTCTATAATTGTCTTGAAAGCACGAGGCCGTCACCGTTAATCCGGGCAGAATTTTACGCTTTATATCGGGCTAAACTACTTATTCAGTTCCTTATAAAATTTTTTCTTTTAATCCCCGCTTCTGCCTGTTAATATCGTAGTAAATGAGGTAAAATTTAATTTCATAAGATCGAGAGGTGTAATATACTATGGAAGAAATGAAAACATTTCGCTTAAATTTCGTAAAACAAGAAAAACATCTTCTGCTGCCCACTGTAACATCGATAATTGTTGCTCAAAACCTTTACGAAATACTTTTTCAATACGTCATTACTCCGGAAAAAGAGCAGAGCCTCCAAAAATTCATCCATCTATTAGAAACCCATATAAAAAGCAAGCCCAAAGCCCCTTTTTCTGTGCCTCTTCCCGAACTGGAATTCCTAGATGAAGGACTGCAGGAGCTAAAATTATTAAATTGGATGGAGGTACCTGTGTCAGTCTTTGAGATAAGCTTAGACACAGATGAGAACAACTACGAGAGCGAATTGGAAAAAACACTGGAATTCCTCCAAAATTTCATGACCCTAAACAGAAAAAAAGACAGCAACCACATTTATGTGTACCCTGTAGGTCTGCCTAAACACTGAAATATAAAAAATTGCTGCCCAATTTCAGTTAAAATAAAGGCTTCCGGACCCGAGCATCCGTAAACCTTCTGCCCCCTCCCATTTCCTGCGGCCATAGCCTCCCGGGGATGGAGGCTTAAGGTTAGCGCTGGGGGATAAAAGCGTTAGAACGCGCTCAAAAGTTTGCTCTTTGTGCCAAAAATCCCTGTACCTCACCTTTTCGGCTCATCAAGCAAAGGTTAAGACCGGACCCGAGCGTCCTTAAGCCCTCAGCCCCCCATTCCCTGCAGTTGTCCCCTCAAAGACATGGGGCTTTAATACGCCAGTAATGCTTCGCGTATTATCTTGGCCCCCAAAATAGACGTATTATCGCTACAATCATAAGGGGGGGAAATTTCCACCACGTCGAAACCAACTATGTTGAGCTCGCCCAGCCTGTATAATAATCGCAACAATTCCTGGGGTGTAATCCCTCCTGGTTCAGGAGTACCTGTACCCGGAGCAAAAGCGGGATCCAGGACATCAATATCCAAGCTTATATATACAGGTCTATTACCTATCTTTGCTGTTATCTCATCCAGCACCGGCAGTGATTTATCTATATATAAATTGGTTTTTTGCGAAGCATATTCCATCTCTTCCTTTGTACCGGAACGAATGCCGAGTTGAAACAGATTTTTCCCTCCAATTTCTTCAGCAACATGCCTCATGACCGTTGCGTGGGAGAACTTCTCCCCCAAATACTCTTCCCTTAAATCAGCATGGGCATCCATCTGAATCACTGCTAAGCTGGAATAAAATAAATGATAGGCTTTTATGATCGGATAAGAAACCAGGTGTTCGCCCCCTATTGCAAATATCTTCTTGTTCTGGGAGAGCAAGTAATTAGCAACAAGCTCTATCCGCCTCAGGCTCTCTTCTACGTTGCCAAAAGGGAGGATCACATCTCCAGCATCGTAAAAATGAACATCTGGCAAAGATTTAGCCTGGTAAACGCTGTATTCTTCTAAACCTTCTGAAACCTCTCTCAGTCGAAACGGAGCAAAGCGGGTGCCTGGCCGGAAACTAGCAGTTGTATCCATGGGAAGGCCAATGATCACTTTTTGACAAAAATCCAGGGCATCACAGCTCCCCATAAAGCTCGCTCTCTTTTCAAGTAAACTGGAAATTTGCAACTTTATCCTCCCATCTAGCGATTTTCTCCAACTATACTTTTTACAAAAGCAGGAAGTTTGAACGCAGCCTGGTGAATTTCTTTAGTATAATACTTGCAGGGCAAATTCCCCGGAAATTTTATTTCCTCAGGGTCATGAAACTTAGATCCAACGGTAAAACTCCACAAACCGCTTGGATAAGTAGGAATACTGGCCAGATACAGCTTGGTTATTGGAAAAATGCTGTTAATCCCGCCGTAGGCTGCTCTTATTACATCCTCATTAAAAAAAGGAGATTCGCTCTGGACAACCAGTATTCCCTCATCATTCAAGGCATCGTAAACATCTCGGTAAAATTCAGGAGAAAACAGCTTCTTAGCCGGCCCTACAGGTTCAGTAGAGTCGACCATCACAACATCAAATCCTTTTTTTTGTTTCTTAATATATTCGATACCATCATCAATCACTAATCGAGCTTTGGGGTGTTCAAATGCGGAAGACAGCTCAGGAAAAAAATCACGCGATGCCTGTATAACCCTAGCATCAATCTCTACCAGAGTACACTTTTCAACCAGGGGATGGCGAACGACTTCTCTCAAAGCTCCACCGTCCCCACCGCCGATTATAAGCACATTTCGGGGCAAAGGGTGCGAATTTAAAGCTACCATGCTTATCATTTCATGGTAAATGTATTCATCTTTTTCAGTAGTCTGAACCATTCCATCCAGGAGCAACATTCGCCCAAACTGCTCAGTTCTTATCACACACAAATGCTGAAAGGCAGTTTGCTCCACCCGTAGAGTTTCACTGGCTTTGCAGGTAAATCCCAGCACAGGAGTCTGATATTCAGTAACCCACAGTTCCAAATCAACTTTCCCTCCCAATTGCCTGCCAATATCTGGCAAGGCATCGACTCTTAATCGAAATCCTTACATTCCAATTACTTTTTTCCAACCCCAAATGTTTAATACCAGAGAGGCACCCCTGCAAAAGCACATCCGATTTTTTTCACTTCGTGTTCAACGGCTGCGGTCTTTATGTCATCTAATTCTAAACCCCTTGTCCTAAAAGCTTCTCTCACCATTTTTATGACTCTCGCTTCTGCTTCATTCTTAGGGCATTTCCCAGCAAACTCCATAATCACGCCAAAACTACCTTTGCTAATTCCAACAGCAACCGCCGCTGATATTATTTCACCAGCAACTGTGCTGATCATCTCGCCGTAGGCAATAGGCAACAAGGACCCAGCAGGTATAATTAAATCGGGTTCGTATTCACAGCCTGGAGGTAAAATACTGCTGACTTTCAGTAAGTTAGTATTTCCGACCCGCGCTTTCAATAAAGCTCCATCAAAAGCGGTGAGTTTTGTCTCTCCTTCTGCAGACGCTGCAGTAACAAAAAATTTCCGGGGTAAAGGCAGCACAGAAGACACCTCCTACTTTATTAAATTGGACAACAGATACATTATATACAAAGCTTTTACAAAATTAAATAGTTTTGAATCGTATTGCAAACAAAAAAATTATTCCTTTTCTTGCTCACCTGTTCCGCTTTTTCAACAACCATCCCCATATAAATAAAAAGAGCAGATACACACTGACCAGATGGTTTAATACCAATGCATACCGGCACTGAATCTGGAATAGGTTCGTTACTCGTGTGAATCTCGCTCTTTCCCGTTCTGGCGGAGAAAATTCAAAAAAGTGATTACTGACTTGCGCTGCTTCTTTTGACGCGGATAAATTACATAGATAAACCTTGTAGCTGCAGGATGGGATATTTTTATGCTCCTTATCTTCCGATAAGACTCTGCTTCTTTAATTGCCCAACTCGATACTATCGAAACCCCCATTCCCGCCTCAACTGTAGCCAAAACTGCCTCAGTACTGCCTGTTTCCATATATACATTTAAGTCTTCTTTTTTAATTCCGTAAGCGGCCATCAAATCTTCAGCAGCCCGCCTTGTACCTGATCCCTTTTCCCGAAATATCCACTTTTCATTCACAGCCTTTTGTATATCTATTTCACTTAGCCCAGCAAATTCATGCTTCTCTGGGACAATCAGCACAAGCTCATCTTCCAGCCACTGGAAACCTTCCACTTTACGATTATTAAACCACCCTCCAACTACACCGACATCAAGCTCTCTCTCAGCTACCCGGCTAAATATCTTTTCAGTATCAGATATCTCCATGCTGATACTAATATCAGGATATTTATCCTTAAAGGTTTTAACTAAGTAAGGCAGGATATATTGTCCAGGTATGGTACTGGCTCCCAGGGCGAGTTTCCCTTTTTGGCTTTCGGAGACTTTTTCCATGGCTTTCCCGGTTTTTTCTACCGTTTTAATTATCTCTCGGGCATAACAGTATAGAGTCTGTCCTGCTTCAGTAGTCTTCAACTTTCTTCCAGATCTTTCCAAGAGAAGCACGCCGTACATATCCTCCAGTGTTTGAATCTGTTTAGTGACTGCCGGCTGGGAGATGCCAAATTCATCCGCTGTTTTTGATAAATTCTGGGTTTCAACCACTTTGACGTAAGTCCTAAAAAGGTTCAAATTCATATCTTCACACCAACCCGTAATAATCTATCTGAGAAAACCCTCCAGAATAGTATCGATTGCTTCCCTTTCCGTCAGCCCCAGCGACATGAGCTTTATTAACTGTTCCCCGGCGATCTTGCCGATAGCTGCCTCATGGGTCAGCACTGCTTCCGAATCTTCTGCTACAAGTTCTGGGGTAGACTTTATCCGCGCATCCTCCATAATAATAGAATCACATTCTACATGCCCTATACACCGTGTTTTGCCTACCAGGCTGGCTCTGAAAATTTGCGTAGAAGTACCCTTAGCCACCGACCTGGATAAAATCTGGGCACTTCCCCCTTTGCCCTCAATGTATATCTTGATGTCAGACTCCGCGCTCTGCCTGCCATGGGTTAATAATCTTTCCACAATCTTGAGGTTTCCTGCTTCTTGGATGTAAGCAGTTGTTGAACGAAATGTATCATCAACACCTTTTATTTGGTACATTTCCAGCTCAGCGCTGCCGCCATTTTCTACTGTAATCACAGTAGACGGGTTGAGTATTCTTTTTCCTGTCCCTTCTCCCTGGCCATAATGCTTTTCTATATACCTCACACGAGCCCCTTTTTTAACTATTATCTCATGTATTCCCTCATGACCAGAGTCAACGTGACTATCATTGTGAATACCACAGCCAGCTATTATAGACACATCAGAATTCTCACCTATAACGAAGGTATTATAAACCACGTCTTTGAAACCTGCTTTAGTAAGTATTACAGGCACATGAACGGTCTCATTTGCAGTACCGGGTTTTACTTCTACAACCAGTCCCGGCTTGTCCTCCTTAGACCTGACTGTTATATTGGAAGAAGAGTTGCGCGCAATTACTTCGCCATTACGCCTAATATTGACAGGACCAGCCGGCACAGCCCTCAGATCGCTCACCGCATTAAGTAATTGCATGTCCAACTGGTTAAAGTTCATAAGCCATTTCTCCTCTGCACTGCTCTTTCATCTTACATTCGATATCATCCTTAATTAAAGGCCAAATCTTAT
Organism: Syntrophomonadaceae bacterium; assembly: GCA_014360155.1. Lineage (GTDB taxonomy): Bacteria > Bacillota > Syntrophomonadia > Syntrophomonadales > Syntrophomonadaceae > JACIYB01. The sequence continues at coordinate 35,855 of JACIYB010000002.1, forward strand.
GCGGAGCTCCTGATGCCTTAATTACGCCGTCCTCCAGTACAATTATTTCATCAGAAATCTCCAGGACCCTCTGGTTATGGGTTATTATTATTGTTGTTATATCGGGATTATTTTTGTATTTTTCTACAATAATCCCGATAAGCTTTTGCATGGTCCACAAATCTACACCTGCTTCCGGTTCGTCCAAAATGCTTATCCGAGCATTTCTAGCTAATACTTGGGCTATTTCAATGCGCTTAATTTCTCCCCCGCTAAGTCCCGGTCCTACATCTCTTTCCAGATAGTCTTCTGGACACAGGCCCACATTGCGAAGAGCTGCCCTGAGGTTAAAACTGTCAATATCTGGGCTGGCTATCTGAATTAAATCCCCTACAGTTATCCCTTTAAAACGCGGCGGATGCTGAAAAGCATAACTAATCCCCCTGCGTGCTCTTTCACAAACATTCAGGTTGCTGATCTCCTCGCCGTTTAGATAAATTTCTCCCCTATTCGGTTTATATATGCCCATTATAACTTTGGCTATCGATGTCTTTCCGCCTCCATTAGGGCCGGTAATAGCATACAGCCTGCCGCTTTTAAATTCTATACTTATATCGCGCAGTATCTCCCTATCAACACCGTTAGAGCCGTTAACTGTAACAAAAATATTTTTTAACCTAAGCATATATCGACATCCCCCGTTTTAACTAATACGAGCCTTATTTATAGATTAACCGCCTACATTTTAGCATAACTCCCGGTTATAAGTCTAATACATTCTCACCGCAAATGTCTGCCCAGGAAAAAACTGCCAGTGACTCGCACTTCTCGGCTCAATTTTCCAGGAGTTCAATTTTCACAGAAGCTGCTATGCCTCTTCCTACAGCAATTTTAGCATTCCCGATTTGCAAAACAAGGGGACCCCGGAAGGGATGCCTGGATAAAAGTTTAACTTCAGCTCCAGGCACAAGCCCGATTTCAAACAGGCGCCGCTGAGCATACGATCCTTTGTCTATCTTTATTATTTTTGCTTTCTGTCCGACTTTCATATCCCTCAAAGTCATGATCTAATCCTCCTCAAAATGGCAAGATACAGTTTAAAATAATTCCAACGGCAAAAGAGGTTGAAAAAGCCATAATCAAAACCTTTATCAGACCCTTTAAGCCAATTTCGCGTACAGTCATAACCATCACAGGCAGACACGGCAGTGACAGAGCAATCATGGTTATCGCTATAGTGGCTTCCCTCGGAGTCAGAGGCAAGTTCAACAATACTAGCGGAGCTAAATAACGTTGGAATATCGTAATCAGAACGGCTACAAAAGCTTCAGCAGGTATGCCAAACAAAAAACGGGTAAAATTTTCCATATCATGAAAAATGTTCAGCAAACCTGACTCCATCAGAGCCCTGATAATTATGTTCATGAGCAATAACAGGGGCAAAACTTCAGTGAAAAAACCCGAAAAGCGCACCTTCACTTTGCTCCAAACATTGCTCCACATAGGAAGCCTTAGCGGTGGAAGCTCATAAACAAACACGCTTTCCCCCGGCATTATCCTGCTGAGAATAAAACCAAGAATTGTCAAAGTAGCCAGCATAGTAAGTACAATAACCGGCAAATACGCTTCAAATGTGGATACAACCGAGGCCATTATTCCCAGGGTAGCTGCACAAGGTATAACTATACTCAGCAAGGTAATTACAATGAAACGCTCTGCTTCACTGGGCATAATTCTGGTAGCAAGAATAGCAGGCGTCCGGCAGCCAAAACCTAGGGAAAGCGGTATCACCGCCTGTCCCGACACTCCAAAAAAACTCCCCGCCCTTTCCAGCGCTACCGAATAACGAGGCAACAGCCCAGTATCTTCCAGAATAGACATCAACAGGCTCACCATGAGCATAGCCGGCATAATTATAGTAAAAGGTATTATCAGCCCTTCTGGTACGGCTTTCGATAAAACCGAACTAACGATACCTGAAGGCAGTATTTCAGAAATTAAATGCCCTATGAGCCTGTTAACCGGTTCTAAAACAGTGCTTATAGGCCCCTCGCTTAGCTCAATAGACTTGAGCAGTAATAAAAAACCTAAATAAGCAAAAAACAGCAGCAATACCACGCCGATTACGGGGTGATCTAAAATATTTTGGATTCTCTCCAGCCAAATCTTTTGCCCTGCCTTCATCTGAGTTGTTACAAACTTAGCGGTATCCCTCGCTTTTTTGGCCCTCTCAAGATCTGCCTCATTTATAGAAGTTTCAGTAGGTATGACATAACCTTTTCCCCTTTCCCCGTACCGACCGGATAAAGAAAGATCTACGGCAACCTTTTTCCCCATACCCGGTTTATCAATTTGAGCAGCAAAATCGCCGCTTTCCAGCACCCTTATCAATTGCACAAGTCCTTCCCCGCTTACAGCCGAAAAGAGTATTACAGGAGAGTGCAGGAGGCTTCTCATCTTTCTGGGATCTATTTTTATTCCCATTACCCGTGCCCGGTCTATCTGATTTACAACGACTACGACAGGAATCCCCAGCTCTAGTAATTCATAAGTGAGCACCAGGTTTCGTTCCAGGTTGGTAGCGTCTACTATATTCAAAATGAGCTCAATGTCTTCGCTTTTCAGCATTTCCTTGACCACCCGCTGTTCCTCTCCTGGAGAATGCAATGAATATATCCCGGGAGTATCGTAAATATCCACATCCCGGTTCACGACATTGAACTTGGTTTTTGTAACCTCAACAGAGGTACCCGGATAATTGGAAACAAATATGCTGCTTCCGCACAAACGGTTCAGCACTGAGCTTTTTCCCACATTGGGATTTCCGATAAGAGCAACCGCCATTTTTGTTTCCTCCCCTGCATAATGCAATATTGATAATCATTATCGTTAAATCATTGCTGCTTATACAAAAAATGCCCTTCAAAGCACAGGCTACACCTTTTTTTTGCACTCTGGACAATAGCCGTAAAACTTGAGTTCATGATCTAAAACCTCAAAACCCCTGTTTTCCAACTGCTCTTCCAGGTTACACAGCAAATCTTCCTCTATTTCAGCTATCCTTCCACAGCTTAAACATATAATATGATGGTGCTGATGTTCTTTATCATCTGATATCTCGTAACGGTACTTACCTTCCTCAAACATAGTCTTATACAATATTTCCATACCCGCTAGTTTTTCCAAGGTGCGGTAGACAGTAGCAATGCCGATGTTAGGAAGCTTTCTCTTAGCATAATACAGCACTTCCTCTGCACTCAAATGTTTTCCTTTATTGTCGAACATTACCTCCAATATTGCCGCTCTCTGATTAGTCAGCCTATAGCTGTTCTGTTGCAGTTTTTCCTTTACTTTTTTCCGGTTCATAATATCATTCCCCTGAAATTAATAATAATTATTATTATCATAGCATATTCTACTTCCTATTTGGCAGCAACACAAGTTTAGATATACAGAAATTGCGTCTCAGAAATTGTTTAAGCCGCTAACTTTATTTGACAAAAAATTAGACATAACTATACCGAACCATGCTGAGAGTAGACGCTTTTAGTCTCCTTGGCAGCTAATATGCCTGAAATAACCGCAGTTACCGGAATAGCGAAAACAAGACCAATGCTTCCAGAAAGGGCACGTACTACTTCAGTGGCAATTAATTCGGAATTAAATATCCTAATTCCGGGTGTATTATAGGCCATATATAATATCAATAGGGGGAGTGCTCCGCCCGTATAGGCCAGAATCAGGGTATTAGCCATTGTCCCCATAATATCACGTCCCACATTCATACCCGCTTTGGTCAACTGCCATATATTTAAAGCGGGATTGGCCTTTTTGACCTCTTCAACTGCAGACGCAATAGACATGGCAACATCCATGACAGCTCCCAGTGCCCCAATGATAATCCCCGAAAAAAGCAGGCCCTGCATATCTATTTTAAAGTTCTCGACATATAGAAGCATCCTGCTCTCCTCGGTAGCAAAACCGGTTAAATGAGCTAAATCTCCAACTAGAAGAGCAATAGCTCCAGCAATTACCACACCCCCAATAGTCCCCAGTGAAGCCGCTATGGATTTTCGCGCCACACCGCCGATTAAAAACATGGTTAACAGGGTAACACCCGTTAAAATAAGTACTGTAACAACCACGGGAGGATATCCTTTCATTAAAGCCGGCAGCAATACCTTGTATATAGCTAGAATTGTTAAACCAAGAGCCACCAGCGATTTTACGCCTCTTATACCCCCTACGACTATAAGTGCAATTATAAAAGTTAACAGAAGAAAGTTTAAATAAGGCGTTCGGAGCATATCAGAAATATAGACTTCATTCACTTTCCCATTTTGTCCGTTTACATAAACAATTACCTCGTCTCCTGGATTAACTATAATATCCCATCCAGCACTTCCCGAGAGTACATTCCGAGTTTCCAGTATTTGTCCTTTATATTCGCCGGTAAGCATCTCCACCGTTAAAATCTGCTCTTTAAAGACCTGATCTTGGTCCTGCTCCCCCTCTTCAAGATCTTTAACTTCAAGAACCCGAGCTTTCTCATATTTTTCCTCAAATTCAACTTGGTTTTGCTCTAAAACCCCTTCTCCTTTACCACTTTCCTTTTCCCCTGCAGCCATATCAGAAACAACGAAAACCAGCGCCAATATAAACAAAGTTAGAAAGAGTAAAACAATTTTATTCCTGCTCATATTTCTCCTCCCCTATGACGATATGTCTCATTGTAGCATATAAAGCTGAACAAATTTGTTTAATCTCACTGCTAGGCAGCCTCTCCCAATTTTTCCCCTTAATTATTTTATTATAATTTGATCTAACCAGAAATAAAAAAAGGGCTGTCTTTCCAAGCAAGATCCCGCCCTTTTTTTTAAGAATTCATGCTGAACTGATTAAATCCTATACGACACCCTGTTCCAGCATAGCATCTGCAACTTTTAGAAAGCCTGCAATATTAGCACCTACAACCAAGTTATCTTCAAAACCGTATTCTCTTGCAGCCTCACTTGATTTTCTGTGTATGCTAATCATTATTTCTTTGAGTTTTTGGTCAACTTCGCTGAATGTCCAGGAATAACGCATACTGTTTTGAGACATCTCCAGGGCCGAAACGGCTACCCCTCCTGCATTAGCAGCTTTTGCCGGCCCAAACAAAACCTTGTTTTCCAGAAATACTCCAACCGCTCCAGGTGTAGAAGGCATATTGGCACCTTCGCCAACTGCTATACAGCCGTTACTAACTAAGGTTTTGGCTGCCTTTTCATCTATTTCATTTTGAGTAGCACAAGGCAGCGCAATATCGCAGGGAATTGTCCAGATATCAGGCCAGTTATCGCCGTAATGAGCATCAGCATGTTGGTTAAGATAATCTTTACATCTTCCTCTTTCAACTTCTTTAATACGTTTCATCGCGTTGAGGTCAATACCTTTCTCATCGAGAATATAGCCGTTTGAATCACTCATGGCAACAACTCTGCCCCCGAGTTCCGCCGCTTTTTCCGCAGCATATATCGCAACATTTCCGGAGCCTGATATAACTACCGTTTTCCCGGCAAAAGATTCGCCCCTGGTTTTTAGCATTTCTTCCACAAAGTAAACTAAGCCATAACCGGTAGCTTCTTTTCTAACCAGACTGCCGCCCCAATTTAAGCCTTTACCAGTCAAAACGCCTTCATAAGCATTCTTGATACGTTTGTACTGGCCGTACATATATCCTATCTCACGGCCGCCGACCCCGATATCTCCAGCAGGCACATCTGTATCTGGTCCAATATGGCGGAATAACTCGGTCATAAAACTCTGACAGAAACTCATGACTTCCGCCTCGGATTTACCCTTGGGATCGAAGTCGCTTCCGCCTTTGCCTCCGCCTATAGGCAGCCCAGTGAGGGAATTTTTGAAAATCTGCTCAAACCCCAAGAATTTTATAATGCTGGCGTTTACAGAAGGATGAAACCTAAGTCCTCCTTTATACGGTCCTATCGCGCTGTTAAATTCAATTCTGAAACCGCGGTTTACCTGCACATCCCCTTTATCATCTACCCAGGGAACCCGGAAAATTATCTGCCTTTCTGGTTCAACTATTCTTTCGATAACACCGTAACGTAAATATTTGGAATTCCTGTTCAAAACCGGTTCTACTGAATCTAAAAACTCCTTAACTGCTTGATGAAATTCAGGTTCATTAGGATTTCTTTCCACTACCTTTGCAAAGATTTCATTGATATATGACACTTTCCTCTGCCTCCTTTGGCCTTTTATATACTTACTTTTCAAATTATAATTTTAAGGTTTTTAAAATGTAAAGAGATTTCAGTAAGATATATTGTATGCACAGTACTAACTTTATTCAGTACCCCCAAAAAGGTATTGATTTATACCTTGCGCAGCTTTTTTCCCGGCTCCCATTGCCAAAATAACTGTAGCTGCTCCGCTAACTACATCACCACCGGCAAAAATTTGGGGTTTGGAAGTCTTCCCGGTGTTGGCATCGGCTATTATGTTCCCGTTTTTATTAGTCTTCAATTCCGGAGTAGTAGCGGGAATTAATGGATTGGGGCCTTGTCCTATAGCCATGACAACAGTATCCACGGGAATCTCATATTCAGAGTTTTCAAGAGGGACGGGTCTCCTTCTTCCCGAAGAATCGGGTTCTCCCAGCTCGTATTTCTGGCATACAATAGCCTTAACCCTGCCGTCTTCATCACCTTTTATTTCAACCGGACTGCTCAATAATACAAACTCAACCCCTTCTTCACGAGCGTGTTCAATCTCTTCCGCCCTAGCAGGCATCTCCTTTTCTGATCGGCGATAAATAATGTATGATTTCTCGACACCGAGGCGAAGAGCTGTACGCGCCGCATCCATGGCCACATTGCCCCCGCCGATAACAGCTATCCTCCTGCCGGTATGAATTGGAGTTATATATTCAGGAAATTTATAAGCTTTCATAAGATTTACCCGGGTAAGAAATTCATTAGCCGAATATACCCCATTAAGATTCTCGCCCGGTATATTCATAAAGTAAGGCAATCCAGCACCTGTAGCCACATATACAGCATCAAAGCCATCGGATATGAGTTCATCTATAGTGTATAATTTCCCAATTACACTGTTAACCTCTATCTCTACCCCCAGCTTTTTAATATTTTCTATCTCCCGAGCTACTACAGCTTTAGGCAAGCGAAACTCAGGAATGCCATAAACGAGAACACCCCCAGCCATATGAAGGGCTTCAAAAATCTTAACCCTATACCCCATTCTAGCCAACTCGGCAGCGCACGTTAATCCTGATGGACCAGAACCAACTATTGCTACTTTTTTCCCATTAGGAGCTTTTGCTTCTGGCTTAAACTCGCCGTGCTCAAACTCCCAATCAGCAACAAAACGTTCTAACCTGCCTATAGCTACCGGTTCGTTTTTTTTACCCATAACGCAGAACTTTTCACACTGGTTTTCCTGCGGACATACCCGCCCACATACAGCCGGCAGGCTGTTTTTCTCCTTAATTTTATTGGCTGCTCCCTGATAATCTCGCGCCAGAATTAATTTGATAAAAGCCGGTATATCGACACCTACAGGGCACCCTTCTACACACAGAGGTTTTTTACATTGCAGACACCTCGCCGCTTCCAAAAGAGCCAGCTCTTCAGTATAGCCTGTTGCTACCTCCCTAAAATATTTTATCCTTTCATGCGGATCAAGAACGGGCATCGCATATTTCTTCCCTACTACTTGTTTTTTTGACATGCATGGGCACCTCCTTCTGAGCAATTATACCGCAATACCTCCAGAGCGATTTTTTCCTCCTGCAAAAACATCTTGGCGCGTCTTTTAGCATTATCCCAGTCCACTAAGTGCCCATCGAATTCTGGTCCATCTACACAGGCAAATTTCGTCTCCTGCCCTATCTGGACCCTGCAAGCCCCACACATTCCTGTACCATCAAGCATTATAGGATTAAGACTAACTACGGTCTTTATCCCGTGCGGCCTAGTAATTTCAGACACAGCTTCCATCATAACCAGCGGGCCAATAGCTATAACCGCATCAATTTCCTCGCTGCCAATAATCCTCTTCAAAATATCAGTAACAAAGCCCTTTTCCCCATAACTTCCATCGTCTGTAGTAATATATAGCGCGTCGCTTACTGCTCTCATCTTTTCTTCCCAAATGAGATCTCCCCGAGATCGCGCCCCAATAACGGATACAATATAGTTGCCTTCGCCATGCAGCCTTTTAGCAATAGGATAAAGCGGAGCCACTCCAACTCCACCGCCTATACACACTACCCTGCCGTATTTGCTGATTTCCGATTCCTTCCCTAAGGGACCCACAAAATCCAGAATATAATCTCCTTTTTTCAATTGTCCTAAATCAATAGTTGATCTTCCCACTTCCTGGAAAATAATAGTAATTGTCCCTTGATTCCGATCAAAATCAGCGATCGTTAAAGGAATTCTTTCAGCTTTTTCGTGCTGGCGGACAATAACGAATTGACCTGCCTGTGCTTTGCGGGCAATCTCAGGAGCAAAAATCTCAAAAAGCTTAATATTATTGGCTAATAAAGCTTTTCTTTTTATCTCATACACAGCCCGACCCTCCTTCGTCATGACTTTTAAAAAATAGCATAATCAATGATAATCTGCTTTTATACGAGAAAATTAAATTGGATTTGAGTAAGCCTTTTTAATTTTTAAACTTTTTTCCGAATCTGTAAATAACAATCAACAAATAATATTGTATACTTATTAAAAATTGAGCCAGTAAAGCAAAAAACCGGTTTTCATTAGGAAACAAAACCCCAGTTCATTAATTGTCGAGCTTAAAACTTCTTAGCCTGCTGGCAGTTTCAAGCTTTTTTACCGGCTTGTATCCTTTACTCTTCAAAGCCGCTTTCGACCGCCTTTTGTATAATTTCATTTAAATCACTAAACATTTGGACAAACCTGCTTTCAGCCTCGAAAAATTCCGCTATTTCTCGATTTTGACTTAATTGGGCAAATTCTAATGTAACCGCATTTATTTGATCCCTCGAAACTTCCTCCCCTAGCAAGTTGGCCTTATTTATTTCCAGCTGTCGAATGCGCAGGTTTTGAATTTTCTCCTTGATCTCCGGGTCTTTCTCAATTTTTTTCTTGGCAGCAATGTAATTTAAATATGCATCACTGCTAATAATTGAACGAGCAAGTTCATGCGCCTTGTCATAAGGGTTAATTTTATCCATCTTCCGCATCCTTTCTTTGATATACGACATACAAAACAAAGCAATAAACAGATATTAAAATTTTGATTTCACTGCTGAAAGTTGTAATCTGCTAGTTAAATGAATAAATATTCGTCGCTTCACCTTCGCGGGATGTTGCTTCCATGCTCCGTCAACAGGTTCCTGCATATTTATTCATTTTAATAGCCTAACTTAGGGTTTTTGCAGTGGAATCAGTTTTCAATATCTACATTTCCTTAAATAAGGTAACAATAAATAATTTTCAAGTCAAGAAATGCAATATCTTAATGTATGGCTATGTTAATATGTTGTTATTTATTAATTTCATAACTTGTGAACGTTTTCACAGTTTGTATTAAACTTAGTATAAACATGCATTTTTTTTGCATATTTGGACAACGGCTTTATAAAACCCCTGCGCCAACATCCCTGCATATATGATGTGTTTTTATAAATTCCCTAAAATTCGGAATTTGCGGAGACAAGAGCGCTCTTTTATTTGGATTTTATCGTGCTTAATATTTTTGCAACAATAAATATATCATAATTATACCGGACCAGGTGCTAACCAAGCTTTTATTTGTGCAAAATGGCACAAGCTAATTGTGGATAATATATAAGAAGCATAAAATATAAGTAGGATGCAATCGTGTTAGAACAGGATATTGGGGAAAATGGGGGGTGGGAAAACTAAAAAATGAAACAAAAGGAGGTAAACATATGATGAAGTACGTTTCGGTAGTTATTCCAGAAGAATTAGATCGCCAACTGCGTTTTGCTTGTGCAGACCAATCTACTACCAAGTCGAGCTTGGTAAGAAAACTTATTGAAGAATATCTTGAAAAATGGCGTGAAGAAAAGGGCGGACAGATAGTTTTCACAATCGGTGATGAACGGCCAAGCGGGAGTAATTAACTCCCGCTTTTTTTATAGCCACACTTTGTCGCTTAATAAAACCACCATCTGGATAAGCTTATCGGTGTCCAGCTTTTCAAATAAACTGCAGCAGGAAGCTAAAGCCAGATCCTCTTGAAGCTGCAATAATAAAAATATCAAGACGCTTTATAAACCCGGATGCAAAGCCATCCGGGTTTTTGTTTTCTGCTTTTTTCGGGGATACAGCCCTGTGTCGCTTGAAATCTTCACATTTCACTAACTTTTTATAGTTGCATAAAATATATTAACATGTTATCATGTTAATGTAATAAGTTGTTAATTGTTATATTGATATGTTGTATACTTTGTAAGATGCCATTTGTTGTTTGTTATTCTTATGGATTGGTGGGATTCTAATGGACAGAATAGTAGCTGCTGGAGCTCTCACAGTCAGTCTAATCAGCGGAATAATAACTGCTCTCTATATTTTTACCAAACTTTACCTGGAATCTTAGTCTTCTGGCACATCTTATACCAGCATAGGGAGGAGGGAGGAGTTCGCAATGACAGAACTTCAAAAAGCATTTCTGTTTTTTACTTTCTTCTTTTACTTGGTTAAAGGGGGCCTTTATGTAGCTCTTTATGTTGCAACAGTAGTGGTAGAAAAACACGCACGGCGAAGGCAGGCTAAAATAAGAGCATATCTGCAGAAAAAAAGAATTCAAGAAGCAAAATCTTGGAAAGTGGCTTATGATTTATACCATAGAGAATATCAACTAAACAACACCCAATTGAAAAAAGCCGGTTAAAAGCCAGAAATATCTGGCTTTTTTAATATGCAACCAATCCCTTAAAAACAGTTAAGAGAAACACTCCATAAAAAACGCCTCCTACCAGCAGAGTCAGCGCAGTAATATGCTTTTTCCTTTTCAACTCCATGAACATCACCATAGCTGATGCCAGTGCAAGAGCGCCGGTTATAAAAGCTCCGCCAGTGAGTTGCCAATCAGTAAAAAATATCCCCAGAGCAGGTATTAACGAACTTTGAAATACCATTGCACCAGTAATATTGCCTAATGCCAGAGTATCCTTTTCTCTCGATATCCAAATAACACTGTTAAATTTCTCAGGCAATTCAGTAGCTATCGGCGTTATAATAACCGCCAGTACGAAAGCCGGCACTCCGTAGATAAAGGCTGCTTCTTTTACAGCGCTAACAAAGAGATCAGCCCCCAGCACAATTAGGACTAAGGCGACTGTTATCTGAAATAGCACCGTGAATAGAGAAGGGATCTCTTTTTTCCGCGCAAAATAGCAAGCCGGCAACTTTCCATCTGATTCGATGTCTCTTTCTTCACTGACCACGACAAAAAGATACCAAAAGTATGAAAATACCATAAACCCGGCAATTGTTAGCTGCCAATATCTGCTAGCAGGTGGAATAAGCCCTGTTAATATAGCTGCTGAATAAACAATAATAAAAAATCCCAAGTCCCGTGACATACTGGAATAGTCTGCAACAACCTTTTTTCCCTGTCTTCTTACACGGCTGAATACCAGCACGGCTATTCCTGTTACAAACATAGCCAAAGTAGCCAGCATAAGGGGAGCCCCTAAAATAGCCCCTATCCCGATCTCATGCCCTTCACTGCCATGGCTAAAGAGTATTGCAATAATAGGAATTATAGTTTCTGGCAAAGCGGTACCTACAGCTGCCAGGACACTTCCTACCGCACCTTCCGAAAGGTTGAGCTTATTACCGAGCCATTCGACTCCGTTGACAAATACTTCTGCTGCTATGAGTATTATCCCTAGGCTGATTACTAACATAACAATACAGCTCATTATTTTGCCTCTCCATAATATTTTCTCTACAATATTGCCATTCACAGATAATCAGGACTTAAAATTCCAGTAACACTGGTATTTTAACGCGCTTATCCAGGGTAACTATATGGCGGTAACCGGAATTTACAGCTAAAATAGCCAAGTCTTCAATATTTTC
>JACIYB010000020.1 GCA_014360155.1 Syntrophomonadaceae bacterium
TCAATTTTGTTGATGTTCTTTCCAATTCTAGAGCCTATGCTTTTTGCAAAATGCTCTGCTAAAATTGGGATATCGCCTTTTCGCTCTCTAAGGGGAGGAATATTAATCGATACTACACGAAGCCTGAAGAATAAATCATGACGAAAATTTCCTTTTTTTATTTCTTTTTCTAAATCTTTATTTGTTGCACTGATAACTCGTACATTAATAGGGATAAATTCCTTGCCGCCAAGCCGAATTATGTTTTTTTCCTCCAATACTCTTAAAAGAGAAGCCTGGAGGTCAAGGGGCATTTCTCCTATTTCGTCCAGAAAAATAGTACCTTGGTCAGCTAGTTCGAATTTTCCTGGATTTCCTCCTCTACGAGCACCTGTAAAGGCTCCTTCTTCATATCCAAATAATTCGCTTGAAATTAACTCTCGCGGGATAGCAGCACAGTTTATGGCCAGAAATGTTTCTTTTCGTCTATTACTAGCATTGTGAATTGCTTGGGCAAACAGGTCTTTACCGGTGCCACTTTCACCTATTAAGAGTATGTTAGAATCTGTTTCTGCAGCTATTCTGGCCTGTGCTAAAGCTGATTTAAAAGAGGTAGATTCCCCGATAAGACTGTCAAAGGTTATATTCGGTGTGTTGCCGATAATTTTATTAACGACAGCGTGCAATTCATGTAGGATGACGACAACACCGTTGCTAGCCGAAGATCTTTGGTCTTTAAGGGGGGTACAGTTAACCATAAACTTTTTTTTCTCTTTGTTGGTTTTTATAAGCATAGTTTCTCCATAGGTAGTTCTTCCTGAACTTATGGTATTGAAAAAATAAATATTATCTGCCGGCAATACCTCATGGATGTTTTTATTTAAACAGTCTTCAATTTTAATTTCCAATAAATCACTTGCGCGCTTGTTAATGTGGGTGATTTTACCGTGCTGGTCAACAGCGAAAAGGCCTTCTGAGATAGATTCTATTATGGCTTTCTTTTGCAAGTTTGCCAGTCTAATATTATAGTAAGCATCGCTTAATTCCATTTCTCTCTCGATCGCTTTTGCTGATGCTTCCACCATTCCCAGGGTATGGGCGTTCACTAGTTTATAAGGGCCGGTTAAATCAAGCACGCCAATAATTTTCCCGCTGAGATCGTGGATGGGAGCAGCAGAACAGGTCGAGGTACAGGCACATTTGCAGTAGTGTTCATATCCAAAAACTTGAATAGGTCTATCGTAAATCAGTACTAAACCGACCGCATTGGTTCCCATAACTTCTTCTGACCAATTTGCCCCTTCTTTAAAGTTACTGTATGCTGTAAAGGCGAGTTCGTCTTCATCGCCTATTCTTTTAAGAATATAGCCATCTTTATCAGCTATTGTTATACAGAAGCCAGAGCCTTTAGTAATGGAATATAAAGCCTCCATTGCAGGAATAGTCAGATTTAGTAAACTTTTGTTTGCTTCTAACCGTTGTTTGAAGGAATATTCGTCGAGTATATTGGTGTTTGTTTTTTTATAGGGATCAACACCGTAAAATTTGCTCCGTTTCCAAGAGTCCTGGATTTCTTTTGAAATATGAATATTTGAAGGGATACTCCCCTTATGCACTTTTTCCCAGGTATCCATCAATTCATAACGGTTTGATATCGGTTGGGGGTAGCTTTTTTTCATCATCCTTTCCCTCCTTTTTTACGCAGCAAAGGCGGAGAAAAACTGGTTTTTAAGCTATATTGATATAACGTCTTTTATCTAAATTATACTACTATATATTTGGGACATCACTAATATTTATTTTCTTCCTTCAACACAACCTTTTACCATTCGGGGGGTAGTTTTTTCAGCTGGGCTAGGTTAAATACCGGTCCGTCGAGGCATATATACTCGCTGCCTATATTACAGCGGCCGCACTTGCCTATGCCGCATTTCATGCGCATCTCCAGGGTAGTTATAACCTGCTCATCGGTATAGCCCATCTTTTCCAGGGCCTGGAGCACAAACTTTATCATTATGGGCGGGCCGCAGGTAACAGCTATTTTCCCTGCGGGATCCGGATTAATTTCTTCCAGGTAGGAGGGAACAAAGCCCACGTGCCCGTCCCAGCCTTCTTCCGGGTTGTCTATTGTCACGAAAACCTCGGTGTCTTTTTGCCCCGGCCATTTTTCAAACAGTTCTTCTTTGAAACACAGGTCGGCATAACTGCGGCTCCCGTACAGTATTTGAATTTTGCCATAGTCTTGGCGGTGCTTAAAGCAGTATTTTATAAACGAGCGCAGGGGAGCGAGCCCAATCCCTCCGCCTATGAAAAGCATATCTTTACCTTTGCATTCCTCTACCGGAAAGCCGTTTCCATAAGGGCCGCGGATTCCCAACTGCTGACCCACATCTATTTTATGGAGTTCATCGGTCATGAGCCCTACCCGCTTTATGGCAAACTGCAGGTATTCTTTTTCTTCCTGCCACGATACGGAGAACATGGCTTCCCCAACCGGGACCAGGGAAAGCATGGCCAGCTGGCCCGGCATGACATCAAAAGGAACGCCCTTTTCGCTTTTGACATTAAAAGTCTTTACATCAGGAGTTTCTTCGACTATTTCTATGACTTCAACAATGTCAGGAACCAGTGGGTTGCAATCGCATTTATGCACCTGCATCCACCTCCTTAATCAAATCGACGATATTTGTAATATCTATCCCCACAGGGCAGGCAATGATACACCTGCCGCATCCGGTGCAGAGAGAAGTGCCGTATCTTTCCTTGAAAAATTCCAGCTTGTGCAGGAAACGGTTGCGGAACCTCTCGGTTCCTGTTTCACGTGGATTGTGCCCGCCTGCCATCTGGGTGTACTCCCGGTACATGCAGGAGTCCCAGCAGCGGAAGCGGTAGCCTTCCTCTCCCCATGATTTTACCTGGATGTCAAAGCAGTAACAGGTGGGACACAGGTACGTGCATATCCCGCAGTTCTGGCACGGCTCTGAGAGTTTATCCCACACAGGACTTGCAAACATATCTCTGAGTTTTTCGGCCACCCCGTCGTATGCAACCTGACGCTGGCACTGTTTTGCTTCTGGAAGCTTGACGTCTTTCTCTTCCAGGAACTCAGAGATCTGATCGCTAATTTTTTTGCCTTTGTCGCTTGCCGCTTCCCATACCAAAGTACCGTTTCCTGTATCACGGATGATAACGTCGGCTGGCCTGGGGTTGACAGGATCTATTCCCATCGACTCGCAGAAACAGTTGGGCCCGGGGGCATAGCAGGCATTTGCTATTATGACCGTGTTTTCCCGGCGGGATTTGTAAAAACTGTCTTCATAGCCCCTGGTTAGGAACACCATGTCCAGGCATTCAACAGCCTTGGCGTCACAACCCCTTATGCCGAATATTATTTTCGGCTGCGAATCTTCGTAGACTTCTTCTATATTTACCTTCGTGCCTTCTTGCCTGAAGCTGTACATCTTCTCCGTCTGGGGGAGAATTATATTTTTGGGGGGCAGGTAAGTATTCAGTATATCAAGCGCGATTTCATCCCTGGCTGCATCGTATGTCAGGAAGGAGAAGAAACCGCTCTGTTCACCCCGCTGCATAGGCACGTAGACGTCAGATTCCTGTGCCAGTCTGTTAAATACTGTTTCCAGCTTATCCTTGCTCAGTACTTTCACTACTCGTCCCCCCTTATATGAAATCGTCCGGATCGTTTTCTTTATATGTGCTTAACGGGGGTTTGGCCCCTTCTATATACTCCATCCCCGCTTCATAAGGCCCGTAAAGTTCACTGACATCCTTCACCAACTTCTGGTTAATGAGCATGAGAGGGATATTGACGGGACAAACCCGCTCACATTCGCCGCATTCAATACAGCGGCCGGCCATATGTGAAGCCCTTACTAAGTGGTACATCATGTTGTCCTCTATACTCGTTTCCCTGCCTACCCATTGCGGCCTGGTTTCGTCAAATATACACGTGCGGCAGTTGCAGGCAACGCAGACCTGCCGGCAGGCATAACAGCGGATACACTGCGACAAAACGCCCGCAAAGAACTGGTAGCGCTCGCCGGCGTCCATGTTTTCAATTTCCCTAACCCGGGCAAAGCGTTCGCCTTCAATACCAGGATTCTGCTGTTCTCCCAGGAGTTCATCGTATATGACCGGATTGGGCTGGATACAGCTTTTACATTTAGCAGCCAGGCTGTCTGCTGCCGGGTTTTTATTGAGCCCCGAATTATCCTTCATTGTCTGCAGCGGGTCCTTCATTCCCGGACAGCAGACGCCTACGATGTAAAGGCGGTCGCGCTGGAACTGGCTGTCTTCCAGAAGCCTTACTATACCCCTGGAATCGCAGCCTTTAACGACCAGCCCGATTTTTTCTTTACCATCACGGTATTTAAGCAGGAAGTTGGCAAGGTTGTGAACAGAGTATTCATCGAAAACAATTTTTTCGACATCATCTGCGGTCCGAGCGAAAAAAGGCCTGGTCTGGTAGTCAAAATTGCCTTTTTCCCACGCGATAAAAACGTCTATTTCGCCGCTTTCCAGAAGCTTTTTGGCAATTTCTTTAATTTTATTGGCAATATCCATCATTTTGCATCCCTCAGCTTTCTGTTGGGGCCGAGTTTTTTAACATCTGCCACTAGCTTTTTCATGGTTTCCTGGAATTTGATCCCTTCAGACCCTGATATCCAGGCAGTCTGATATCTTTCGGGCTCCACCCCTATATATTCCAGGAGTTTTTTTATAACCGTATGCCGCCGGCGGTTGTAGTAATTGCCACTAACATAGTGGCACTCACCGGGGTGTCACCCGGAGAGCAGTACCCCATCTGCCCCCCGGTTAAATGCTCTCAAAACAAACATAGGGTCCATCCTTCCCGAACATGGGGTCCTTATTATCCTGACTTCAGCAGGATATTCGAGGCGGTTCAGTCCAGCAAGGTCAGCCGCCGCATACGTGCACCAGTTGCAGGCAAATACGATTATTTTGGGTTCCCACTGATTTGTGTTTTCTACAGACACAGTGCGTCCACCTCCGCTACCAGTTGTTCGTCAGTATAGCCTTTCAAGTTCAGGGCCTGGGTTCTGCAAGCGGGAACACACGCCCCGCATCCCTGGCACAAACTGCTGTTTATCCGGGCTGCCTTGCGGGTTATAGTACCGTGATGGCCCCTTTCTTGAATTTCTTCCAGAGAAATCGCCTTATACGGGCATATCGGAACACAGAAGCCGCAGCCTGAACATTTTTCTGTGTTAACCTCAGAAACCATCGGTTCTGTAGGAAGCTCGGCTTTGGAGAATACACCGCATACTTTTACTGCCGCGGCGCTGGCCTGTGCTACCGTGTCCGGTATGTCTTTAGGCCCCTGGCAGCATCCCGCCAGGTACACCCCGGCTGCAAATGTATCTACCGGCTGCAGTTTGGGATGAGCTTCCTGGTAGAAACCGTCTTTGTCCGTAGAAAAACCGATTGTCTTAGCCAGTTCTTCCGCCCCTTCAGAAGGTACCATAGCTGTTGCCAGTACTACCAGGTCGGCTTCTACTTCTATCGGTCTCCCCAGGAGGGTGTCCTCTGATTTCAGCACCAGTTTGTCTCCTCTGGGGTATATCTTGCTGACTCTCCCTCTTATATATCTGGCTCCTGCGTTTACGGAACGCTGGTAGAATTCTTCGTAGTTTTTGCCCGCTGTACGGACATCCATGTAGAACACGTAAGCCTCGCTGTCGGGCATCTTTTCTTTTACCTGAAATGCGTGCTTGGCCGTATACATGCAGCAGGCCCGGGAGCAGTAGCTTTTGCCCTTGGCATCGTCCCTTGATCCTACACATTTGATAAAAGCTACGCTCTGCGGTTCTTTGTTGTCCGAAGGCCTTTTTATTTTGCCGCCCGTAGGCCCCCCTGAGCTTACCAGCCTCTCAAATTGCAGGCTGGTTATTACGTCGGGGTATTTCCCGTAGCCGTATTCTCCGTAAGCTTTTTCCCAGGGGAAAAGGTCATATCCGGTTGCAATTACAATAGCCCCGATTTCTTCAGTTATATATTCATCCCTGTCATTAAATCTGATGGCTTCGGTAGGGCATATTTTTTCACAGATACCGCATTTGTCTTTAGTGAGTTTTAAGCAATTTTCTGCATCGATATACGGTTTGCCGGGAACTGCCTGGGGGAAAAGCTTGTGTATAGCGGTTCTCTGCCCCAGCCCCAGGTCAAATTCATTTTTCAGCTTTTTGGTCGGGCATTTTTCTTCACAGGTGCCGCAACCTGTACAGACATCCCAGTCGACATATTTGGCCTTTTTCTTTATAGTCACGGTAAAGTTCCCAATGTAACCGTTAACAGCAGTAACTTCCGCGTAGGTAATCAGTTCGATGTTAGGGTGCTGCGCCACAGCAACCATCTTGGGAGTGCCTATTCAGGCAGCGCAGTCCATGGTGGGAAACGTCTTGTCAAGTTGGGCCATTTTCCCCCCAATACTCGCTTCTTTTTCTACAAGTACCACAGGATAACCGGCATCAGCAATGTCAAGAGCAGCCTGCATCCCCGCTATTCCTCCGCCGATAACCAGAGCTTTTTTGGTTATCGGTATAGACGATATCTGTAATGGAGTGTTGCGCAGTACTTTGCTCACTGCCATCCGCACCAGATCAATTGCTTTTCCGGTAGCCTGAGAGCGGTTGCGGTGAACCCAGGAATCCTGCTCCCTTATGTTGATCATTTCAAACAGGTATCCGTTAATACCTCCTGCTTCGACAGCTTTGCGGAATGTGGGCTCGTGCATACGCGGTGAGCAGGATGCTATTACAACCTGTTCCAGTTCGTGTTCCCGGATGGAGTTCCGGATCAGCTCTTGTCCAGGGTCAGAACACATGTATTTGTACGTAGTCGCAAATATTACTCCAGGAATTTTCCTCGCTGCTTCAGCTACTTTTTCGGTATCAACTACTGATGCTATGTTGGTCCCGCAATCACATACGAATACGCCTACCCGTTTTTTCATTTTCTCTTCCCCCCTTAGTGTTTGGCGTAGCTGTTGGTTTAAGAATTGCCGGCTGTTTTTGCCCGTTTTTTTATTTCCCCGGCAACATAGGCTTCTGCCGCTTTTGCTGCTTTGTCTTTGTCAGCAGCCATGAGCTCAGCCAGCTTGTTTGTTTTTTTCTTGTCTGCATTCACAATTTCTACCAGTATTTTTGTTTTTTCTTCATCGTCAAGAAGCATGGAAGCCATTTTTTCAGGGTTGTTTTCGAATCCTTTGATGAAGGCATTTATTTTTTTCTGCAGGGCTTCTTTATCCTCTTCACTCGCAGGAGCCGTGCTTTTAGTCGCTTTTTGGGGCTTTTCGGCTTCCATTTCCGCTGCTTTGGCAGGAAGGGTCTTTAAGTAGGAAACAGCTTCCACAAAGTGCTTGTTGACCCCTATGGCCTCCGGTGAATCGCCGCAGGCCAGTGCCACAAGCTCAGTTATATAGTACACAGGCAGGTTGAATTTGACGCTGAATTCCCGCTCAGCTCCCGCCTGGCGCATGTCCAGGTTCATCATGCAAAGAGGACAGGCAGTAATTATACATTCGGCCCCAGCCTCTCTGGCGTTTTGTATTACTTCATAAATCATCCTGTTGCCGATATCGGGACGTGAAGTTGCCAGGGCGGCTCCACAGCATTCAGTTTTATACGCCCAGTCCACAGTTTCTGCTCCCAGGGTTTGGGCGATTTTATCCATGGTCTGCGGGTCTTCCGGGTCGTCAAAACCAGTATGCTCGACCGGCCTCACAAGAAGGCAGCCGTAGTAACAGGCGGCTTTCATCCCTTTTAAAGGCCGGGTGATTTTTTCTTTGATTTTGTCAAGACCCACCTTGTCGACCAGAAATTCCAGAATAGAGAAGGTGGAGTTCGCAGCGCTGTATTCCATCTCGATTATTTCCTGGATTTTTTCCCGCACTGCACTGTCGGCCCGCACTGTGTGTTCGGCAGCCCGGAAACGGTTGTAGCAGGCGGCACAGGGGGCCAGTATGTCGAGTCCCGTCTTTTCCGCAATAGCAAGGTTCCTCGCCGGCAAAGCCAGGGACAGGAGTTTATCGGTGTTATGAGCTGAAGTCGCCCCGCAGCAGTTCCAGTCATCTATTTCGATCAGTTCTGTTCCCAGCAGTTCAGCAGTCCTTTTGGTCGATATGTTGTATTCCACAGCACTGCTGTCAAGAGAACAGCCCGGGTAGTAGGCTAGTTTCATCGTTATTCACCTCTCATTCTTTCTGCCCGTTCAAATATTTTTTTGATTTCGTTCCTTGCCTTGATTTTTTCAGGGAAAAGAGAAACCTTCCCTTTGCGCATCATGGGCAGGCCCAGTTCAGCATCTTTGAAGAATTGCCTTGTCAAAAGGTTGTGCTGCAGCAGTACGCCGGCTTCGTAGCTCCTGCCAAAGTTTTTTACCCCATTGAGAAAAGCCCGGTTAAACACCGCGATTTTTTTGTCCGTTATTTTACCCTGCCGCAGAGCCTCCCTCCTGAGAGCATCCATTAAAGACGCAATGTCGACGCCTCGGGGACAACGGGCAGAACAGGTCTCGCATGTCGCACAGATCCATATACTCTCAGCGTTAAGTGCTTCATCTGTCATTCCCATCTGCAGCAGCCTTATTATTTGCCTGGGAGTGTAATCCATAGCAAATGCGACCGGACACCCCGCAGAACATTTGCCGCATTGGTAACATTGTTTTATGTCTGTTCCCGCTTCTGCTTCTATTCGGCTAATAGGTCTTTCTTTAGCTTTAATGGCAGATGTCAGAACTTTCCCCAAGTTGTTCCTCTCCTTTTTAAAAAGTATTTTTGGCTACCGTATGCTTATTAGCAATTAAGCAATAATAAAAAGTTTAAAATAATAACAGAAGCTGATGGCAGCTAAGACGAGGCTTACAAGCATAACAATTTTTACCACTCTGTCGTGCTGTTTTAGACATTCATCGCAAAGGCCAGGTTTATTTATTTTCTTACCGCACCTTTCGCACTGGGTAATAATTTTAGTTATCATTGACCTTCCCTCCTGATATTTGCTGTAAGAGCTATTTTATCGGCTTAATTAGGTGAAGGATTAAATAATTTATAGTTTTCGGGCTATTTCCAGCAGCTTATTGCTAATAGTATTAACTTCTGCCATATTTGCTGACAGTTCCTGAGAAGCAGCGGCTTGCCTCTCTGTTGCTTTTGTTGCTTTTAGATTTGCGTTTGTCATTTTTTGAACAGCTTGTTCGATTGTTTTCATAGTTTTATCTATATCGAGGGAAAGATTGGAAACATTAGTGGAAAGTTTGCTGATTTCTTCGGCAACTACTCCGAGGCCTCTCCCTTTTTCTCCGGTATGGGCAGCTTCAATCAAGACATTAATTCCCAATAACTTAATATTGCCGGCAATATGCTTAATATTTTCTAGCAGATTACGAATCTGCATAGTTGTCCTTTTTACATCCTCGTTTATCTCAGCAATATTTTTAGACTGCAGCGATATTTCTTCCGCTCCTTTTGCTACGTCTTCTGATACTTGAGCTAAATTGCTGGTAAATTCGGAAAGGTATTGAGCGTATTCATTAACTTTGTGTTGCGTTGCTCTGCTTCTAGATAAACCTATAACCCCTATCACTTCACTTGAATTATCTGGATTAAATAAGGGGACAGCAATAACATTAGCTTCATAACCGTATATTTCTTCAGGAAGTTCTACGAAGACTACCTGTTTTTCGTTTATTGCTTTTCGAGCAGCCCCTCCGGCTAAAATGGGCGCCCCTACTTCGATTGCATCTCCAGGGGAGTTTTCTCCCTGGACCTTACCGATAAACTTTTCAGTATCAGCAATCCAAATACATAAACCTTCAGTGCAAAAATGCTTCAATACTGGTAAAACGTCGGTGTAAGTTTTTAAATTAGAGACAGCTGACATCGTTTAAACTTCTCCTTTACTGTTGAATTGGGTAGCTTTAAAAGCAATTAAGTCTTATTAATCTCTTAATCTCGAGTGTAAAAGGTGATAATACCGGTTTTTCTTGACCTGGACCAGTTTTGCTTTAAGAGCAGCCTTTTCTATTTTAATTACATCATCGTTGAGCAAATAACTATGCTGTACTCCGTCAATTACTAATAAGCTGTGCGGAGACCGGTCTTTGTTAATAATTTCTAATTTGTGCTTAGCATTAAGTACCATTGATTTTGTCATGTTTAGCCGTGAGCAGATAGGGGTGATTATAATGGCTTCCATTTGTGGATCAACTATTGCTCCTCCAGCAGAAAGAGAATAGGCGGTTGATCCGGTTGGAGTTGCGCATATAATTCCATCGCCTTCATATTTGGCAAATATATTCCCGTCAATTTTAAGTAATTGACGGGATATTTTAGGTTGGGGGGACCTAATAACTACATCGTTTAATGCATAAGAACAAAGGATTTCTTCTGTTTCTTCCCTGATAACTGAGATTTGTATTACTGTCCTCTCTTCAATAGAATATTTGCCCTCTAAAATCGAAGGAAGATATTCATTAATGTCGTCCGGTTCTATTGCGCTGAGGAAGCCGATATTGCCGAAGTTAACGCAGAAGAAAGGGACCTCTAGAGTGCCAAATTCTCGAAAAGCCCTCAATACAGTTCCATCTCCCCCTAAAACCAATATCAAATCAGTGTTTGCAGTATTACACCATGGTTCATGTTCAAACCAGGTTTCTATATTTTTTCCCCGGAGGATGGCAGCCACAGACTGGCTGAACGTTCGAATTTGTGACTTTTTGTTATTTAGTACCATGCCTACTTTTTTCATAAAAAACATCCAGTTCTCTATAGATATTTGACAGCTCAAGTTCACAGGTTGAATGCCGAGCTCGTCTAGCAGAAATAAATGCAAATATTATGCCAGGTTTGAGGAAGTGAAGGGCAGCACTCTAAAATATCTTCGCTGGGGAAAGATAAAATTAGTAATTGATTTTTATTTTTACAGACCAATATGGGCAAGAAAAAATATAGTGTTCCAAAATGGAACAAAAATTACTTTATCATTGTGTCCCAAAAAAAAAAACAGCACAAAATTAATCTTTTAAACCTTTTAGATTTCTTACTTCCTTCTCAGCTCTGTATCAGTAATTCAAGATTGTTCAGATTTTAAATTTTTATTAATTATTGAAAAAAGAACAGTCTATCTGTTCAGCGCATGTATCAGACTGGGACAGATTTTAAAAATTCCAGTTCAAACTAAAAAATCTAAAATAGAAAGCTGAAAAACGAATCAGCTATTTGTGCGATATAGCTGATTCGTTTGTATTTTTGAAATACATGAATCTGGTGTTGGCATAGTATTTGCTAATTATGTCCACAAGATATTTCTGCAAAATGGATGCGAAACAAAAAAGAGGTTAGGAGGGCAACCGATGCGAGGCAAGGTCATTGAAGAAATAAACATCGGAGATAAAGCCGAGTTTAGCAAAACTATCACCGAAGCGGATATTTATATGTTTGCAGGTGTTACTGGCGATATGAACCCGGTTCATATAAATAGGGAATTCGCTAAAGGAACTATTTTTAGTCAGCGGATTGCTCACGGAATTTTGTCAGTAGGACTTATATCGAATGTTTTAGGAACTCAGCTTCCCGGTCCGGGCGCTGTGTATGTCAGACAGGAATGCAATTTTTTAAAGCCTGTATACATTGGAGATACGATCACTGCAGTGGTGGAGGTGATACGTAAGGAAGAACAAAAAAACAGGGTATGGCTGCGCACTTACTGCACCAACCAAAAAGGGCAAATAGTGGTAGAAGGTGAGGCGTTAATGATGCCGAGGAAGGAGGTGAAGGAGAATAGTGTCCTACAGTTTCAAGAACATAACGTGTGATTTAGAAGATAACATTATGCTGATAACCCTGAACCGGCCTAAAGTCTTGAATTCCTTAAGTTCAGAGGTATTTAGTGAGTTGAAAACGGTGTTTGAGAAGATGAGAGATGATCAGGAAGTTAAAGTGGTGGTTGTTACAGGGGCGGGTGATAAAGCTTTTGCTGCTGGATCTGATGTCTCTGAGATGTCTCAGTACTCTCTTGTTGAGGCCCGAGAATTTGCTTTACAAGTCAATAAAGCTCAGCAAGCTATAGCTCATTTTCCTAAACCCACGATAGCCGCAATTAACGGTTTTGCTTTCGGAGGAGGCCTGGAAGTGGCGATGTGCTGTGATATAAGAATAGCTTCTGAAAAGGCTAAAATGGGGCAGCCGGAAATTAACCTGGGGATAATCCCTGGCGGGGGGGGGACACAAAGGCTATCGCGGCTTATTGGGCTTGGGCGCGCAAAAGAGCTGGTCTATACTGGTTTGCCGATTAGTGCTCAAAGAGCGTATGAAATTGGGCTGGTAAACCAGGTTGTGCCTCACGAACACCTCATAGGGGAAGCACTAAAATTAGCGAAAAAAATTGCTGAAAAGTCGAGTGTTACTTTAAAGTTCGCAAAATCGGCTATGGATACAGGAATAGATATGGATCTCGAGAACGCTCTCAAGACCGAAATAGAACTATTTGCAGAGTGTTTTGGTACGGAAGACGGCAAAGAAGGGTTAAGCGCATTTACCGAAAAAAGAAAGCCTAATTTTGCAGACAAATAGAATTCTCTGAAAGAAAGGGTGGTTAGATCATGGAAGTAAAAACAGTTGCGGTTATTGGCGCTGGTATTATGGGCAGCGGAGTTGCTCAAGTAAGCGCGGCAGCGGGATATGATGTTGTGCTTAATGACATAGCGGAGGCTCTTTTGGAAAAGGCGATGGCTACTATAAGTAAGAGCCTGAACAAGATGGTAAGCAAAGGGAAAATGTCTGAAGAAGATATGAATGCAGCTGTTGCCCGTATCAAAACTACGGCCAATTTAGAGGAAGCTTGCAAAGATGCTGACCTAGTGGTCGAATGTGTATTTGAGAACCTGGAACTTAAAAAGAAAATCTTTGCCGATTTTGAAAAATTCTGCAAACCCGAAGCTATTCTGGGCACAAATACGTCGGCTATTCCAGTAACCGAGATTGCAAGTGCCACCAACCGCGGGGACAAAGTTATAGGTATTCATTTTATGAACCCGGTTCCGCTGATGAAGGGGATTGAAATAATTCGTGGACAGCTAACATCGGATGAGACTATGGAAGTTACCCTGGAATACGTTAAAAAGCTGGGCAAGGAACCTGCTATAGCAGTCGATTTTGCAGGTTTTATTGTAAGCAGGTTATTGGATGTGTTGATGAACGAAGCGGTGAAGCTGGTTCAAGAAGGCAATTCACCTGAAGATATCGATAAAGCTATGCAGCTCTGTGCGGGTCACCCGATGGGGCCTTGTAAGCTTTTAGACCTGGTAGGAGCAGAAATAGCCATGCATGGTATGGAAACTATGGAGAGGGATTTCGGTGACAGGTATAAACCCCATCCGTTGCTCAAGAAGAGGGTTATGGCAGGGCTGTTAGGGATGAAGACAGGGAAAGGTTTCTATGACTATAAATAATCGGGTGCAGTGAGCTGTGAAACATAAATAAGGAAGGAGGCTTCGTTAATTGAGAAGCATCAAGGAACTCTTTGACCTATCAGGGCAAGTAGCTATTGTAACCGGCGGGGCAGCAGGAATAGGCGTCCAAATGGCTTATGCCCTTGGGGAAGCCGGTGCAAATCTGGTCATTGCAGCCAGAAAACTTGACCGGTGTAAAGAAGCTGCACAAAAAATGGAAGCTGAACTAGGGGTAAAAGTGTTACCCGCCAGGGTAGACGTAAAAGAGGCTGAGGAAATCGATGCCTTGTATGAGCTGGTAATGAAAGAATTTGGCCGGGTAGATATCTTGGTAAACAACTCGGGGGCTACATGGGGTGCGCCTTCTCTTGAGTTCCCGCTCGAGGGTTGGAAAAAAGTAATTGATACCAATGTTACCGGGTCATGGCTTATGGCACAGAAGGCTGGACAGATAATGGCCAAACAGAGGTATGGAAGGATTATAAACCTGGCTTCGCTAGCTGCTTTTGTAGGTGCGCCGGCTGAAATTATGGACGCAGTTGCCTACCAGGCCAGCAAGGCAGCTATAGCTGGGCTAACGAAAGATCTGGCTGTAAAGTGGGCACAATATAACATTACTGTAAACGCTCTTGCTCCAGGCTGGTTTCCGACCAAAATGACTGCGGGAACTCTGGATAAGAGCGAGGAAATGATGTTGCAGTATATTCCTATGCGCCGCTTTGGTACCGATGATGAATTGAAGGCAGCTACGCTGTTTTTGGCTTCACCCGGAGCGAGTTATTGTACCGGGGTTATCTTAAGTGTTGACGGTGGTTGGGTAGCACAGTAACAACATCACAAAAAATAATGCAAAAAGGAGTGGGCAATATGAGTTTTACAAAAAGCAAAGACGATCTAGTTTGCGTAAGTGCTGTCAGAACACCTTTTGGACGCTTTGGCGGGACTATGCGGAATATTGATATTTATGATCTAGGCGCTATTGCAATGAAAAATGCAATGGAAAGAATCAATTTGGATCCTGCTTTAATAGATGAGGTTTGGTGGGGTTGTGGTGACACCACTAACTGTAAAGACCCCTATACACCAGTAATTGCTCGTCAGAGTATGCTTAAGGCTGGAATTCCGCCTGAAACACCGTCATTGTACTATGACCAGGCATGTATTTCAGCAATGACTACTGTTAAATACGGCAGCAGGAGTATTTTGCTGGGAGAAGCTGAAATTGTGATGACCGGTGGGGCTACCAGTTTCAGTACAGTACCATTTTTGCTGCGAAATATCAGGTGGGAAGGCAAACGACACAGCTCATTTATGGTAGAAGATCCTCTTATACCCCTGGGATACAAGGACTTTGCTCCGGTTGCTGTCGATTCCGGTGAAGTAGCTATTGAATACGGGGTTTCTAGGGAAGAACAGGACGAGTTTGCATTAGCAAGTCACCAGAATTACGGCAAGGCGTGGGAACGTGGCTTCTTTAAAAATGAAATGGTTCCCCTGGAGATTGTGGAAAAAGACAAGAAGGGAAACATTAAATCCAAAAAAGTGCTTGATATCGATGAACAATACCGTTCAGATGTTACCCTGGAAGGACTAGCCAAATTAAAGCCAATTTTCGGCAATCCTACTTGTACTGCGGGTAATGCGCCTGGTATGAACGATGGCGCTACTGCTCAGATAATAATGAAGCGGTCTAAAGCTGAAGAATTAGGTTTAGAACCGGTATATACAATTGTGGCGATGTCTTCAATAGCCCTTCAACCCAGGATAATGCCTGTATCACCAGCATTTGCAATTAAAAAATGTCTAGATGATGCGAAGTTAAGCATTGATGACATGAAATTTATCGAAATAAACGAAGCTTTTGCGTGTGTTCCCCTTGTATCATGCAAGCTGCTTTCAAATGAAAGATTCCTTGCAAGTCCTTATGAGGAAATGGTAAAAGAAGCTTCTTCTAAAGCTATTTTAGATAATGATGATGCTAAGTACGAAGAATTGAAGCAAAAATTAAACGTCAACGGCAGCGCGATAGCTACCGGACATCCGAATACTGCAAGCGGAGCGCGTGTGATGATGACGGCAGCATACAATCTTAAGGAAAACGGTGGAGGATATGCGGCTTGCGCTATTTGCGGCGGGTTGACTCAAGGCGGTGGAGCCATAATCTGGGTTGAGTAGGAACCTTGTTGACATTAGGGGGGTATGAAAAATTATAGATATCCTAATGCTTACTATGCTACGCGGTAGGTTTAAGACTGTTGGTAACGAAAGCCAAAAAGCATATTATTTGGTCCACACTCCTCCTTTTCTTAATAAAAATATATATCTTTGTAATCCTAAATATATTTCCTCCTTTCTTACCCCCCCTTTTTTTTAAATACTTAAAAATTCGAAGGAGGTTTTAAAGGTGAGAATTTTGGAAGGTGTTAAGATTGTTGATTTAAGCAGGATTTATACGGGTCCGTTTTGCACACAAATTCTAGCGGATATGGGAGCTGAAGTTATTAAAATCGAAGACACGGGCCCGAATGCAAATGAAAGAAGTTGGCCGCCTTTTGCGCCGGGAACAGAGGAATCTACTTATTTTATTGGGCTCAATCGTGGTAAGAAAAGTATTGAGCTTAACTTAAAGGAAGCGCAAGGCAGGGAAATATTCTATAAGTTAGTAGCCGGAGCTGACATAGTAATTGAGAACTTTGCTCCTGGTGTAGCCGACAAGCTGTCTGTTGGATATGAAGACTGCAAAAAAATAAAACCGGATATTATCTATTTATCGATATCGACGTTCGGCCAATACGGGCCTTTAAGCAAATTGCCGGGGTATGACATGTTGGCACAAGCCATGGGCGGTTTGATGAGTATAACAGGGTATCCTGAAATGCCGTTACGGGTGGGATCCTCTATAGGTGATGTTATTGGCGGCTTATATGGCGGGCTGGGGATTTTAGGAGCTTTAAATTATCGCAATAAAACCGGTGAAGGGCAGCATATAGATGTGTCGCTGGTTGATTGTATTTTTACTTGCTTAGAGAACAGCGTGCCTGCATATACGATATGCGGCCAGGAGCCTAAGAGGCAGGGAAGCAGACACCCCAATGGTGGTCCGTATGATGTTTACAAGTGTAAAGATGGTTTTGTGTGTGTGGTCGCTTCTAATGAAAAACTCTGGGGAAATATGTGCAAGGCTATGGGAGTCCCAGAAATGGCAACTAACCCGAAGTTCAACAGCAATGCTGCTAGGATGCAAAATGTGGAAGAAATGACTGATTTTATAAACAACTGGATGAAAGATTATACCGTCGAAGAAGTGGTTGACATACTTCGCGAAGCTAGGGTTGCAGTTGCTCCTATCTTGGAGGTACCTAAGATTTGTGAAAGTGAAAATACCAAGGCCCGCAATATGCTAGTTGAGTATGAACATGCCACCGCTGGAAAGATTAAGCTCACTGGTAATCCTATAAAATTTGGAGCTTATGACGCTTTGGCGGAATTACCTCCGCCATTTAAAGGCCAGCACACAAAGGAGATTTTGCTGGGAATAGGATTCAGCGAACAAGAGATTTCTGAAATGGTAGAGCAAGGGGTAATAGGCGATGGGTTCATTACCAGGGCTAAGAAAGGATCCTAAAATTGACTAGAACAGGATTACATCAGTGTATTACTACTGAATGGAGGCGTGTACGTGATGATAAGTTTTGAGCTCACTGATGAACAGAAGGCCATGCAGGCTATGGTCCGCAAGTTCGTAAAAAATGAGATTATCCCGGCGGCAGAGGAATATGACCGGAAAAGCGAGATGCCCTGGCCAATTATAGAAAAAGCCTTTGAAATAGGGCTGTGGAATTTTAACCTTCCAGCTAAATACGGCGGGTTAGAACTAGACCATGTTACTGAAGCTATATTAGTCGAAGAGATTGCTTACGGTTGTCTGGGCATAAGCGGTGCTTGGGATGGAAATTCGCTGTCTTTAACCCCGATTCTGCTTGCTGGGACCGAAGAACAAAAAGACAGATGGTTGCCTCAATTTGGGCAAAAACCTCTTTTAGGAGCTTTTTGCCTCACAGAACCAAGCGCTGGTTCCGATGCTGCGGGAATGCTAACTAGGGCAGAAAAAGACGGAGATGACTATATATTAAATGGTACTAAATGTTTTATTACGCACGGCGGTATAGCTGCTATGTATACGGTCTTTGCCAAGACTGACAGAAGCAAAGGCACAAGGGGGATAAGTGCCTTCTTGGTGCCTGGTGATGCGCCTGGACTTTCCATGGGAAAAGTGGAGGACAAACTAGGAGACAGAGCTTCGCATATAGCTGAAGTTATTTTTGAAAACGTCAGGGTTCCCGCCAGGGATCTCTTAGGAAAAGAAGGAGAAGGCTTCAAAATTGCAATGCAAACTTTGGATCACACCCGAATGAGTATTGGCGCTGCTGCAGTTGGTGTAGCGCGCAGAGCGCTGGAAGAATCTATAGAATATGCCAAAACTAGGGTGCAGTTTGGCAAGCCTATCGCTCAGCATCAAGCTATTTCATTTATGCTGGCAGACATGGCAACCAAGGTAGAAGCGGCCCGGGCTTTGGTGTGGAAAGCCGCTGCAGAATTAGATGCCGGCAATGTCGGCTCTAAGCTTGGAGCAATGTGTAAGCTGTTTGCTGGTGATATAGCCATGGAAGTTGCAATTGATGCTGTACAAATTCACGGCGGTTACGGTTATATGAAGGACTACCCTGTAGAAAAGCTGATGCGGGATGCCAAAATATTGCAAATATACGAGGGGACCCAGCAGATTCAGAGGATGGTTATCGCGGGTAACATTTTATAAGATAAATTATTTCCTTTATATATGCTTTTATGCTTTAAGTAACTCCCCATTCCCATCCCCTCCGTTTCTGGTTTAGCTTGTCGAATGAATGTAGGTAAGCTTTAATTTCAGGGGCTTGCCTACGAATTCGGCAAGTTCTAAGGACCGCTTGGAGCAACTGCAACTAGCTGTAAAAACTTGGAAGCACATCAAAAAATGAACTAAATATAATAATTAATTTTAACTTCTTAGGAGGGAACCATGTTTAAGATACTGAGGAAAGAAGTTTTGGCTTCTTCGATCAAGCTGATTGAAGTTTTGGCTCCAGAAATAGCAGCCAAAGCCCAACCTGGACAATTCGTTATTTTAAGAATCGATGACAAAGGCGAGAGGATTCCTTTAACTATTGCGGATTTTAACCGAAAAAAAGGTTTTCTTACTCTTATTTTTCAAGAAGTGGGTCGTACTACGTTTGATCTCGGGAAATTAAAAGAGGGGGATTCTATTTTAGATTTGGTAGGGCCGCTGGGCAGGACTTCGGAAATTAAAAAGTTTGGAGAGGTTATCTGTGTTGGCGGTGGAGTGGGAGTTGCCCCCCTTTATCCTATAACACGGGCGCTAAAAGAGGCCGGCAATAAAATAACTTCGATAATTGGCGCTCGAAGTGAGGAATTTCTTATTCTGACTGAAGAAATGAAGGCGGTTAGTGATTTTCTTTATATAGCTACTGATGACGGGTCAGCTGGCAGAAAAGGTTTTGTTACCGATGTACTGCAAGGAGTTATCCAAGGTGGTGCTCGGCCTGATTTAGTTATAGCCATAGGTCCCCTGGTTATGATGAAAGCGGTATCAGATTTGACCAGACCTCATGAGATAAAAACCATCGTAAGCCTTAACCCTATTATGGTTGATGGAACAGGGATGTGTGGCGCTTGCCGGGTTTCCATCGGCGAGGAAACTAAATTTGCGTGTGTAGATGGACCTGAATTTGACGGGCACCTTATAGAATGGTCTATTGCTGAGTTGCGGTCTCGTATGTTCCAAAACGAAGAAAAAATAGCTATGCAAGATTGCTGTTCAGGAGGTGACTGTCATTGTCAGACGCAGAAGTAAAAATTAAAAAAGAGAAACCCGATCGCCAGTCTATGCCGTCTCAAGCTCCAGAGGAAAGGGTTAAAAACTTTAATGAAGTAGCCTTGGGGTATACCGAGGAGCAGGCGCTTATTGAGGCATCACGCTGCCTGGGATGTAAAAAGCCTCTCTGTGTGGAAGGTTGTCCGGTCGATATTGACATACCTGCCTTTATTAAATTCATTCAGGAAAAAGAGTACCAGAAAGCTATTGAAAAAATTAAAGAAAAAAACAACCTACCTGCTATATGTGGACGCGTTTGTCCCCAGGAGAACCAGTGCGAAAAAAGGTGTGTGTTAGGTAAAAAAGCTGAACCTGTAGCGATAGGCAGGCTGGAAAGGTTTGTAGCGGATTGGGAGCTTAAAAATGGCAGCAGCAGAGTTAAGGAAACTTCGGTAAGCGGGAAAAAAGTGGCAATAGTAGGCTCAGGCCCGGCCGGGTTAACAGCTGCGGCTGATCTGGCTATGCTGGGGCATAAAGTGACCATTTTCGAAGCTTTACATACCCCTGGAGGAGTTCTGGTATATGGAATTCCCGAGTTTCGCTTGCCGAAAGCGATAGTACAGCAGGAAATAGATAATATTGAGAAATTGGGTGTTGAAATAAAAACCAATATGGTGGTAGGCAAGATAAATACAGTAGACGAACTGCTGGACAGTGGGTACGATGCGGTATTTGTTGGAACCGGTGCTGGATTGCCGTACTTTATGGATATTCCAGGAGAAAACTTTAATGGTGTTTATTCTGCAAATGAATTTTTAACACGCGTCAACTTAATGAAAGCTTACCTATTCCCGGAGTATCTAACTCCTATCCGAATAGGCAAAAAGGTAGCAGTAATCGGTGCCGGGAATGTGGCTATGGATAGTGCCCGGACTGCTCTCCGCTTGGGTGCTGAGGAATCCTACATCGTTTACCGCAGGTCCGAAAAAGAGATGCCGGCTCGAAAAGAGGAGATCGAACATGCGCGAGAAGAGGGGGTTCAATTTAGGCTGCTAACCAGCCCGGTTGCAATTCTTGGTGACGAAAATGGATGGGTCAAGTCTATGGTATGTCAGCAGTTTGAGCTGGGGGAACCTGATGAATCTGGTCGCAGAAAGCCGGTACCGATTCAGGGCTCTGAATACGAGATGGAAGTTGATACAGTTATTATGGCTATCGGTCAGGGACCCAACCCATTAGTACCTCAGACCACTCCTGATTTAGAAATAAATGCTAAAGGAAACATAATTGCTGATGACAGAACCTGCGAAACCAGCAAAAAGGGTGTGTTTGCTGGTGGTGATATTGTGACAGGGGCGGCTACAGTAATACAGGCTATGGGTGCTGGCAAGAAAGCTGCCCGGGCGATAGACAAGTATCTGAGTGACGGGTAACTGAAATTAGCGTTAGCTAAACGTGGTTACAGCAGGATGTTTGCAAAGATTTTTAATTGCTTAAAGAGGGGAAGAAAGAGGAGAAAGGGGGGGGGAGTTGAGCAAAAAACTCAAATCGAAATAATGAAGAAGGAGGGGGTAGACTTAAGTATTTGTAAATTTTACGGAAGGCCTATTCAAATTTAATAAATACTAACTTCATAATTATCAAGAAAAAGAGGGGGTTCGTAAAATGTCAACTCAACGTAGTGTACCAATACCAGATGAAAATGCTCCGCTGAACGGGCTAATGATTTTAATATGGGCTTTTGCCTGGCTGGCTTTAGTTCTAGATGTTATGGACTGGCAGTTAGTTTCAGTATCAGCAAAACTGATTCTGCAGGAGTTTAATTTTCCCCAGTCTTCGATGGGCTTAATTTTGGGAGCACCGTTGCTTGGGGCAGGACTTGGTGGTTTGATATCGGGTACGCTGTCCGATAAGTTCGGCAGGGTAAATGTCATGTTCTGGTGTCTCTGCTGGTATTCTTTATTTACTGTGCTTTTTGCCTTCGCCAATAGTTTCGAAGCAATGCTTGCTCTCAGAATTCTGGTGGGGCTTGGATTAGGAGCCCAGTGGGGGGTTGGAAATACATTGGTAGCTGAATGCCTTCCCTCACGGATCAGGATTATGTGCTCCGCTGTTATACAGACGGGATTTGCATTTGGCCCTATGTTAGCTGCTTTTTTGGGAAAATATATAATGCCTGCTTACGGTTGGAGACCTTTGTTTTATTTCGGAGCAATCGGTTTTATTTTGGCGGTATTAGCTAAAATTTTAATTCCAGAACCTGAGGCATGGTTGAAGACAAGAGATAAAGCAAAAGATACGGGAGCCAGCTTGGGGAGTATTCCCAAATTATTTAGCTCAGAAATATATGAACGTACCGGCACGAGTCTTAGAAGAAACACTATTGGCGCATTTTTCTTGGTATTAGGTACTCTGCTTGCCTACTGGAGCGCTTTCAGCTGGATTCCCAACTGGTTGGTTACTGAACGAGGGATGGATATTATTAAATCGATGAATTATTATATGTTCCTCCAAATCGGCGGGGTAATAGGGTACATTGTATTTGCCTATATAGCTGACCGCTTTGGTCGGAAAAAGCCTGCTTTTGTAGTTTTACTTGCATCCTTTGTTTGTGTCTTGATATTTGTTAAGATAACAGATCCTACAGCTATGTTGTTCTTTGCACCGGTCTATTCTTTTATAACCTACCCGATATTTGGCATGTATGGAGGATATATGTCTGAATTATTTCCTACAGATGTCAGAGCTACTGGGGTGAATGGTATCTATAATCTTGCCCGGATGATATGTTTCTTTGGTCCTGCTATATTGGGTGGAATTGCTGCTGCAACCTCATTCACCTTTGCCATAGGTGCAAGCGCATTTTTGTATCTGTTCAGCATTGTTCCTCTCTTGTTCTTACCTGAGACTTTTAGGAGGAAACCGGTTGCTGAAGTTGCTAATGGCGCTTCTGTGTAAAGAGATTTATCGTAGCAGGATGTTATTTGATTTTGAATTCTACAATAGCAAGAGGAACTTGGTTTTTCGTGAGAATATTATGGTAGGATGGCTCATGAACGATTAGGTTAGGGAGTTAGAGGATATGGAAAAGTATTATCTTAAAGAAGTAGTGAAGTCACCGGCGTTTCTGGTTCCTGCTATAATCGTAGGAGTAGGAGTTACAGTTCTATATGGTTACAAGTTTTTTTCGTCAGATTATAGTCAGACTAATTTATTAGATACGGCAATTTACTGGCTAATATACGCTGTAGTATTTGTATTTCTCCAGTTTGTAATATTTGTTAACGCTAAGAGACAAATATTATCTGAAAAAGAGGTAAAAATCAGAAAACGCTAGTTCTTGTAAAATTCATAAGCGCATTTTTATATTTTGCTAAATAAGGTCAAGATTTTCTGGGAGCTATTAATTTTAAGTAGAGTTAATAGCTCCTTTTATATCTCGTTTATTTTCTTGTTGTCATTAATGAAAAATCAGCAGAATTAGTGCTAATTTGTTTTTGGATCTGCAGGTAAATGGCTCCTTCTACTCTTTTCTTATGCATTATGCAGTTTACTTCGCTCGGTTTGCTGATGTCTCCATTGGTGTAGTAGGCGTTGGCATGACAGCCTCCGCCGCAAAAATAACGGGCCCAGCATTTTCTGCATGCTTCTTTTGTTACAAGTTGATTGTTTGCAAATGTGCTTCTTAAATTAGTCCTAAACTCTCCTGTATGAATGTTTCCCATGTAAAACAATTCTTGGCCTACAAACTGGTGGCATGGATAAATATCTCCTTCGGGAGTTATTGCTAGGTATTCTATTCCAGCGCCGCACCCGGTACTGCGTTTGGCTATACAAGGGCCTTTTAATAAGTCCACATCGTAATGGAAGAAATTTATGTTTTTGCCCAATATGTAGTAATTAAAAAG
>JACIYB010000200.1 GCA_014360155.1 Syntrophomonadaceae bacterium
AATCTTGATATCAAGAAATTTTTCCTGCACCTCTCGAACAACAGCAAAATCTATCCATGAATGAAACTCGTCATGTTCTGCAAATCCGATTTCCTTCATCTTACTTTGGCGGGCTTTTTCCAGAAAACAATGTATCCATTCATAACTGTAGCCATATTCCCCATGGGCTACAGCGTGTACATGGTAATCCACCAACACCAGCATTTCCCTCCCTCTACAATATTATATTTAAGCACTACCTATCAGAGAAATCAAGAAACTACTGCTGCCTTTTCTCCTTTTGGCAGGAAGAGTTAACCGATACTAACGTTTGAAGAAAGCAATTGCAATAACCTGCTGGTTATACTAAAATTTTAAAAGCTAATGTTTTTAGACAGGAGGGTAATAAATTATATAATGGTACACATAATCCCTTTCAAAGGACTCCGCTATAACCAGGAAAAAATAAGCAACCCGGCATCTGTAGTAACCCCGCCCTATGACATAATAGACGAAGTCGCCCAAGCCAGGTATTATGCAGAACATCCTGCTAATATAATCAGATTGGAACTCGGTTTCATTTTCCCCCAGGACACCAGCAACAACAACCGTTATACTAGAGCAGCACAATATCTGGAGAAATGGATAGAAGATGAAACTCTCGTGCCGGAAGAAAAACCTGCTCTATACATCTACCAGCAGGAATTTTATTTTCAGGGAAAAAGATTAATTCGTACCGGTTTTGTTTGTGGTTTAAAGGTAGAACCTTATGCTACGGGCAACATACTTCCCCACGAAGAAACCTTGTCCAAACCGAAAGCAGACCGTCTCCAACTAATGAGAGCTACCAAATCTAATTTCAGTTCGATTTTCGGTCTTTTCGCCGATGAGGAAGGAAACGTTGAAAATATCCTGTTAAATGAAATTAAAGGAAAACTGCCTGACATCAACATTGTTGATGAGGCTAATGAAGTTCATAAAGTATGGGTAATAACTGACCAACAAATCATAAACAGAGTTGTCGACGCTTTAGCTGAGAAACGAGTATATATAGCTGACGGTCATCACCGCTATGAAACCGCCTTAAACTACGCTGCAGAAATGAAAGAGCAAGGCCATGATGGTTATGACTATGTAATGACTACGCTTGTTAATATTTATAATGAAGGGCTCGTTATATTTCCTACCCATCGCATAGTGGGGGATATACCTGATTTTAAACTGGAAGCCTTCGAAAAAGATTTATCTGCACTGTTCGAAGTAGAGTTTTTTGGAAACAAAGATTCTATAAGCAGCTTCATGCAGGAGTTGAAGATTCGGGGAGAAAAAAATCATGTTTTCGGCATGTATGCCGACAAAGGCTTGTATTTACTCCAATTAAAGGACTTTGACCAGGCCAGCCGCCTGCTCCCTGCCGACAAATCCAATGCGTGGAAAAAACTTGATGTAGCCCTGCTGGATAATCTCATACTAGATCATTTGCTGGGAATAGGAGAAAATAAACGCCGCGACCAGGAACATATACGTTATAGCCACAGCGAATACCAGCTAATAGAGCAGGTCGACAGCAAGCCCCATCAACTCGGGTTTCTGTTAAATCCTACCCGGGTAGAAGAGATCATTGAGGTAGCGCAAGCCGGCGATAAAATGCCTCAGAAATCTACTTATTT
>JACIYB010000201.1 GCA_014360155.1 Syntrophomonadaceae bacterium
TATAACCCGGGCCCCAAGCTTCTGCCATAATTCTGGACCTGCTCTGTAAGCAGCACCGTTGGCACAGTCAACTACCACACTGATGCCTTTCAAGCCGCCTTTAAATGCATAACAGGAAACAAGAAAATCCAAGTAACTATTCAAGGCTTCAGCTGCCTCGTATACCCTGCCTATTTTTTCGCCCTGCGGCCGCGGCAGGCGGTCTGTTCCTCCTAATACCAGCCCCTCAATTTCTTCTTCTATTTCATCCGGAAGTTTATACCCGTCAGAGCCGAAGAATTTTATGCCGTTGTCCTGCACCGGGTTATGGGAAGCTGATATAACTACCCCACAGGAAGCCTGGTATTTTTTAGTCAAATAGGCTACCGCAGGAGTAGGAATTACACCTGCCCTAAGCACATCCGCCCCGGTAGAACAAATCCCGGCTGCCAGGGCAGCCTCCAGCATATCCCCCGATATTCTGGTGTCTTTTCCTACCAGTATGCACGGCCGGACAGTGGAAGCATGCTTCGCCAAAACATAACTGCCCGCCCTGCCCAGCCTGAATGCCAATTCTGGCTTGAGTTCCAGATTGGCAATGCCCCTCACTCCGTCAGTCCCAAACAATGTACCCACAACTAATTACCCCCAAAATCTTTAGAATCTGTTTGTTAAAATAATCCATTATAAAATAGAGCAATCTTCAAAAACCTTCACAGGTCCCTAGCGTCAATCACCGACTCATCGCGAATTTCCACCGTATTTGCGGGCCTTTTATAGCGCCCGATAATCTTTTCCGCCACTTTAATTCCATCCACAGCCGAGCTGACAATTCCTCCCGCGTAACCCGCCCCTTCCCCGCACGGGTACATATTATACACGTTAAGCGAGGTCAGGTCTTCTTGGCGCTTTATCCTCAAAGGAGCGGAGGTCCGCGTTTCAACTCCAGTCAATACCGCTTTTTCGTTTATAAAACCTTTCATTTTATTGTCCCAGTTTTTTATCCCCCTCGCCATTACTTCACATATATCACGGGGAAAAAGCTCCCACATGTTGGCAGGAGTTACTCCAGGCTTATAAGTCGCGAGAGACCCTTCCAAATTGCGGCTGCCCCTTTTGTCCAGGAAATCCTTCAACAATTGGGCTGGCGCACAGTAATTTCCCCCTCCCATCTTAAAAGCCTTTCCTTCAAGTTCTTGCTGCATCTCCATGCCTCCCAGGGTTCTATTGCCCCAATTCCCCGGCTTTACAGTTACTACCAAAGCGCTGTTGGCAATACCGCTGTCCCGGCTGCTGTAGCTCATGCCGTTGGTCACCACTTGGCCTGGCTCGGAAGAGCTCCCTATTACAAAACCTCCGGGGCACATGCAAAAAGTATACAGGGACCTGCCTGTATACCGGTCTTGGTATGTGAGGCGGTAATCAGCAGCACCCAGTCTCGGGTGCCCAGCATAGCTGCCGTATTGAATCTTGTCTATCAATTCCTGGGGATGTTCAATTCTCACTCCCAAGGCAAACGGCTTGGGGCTCAAACTGACTCCTTCCTTTGCCAGCATACGGTATACCTTGCGGGCACTGTTTCCTACCGCCAGGACAAGAAGAGAACAGGCTATTTCAAACCG
>JACIYB010000202.1 GCA_014360155.1 Syntrophomonadaceae bacterium
AAGCAACACCCCGCGAAGGCGAAGCAGCGAAAGGGGGCGAGCCCCAAGGAGGGGGCGAGAGGGATATTGAGCATGGATGCGAATTAGCCCGGTACCCCTTTCGGCGCGAGACAAGCGGATGGTGTTGCCCATGCGGAAGTCTGGCGACGAATATTTATACATTTAAACCAGCAGATTATAACTTTCAGCAGTGAAATCAAGCCTTTATTCGCATTCTAACCGCCTTTATCCCCCAGCGCTAACCTTAAGCCTTCATCCCCTAACCTGTATCAGTGGTTGTACCCTCCGGGTACAGGCTTTTGCTATAAAGATAGACAATTAATTATAAGTTTTTGTAAAATTATCCGCAACTTGCCATATAGACAAGCGGTAACACCGGTGTTAGAATAACTCTAGTATGATATTTTTGGAGGGTTTGTCAAGCAATGTCTGCTGGTTTATATATAGGCGCTTTATTATCAGCTTTTGTCGTAACGTTTATTTCTATGCCTTTCGTTATAAAATTAGCCTATAAAATAGGCGCTGTAGACCAGCCTGATATAAGGAAGGTACACTCCAGAGCTATGCCCCGGCTGGGGGGTCTGGCTATTTTTTCGTCTTTTTTGATCTGCATGGTTTTCATAATAAAAGTATCCGGGCCGTTTCTGGGGCTTATTTATGGAGCCTGTATAATCTTCCTGGTGGGGCTTCTTGACGATATATTCCAGCTTTCTCCGTGGGCGAAGCTGTTCGGCCAGGTTATTGCGGCTGCTGTGGCTATATATTTCGGAATAGTAGTGCAGTTCGTGACTAATCCGTTTGATGGGCTGTTAAACCTGGGAATCTTAAGTATACCTGTAACCTTTTTGTGGATAGTAGGGATAAGCAACGCCATAAACCTTATAGACGGGCTGGATGGGCTTGCCGCTGGGGTTTCAGGAATAGCAGCGGTTGCTATGGGTGTTGTGGCTATAGTGCAGGGAGAACCTGTCGTTTCTTGGGCGGCTTTTGTTCTTGCAGCTGCAATCCTGGGGTTTCTCCCTTATAATTTTTATCCTGCCAAGACATTTATGGGAGACGGAGGCTCTAATTTCCTGGGGTTTGCCCTTGCCTGCCTGGCTGTTATGGGAACTGCCAAGAGTGCAGCCGTCATATCACTGTTTATTCCTGTTTTAGCACTCGGTATCCCTATTTTCGACACCTTTTTTGCTGTAATAAGGCGTATAAATAACAAGAGTCCTATTTTTATGCCGGATAAGGATCACCTGCACCACCGCCTGCTGGCTCTCGGGATGAGTCACCGCCGCAGTGTATTATTGATCTATGCTGCAAGCGGTTTTTTCGGCACAGTAGCGGTAACGCTCACTTTTGTTACAGGTCCTAAGGCTTCACTGCTCTTGGCTCTTTTATTGGCAGTTGTTATTCTCGGAGCCGACAAAATTGGGATGTTTACCAGTGATACTGCAGCTAAAACCAAAAAAGCAGGCAGGGCAGAAACGAGAAGCATGGGGAGCTAAAAAGAATGCAGAATGCATAGGATTGATATATAATTGAATCGAAGTAAGAGGGCCATTACCTTTGTCAACGTTTGTCATAATTGAGGTGATA
>JACIYB010000203.1 GCA_014360155.1 Syntrophomonadaceae bacterium
AGTTCCTGTAGAAAACAATCCAGTTGAAATTAATTCTGTAAGGGAAAAAGAATTTTATTCTTTGGATAAAGCCCAGCAGTTACTGGGATATAATATCGTACTTCCAAAATTTCTTCCAGAGGGATATGAACTCGCAGGTATTTTTGTACGCCAGGAAAATGACAGTATGTCTCCGGTAGATTTACATTATAATGATAACCACGGAGAAGAAAGTTTGATTATCAATGAGAACCCCATAGTCAACGCCACTGCTTTTTCATATAATTTCAGGAATAATGATGCAGAAACTAGAACTGTTAATATTAACAGTTCTGAAGCTACTTTGATTTATTTCGAGGCCACAGGTATACGGAAGATAATATGGCAGACTACGCAGATGTATTATGTTATTGAAGGTAGTTTAACTGAGGAAGAGATTATTAAAATCGCCAAGTCAATCAGATGAAATTTTTGCTGAATTGTTATTGGCATATACCAATAAATACATTAACAAGAAATTATCATCTCAAAATGTGTAGCTGTATATTTATGATAATGATTAGGGTGCGGCGTCCCGTCATATTCTTGCTAATGATGAAATTAGTGAGTTAATTCCAGGGAAAACGGGCATTGATAAAATTTCCCCCCTTGTTGAATTGACAATGAAAATTAATGTAGATGGGTCTAGAAAGAA
This sequence comes from Syntrophomonadaceae bacterium, assembly GCA_014360155.1. Taxonomy (GTDB): domain Bacteria; phylum Bacillota; class Syntrophomonadia; order Syntrophomonadales; family Syntrophomonadaceae; genus JACIYB01. The sequence goes on from JACIYB010000203.1 coordinate 674, forward strand.
CTTTAGCAGGGTTCAAACCACCTGAAGATAGTCAATATTGGAACCCAAGCCGTTCCCTTGGTTACTTAAGTATATTAAGGAGGTTAATATTTTGAAACGTTTTTTTAATAGCAATATTTGGAATGCATTTATTCTGTTTATCATAGGTGTTATCGCCTTTTTCACTCAAGAAATAGCTACTTTTTTTATGCTAGGATTTATCATCATAATATTATCTAATATTTACGATAAACTTAATGATATCTCTAAGAAATTGGATAAAGATTAAATCGATTAAACCAAGAGAACTGTCTCCCTGGTCCTGCCTGGTTTTCCCAAACGACCGGCGACGACGGTTGTCCAAGATATTTCGTCTTCCGCCAGAACGATTTCTAATCCGTCTCTGGCCGGTAAAACACTTTATCCAGGTTGAGACTGAGACTTGGAATCTCCGGGTGGGAAAATCGGTCGCCCGGTCCGCCGGTAAAAACCAGCATATAATTTCCATCCTTAAGCATAAATGCTTCTAATATGTTATCCTCCGGATCCATGAGCCAATAATGGAGAATTCCCGCTTGGCGGTAGATTTCTATCTTCTGCACCCGGTCTTTGCGGCGGCTCATGGGAGACATGATTTCCACCACCAGATCACAAGGACCGTCAATCCGCTCTTTGCACATAATGTCTTTTCGGGCACTGGAGACAAATAATATATCCGGTTGTACGACATTCCTATCGGTTAAAGTGACATCCAAAGCAGCATAAAAAAGTTCGCCCTTCGGGTCAAATTGGTCGAAAAAAGCTGCCAACTGGCGGTACAGTGCCGAAGATACCCTTTGGTGATGCAGTGAAAGAGGTCGAAAGTGGCTCACCTTTTTACACAATTATACGGACTTAACTAAAACTTTTTTCACAGTTCCATCTCTTTTACAGC
>JACIYB010000204.1 GCA_014360155.1 Syntrophomonadaceae bacterium
AAAACTTCGCTCGTGAAAGGAAGAATTTAGGAACTAAAATACGTAATTCCCTTATAGGCAGATATGAGACTACTGCTTTTTCTGCCCATAATATATTCGAAAACCTTCACCACCGCACACTGGTGCGGCAGTTTAGGAGCCTGGCCGATAAACTGGAAAATGAAGGAAAGAAAGAGGAAGCCGGGTTGCTGAAAATAATGTGCGACAGCTATGGCCTGAGCCAGATACTGGATGACGGGACCTTTCTTCCTTTGTCGGCTTGGAGCTGGGCGAGCTACAGCTATAAAGGAGGGGAGAGTGTTCCTACTCCTCTTTCCAGTCATGTGGAGGAAAAGTGGTTTAACCAGGATCTGCTGGAAGAGATTTATAATGAGCTGGGATACGATGTCAATGAGATTGAAATGGGAGTTGAACAGCTTATTGGAGAGGGGAGAGCGAGTGAAAACCTCCTGGATATTCTCCTGGGTATCAGGCCCAAGGATGTTGCCGTTGTAGTACAGGAGACCGTTGCTTATCCTCCAGCCCGGCCGCTGGTCAGGTATGAAGGCAACCCGATTTTAAGCCCAATAAAGGACCATTACTGGGAGAGTAAATACGTATTGAACGCAGCATCATTCAGGCTTAAAGACAAGGTATATATACTTTACCGGGCTTACGGTGATGATGAAGTTTCGCGCATCGGCTTGGCAATAACTGACGGCTATAAAGTAATTGAGAGGCTGCCAGAGCCGATTTTTGTTCCGGGTAATGAAAAAGAAAAGAGAGGCTGTGAAGACCCGCGGGTGGTTATAATTAATGACGAAATCTATATGATATATACAGCTTACGATGGTGTTATAGCTCAGATTTCGGCTGCTTCAATAAAGGTGGAAGATTTTCTTAACCGCAGGTTTGATAAATGGGCAAGAAAAGGTTTTGCTTTTGAAGATATCTGGAACAAAGACGCTATATTATTTCCGGAAAAGATTAATGGCAGGTACATCATATACCATCGGATTGAGCCGAGTATATGGGTTTCATATATGAATCGATTGGAGTTCCCGGTGCCTCGAGAGAGACATTCGATAATCTTGGGCCCTCGTTCGGGGAGGATGTGGGATTCATTAAAGATTGGAGCAGGGACTCAGCCCATAAAGACAAAATACGGCTGGCTTCTTATATACCATGGTGTTGACAGGCGGCGGGTCTACCGGCTGGGGGTAATACTGGTGGACCTCAACAACCCGGAACATCTTCTTTACCGTTCTCCCAATCCTATACTTGAACCTGAGACTGAGTATGAAATAGGAAGAGAAGGGGAATCATGGGTGCCGAATGTTGTTTTCACCTGCGGAGCTGTTCCTGAAGAAGAAAAAGATATACTGGATGATGACGATAAGATCCTGGTTTACTACGGCGCTGCTGATACCCATGTCTGCCTGGCAACTGCGACGGTGGGTGACCTTATACCTGAGAAAATCAGGAAGCAGGTCAGTTTTGATTCAGTTTTTTAGTCTGTAACCGGTATTCAGAAAGAGATGAATTTCTTC
>JACIYB010000205.1 GCA_014360155.1 Syntrophomonadaceae bacterium
TTGTTCAGGATTTCCTGAGTGTAGGTATACGGAATCAATAAACGAAGATGTAGGGGTACAATGTCCCCTGTGTGGAGGTTCGATAATTGCCCTGAAGAGTAAAAAAGGCAGAAAATTTTACGGTTGCAGCAATTACCCGGAGTGTAGTTTTCGTTCCTGGAATAAACCTACAGGCGAAAAATGTCCAGATTGCGGGGAGGTAATGGTGGAAAAAAACAACAAATCAGGGAAGAATATAATAATCTGCCAGAACCCGAAGTGCAGACACCAAAAAAAGGTAGGGGGATGATTTGCAGTATATTTCTGTTATAGGAGGGGGTTTGGCTGGCTGTGAGGCTGCCCATAGAATAGCGCGGGAAGGGATAAATGTAAAGCTCTGGGAGATGAGGCCAGTTAAAAATACCCCTGTGCATAAAACTTCAAAATTGTCTGAGCTTGTGTGCAGTAATTCCCTTAAATCTGATCTGGGAAACACCGCTCAGGGTTTATTGAAGAGGGAAATGAGGATGCTGGGTTCTCTCCTGCTTTCATGTGCTGAAAAAGCAAGAATACCTGCGGGATCGGCTTTAGCTGTAGATAGAGAACTGTTTTCTGCTTTAGTGACGGATAGTATTGCGGATAATCCTTATATAGAAGTTATACGGGAAGAAATTACTGAACTGCCGGAAGGAGAAGTCTGCGTCGTTGCTACTGGTCCTTTGACCTCGGATAAATTGTCAGTTGGCCTGCAAAAGCTTACTGGGGAGGAAAACCTTTATTTCTATGATGCGGTTGCTCCCAGTGTTACATTCGAAAGTCTTGACAAAAACAAGATTTTTAAAGCTTCAAGGTACAGGAAGGGGACAGACGATTATTACAACTGCCCTCTTACTGAAGCAGAATATGACATTTTCTATGATAATCTAGTAAACGCTGATATAAAAGAAGGACATAGTATTGATAACTCCCTTTTTTTCTCGGGATGCATGCCTTTGGAGGTTTTAGCGAGAAGGGGCCGAGATACCCTGAGATTTGGCCCTATGCGCCCGGTAGGGCTAAAGGATCCCAGGACCGGGAGAACACCCTATGCCGTAGTACAGCTCAGGCAGGAGAACAAGGCTGCCAGTATTTACGGGCTGGTAGGTTTCCAAACCCGGCTTCGTTGGGGGGAACAGGACAGGGTCTTTCGGCTTATTCCTGGTTTGGAGGAGGCTGATTTTGTCCGTTATGGGGTTATGCACCGCAACACCTACATTAACAGTCCGAAACTGCTGCTGCCTACTCTCCAGCTGCGCCAGAAACCGAATATTTTCTTTGCCGGACAAATAACCGGCGTAGAGGGTTATATGGAATCTGCGGCTACCGGAATTATAGCGGGGTTAAATGCTGTCCGGCTTATAAGGAATAAAAACATGCTGACACTGAATAGATATACTATGATAGGTGCATTGATAGATTTTATTACTGCATTTCCAGGGGACGATTTTCAGCCGGTCAATGCCATTTTTGGCCTCTTACCGCCCCTTGAGAAGCGGATTA
>JACIYB010000206.1 GCA_014360155.1 Syntrophomonadaceae bacterium
AGTTACAGCCCAATTATAATGTTCAACTGCCAACCAGTGTTCATCCTGTTTTTGATAGAGATTGGCCAAAAAATAGTGGTAATCAGGGAAATTCGGGTTAATTTTTATTTCTTCCAGCAGCAGCTTTTCTGCCAGCTCCAGATTATCTAACTCATTTAGAACTACCGCAGCGTTTCTAACCAGGGCCGCCCTAAACAGAATAACATCGTGAGGAATACGGGGCAGAGCCCTATCGATATACTGCCAAGCAGTTTTGAAGTCTCCCTGTAAAATATATTCGGTACTGATATAGTAATGCAGGTAAGGGTTATCCGGGTCCTTTTCCAAAGCCTTTTTCAACATCCTCATATTGCGCCGGTTTTTCTTTTTCCTGTTATTTTCAGCATAACCTGAATGTATAATTACAGGCCCATCTTCAGCAATTTCCGCTCTTTTTCCAGCAGGTACAATTAACTGCTCATGAATTGTCCCCTGAAAACGCAGGTCAGGACTATTTCTGAAAAGCCGCAAAATCAAAGAAACCTGCCATTCGTTGAATTCAGGCACCATAAGGTTTTTAACCGGTAAAAGGTAAGCATCTGCGGTACCTGACGCATCTATGAGATCAAGCAGCATATGAGCACTGGGCTCTTCCAGGTGTTCATCTGCATCCAAAACCAGAATCCACTCACACCGGGCCTGCTCCAGGCCGTAATTTCTTGCTGCCGCAAAATCGTCCTGCCAGGTAAAATCAAAAACCCGGCTGCCAAATTTAGCGGCAATGTCTCTACTCGCATCTGTTGAACCAGTATCAACTATTATAATTTCATTAACCAGGCCTGCAACGCTTTTCAGGCAGTATTCCAAGAACTCTTCTTCGTTTTTTACTATCATTACCAGGCTAATGCCTTGTCTTTTTTTTATGCCATTATCCCTCATATTTATACCTCTATCATCTCATTTTCAAGTTCACCGAGTCTCCTCAGCAATTCCCGGTTATCCGGGCAGTGCCCAAGTCCTTCCCGGAGGGTCTCAACAGCCAGTTCCTGGTATAAACGGGCAGTCTCCCAGCGTAATTTGGGAATATCCAGGCCTTTATCCATAGCCTGGCGCAGACATTTTTCCGCTGCTTTCAAATCCCCCCGGGCCCAGCAAGTTTTACCCAGGTAGTACACAGTCCAAGCATCAGTGTTCCCCACTTCCAGCAGATGGCGAAATTCCTTTTCTGCCAAGTCGTATTTTTCATATTTAAAAAACAGTTCAGCCAGCAAATTAGAAGGACGGTTTCCGGCAATTGCTGTAAGATTCTGCCAAGCTTCATCTATGCTGCTACTATCTCCCAGTTCAACAAGCAAATCCATAATATCCTTAACTATGCTCTTTTCATGATCTGTAACCTCGGCTGCTCTTTTTAAATCTCCAGCTACACCTTTAACAAGCAGGGTCAGTATTTCCAATAATGTCAGATCTGCACCAGCCTTT
>JACIYB010000207.1 GCA_014360155.1 Syntrophomonadaceae bacterium
TGCTGAGGTAATAAAGATAGCCGGGAGCCGTTTATGCGGTTCTTTTATTTTTTAAACAAGCGGGAAATTATTTTTATTAATGTAAGAAAAAGCCTGGTCTATAGAAGATAATCCCCAAACTAGGTTTTTAAAGTAAAGAAATAGTCCGGTTTAGCTTGGGGAGGCAAAACAGGAGTTTTGGCAAAAGATGTTGAATACTTTTAGAATAAGGAATAAAACCGAATACGGCAAGATATTATAATATTACAATTGTAATATTAATAATAATATTCATGCTATCTCTGAACAAGCACTAAGGTTTGCGCCTCGAGGAGGAGATTATGGCAGGAGATGTACTGCTACGGCTAGAGCAGGTAAAAAAAACATACATAATGGGAGAAGTTACAGTAGAGGCTTTAAAGGAGACCACTGTTGACATATACAAAGGAGAATTGCTGGTGGTTCTCGGACCGAGCGGTTCTGGCAAGACCACCCTCCTGAACATGATAGGGGGGATGGACAGGCCCACAGCAGGGAGAATTCTGTTCGGTTCAAAAGACTTAAGCCAGGTAAACGACAGGGAGCTTACTCTCTACCGGCGCCGAGAAGTAGGGTTTGTTTTCCAGTTTTACAACTTGATTCCTGATTTGACAGCAGCAGAGAATGTATCCCTGGCGGCTGAACTTGTCGACGACCCCTTGCCAGTTGACAGGCTTATGGAGGATATAGGTCTTGGAGATAGAAAAGGTCATTTCCCTGCCCAATTAAGCGGAGGTGAACAGCAGAGGGTTTCCATTGCTAGGGCTATTGTAAAGCAGCCGCTTTTTTTGCTTTGTGATGAACCGACTGGGGCCCTTGATTATGCGACCGGAATCAAAGTCTTAGGACTGCTGCAGGAGATTTGCAGCAAACGGGGGAATACGGTTATAATAGTCACTCACAACATGCCGGTTGCAGATATGGCGGACAGGGTTTTCCGGATGCGAAGCGGGGAGATTGTAGAAATAACAGAGAATCCAGAGCCCGTACCTGCGGAAAGGATTGTATGGTAATGTCTGCTCTGACCAGAAAACTGCTGCGGACAATAAAATCGACCCGGGGACAATTTGTGGCTCTCGTGGCTATAGTTATGTTGGGGGTAATAGTGTATATTTCCATGAGTACGGCTTTTTTCAACCTCAGCCGTTCGCAGCAGGTTTTTTACCAAGAAAATGATTTCGCTGATTACTTTTTCCACGTTGTAAAAGCGCCTGAAGTAATAATTAAGCAGATAGAGGCAGTACCCGGTGTAGTGAAGGCTACCGGGCGTATTCAGGAAGATGTTCCTGTTGTCAAGGAAAATGATGAAAGGGCTACTGCCCGCTTGACCAGCTACCCTCTCCCCCTGGATAAAGAA
>JACIYB010000208.1 GCA_014360155.1 Syntrophomonadaceae bacterium
TGGAACAGCCCATGATGGATTAAAATCTCCCTGAACCGCATGACCTGTAAAACCCATAAATGCAGTTGCCGCTATTAATGTGGAAGCTGTTCCGACCGCTGTATGCATCGGTACTCCACAAGCTAAAACCATTAACGGAACCAGAAAAGACCCTCCTGAAACTCCGGCCATCCCAGAACCAAAACCTGTTAAAACAGTAATCGGCAAAGCAACCCATAAATTTACATTATAAATTTCATTGCCAGATTTAATACTTATAATTCCTAAATGCTTGTTTTTTGGCATGGTTTGATTTTCTGAAACAGGAATCAACATTACTATTCCTGCTATCAATAACATAACAGCAAATATCAGCTTTAATGAAAATCCGCTGAACAAATGAGAAAAATATCCTCCTCCAAGTGCTGACAAGGCTGTAAATATACCGATCAGAACAGCCAGTACCCATGATACAGACTTATTTTTTTGAAAAATAATCATTGCCGCAACAGAAGCTGAAAAAAGAATAAACTGACCTGTTGTTGCTGCCTCGTGCATTGGAATATTGGCCATTGCCAGAATTACAACATAGAAATTCCCTCCGCCTTTACCGACCATTGTCATTGCAATAGCAACGATAAAAATGAGAGAACTTACTATAATAAGATTTGTCATCTAATAGTCCCCCTTCATTTTTTGCTTTTAATGACCTTGAGAACCTGTCCCGGCTTCAAGGCTTCTGTCAGAGCAGAATATCCGCCTTCAACAATGCGTACCTCCGGGAATCCTTTTGACAGTAGATAGGCATAGACAATAGACGACCTGACATTTGCAGAACAGAATACACCTATGAATTTTGTCTTTGGAATTTCATCAATTCTGTCAGGAATTTCGTTAATCGGTATGTTTAAAGATTCCACATTAGGATGATGCTCCAATTTTATAGAGATGGAATCTGATTCTTCTTTTGATCGAACATCCAATAGAAGACATTCCTTCATATCGAAAAACTTCTCCGGCGATATTTTATGTTTTCCATTTCCCAAATAATCTAATGTAAGACTTTTAAGAACTTGTTCCATTTCAATCAATCTCCTTTCTCATATGATGGGCATAACGGGGCTCGCGGCTGAGGTGCGAGGCCGGAGGCAAGCTTGCTTGTCGAAGGCCCGTCACCTCCCACCGCGTGCTCGACCGCCGCAGGCGGGCGAATATGCGGCACAGCCGCAAGCCCCGTTCGCCGCAAATCAGCGGCGCGGTCTGCCACGTCCGCACGTCCGCTGGATTTGCCTTATTGGGCGTTTACATCTTCCGCGGAAATAAATCTGCCTCCATAAACCTTCTTTGGGAAACCTCCGGTTGCGTATTCAACTGTTCGACGGC
>JACIYB010000209.1 GCA_014360155.1 Syntrophomonadaceae bacterium
TATACCCATAATACCAAGCACAATATTCGCCAAAACAAAAAGTGCGAGTAAAGCAAGGACCAGTACTACTCGCCAGCCTGTTGGCTCATGTTCACCATGAGCAAGACCGGTTACAACAGCACCAACCTGACTAGCAAGAAGAAACCCTGTCATCGCAGCCAGGCTTCCGCTAATAGGGCCTTTATAAAGCTGCGTCCGTTTAGCCGCCCATAAAAGCAGCAATCCACCCGCCAGTGCGATAAGAAATAACTCAGCTGGCATCAGGTAGTCAAAGCGAAATGTATGTGATAAAACAGTTCCAACTATACTGGTTACAATTGTAAAGAAAATCGGAAGCCATACGAGTACTGTCCCAGTGACAGTTATGAATTTCGTAAGTCTGGACTTATTTTCCATTTAAAATATACCTCCTAATAGCCGGGATAACGGTTCCGCCATTCACTGCCCTCTTGGTAACCAATAAGCAAATCATCTGCCATTTGCATTATGACCTCTTTCAACTCAACTTTCTCAATCCATTCTGCAGGAATTTTGCTTAAACCCAAATATGCCCCAAGGATATTTCCGGTGATGGCACCGGTGCTGTCACTGTCTCCGTTGTGATTAACAGCAGCAATTAACGCCTTCTTGAAATCATCCGTATACTTCAATGCACAATAGGTCGCTATCCCTAAAGCCTCTTCTCCTACCCAGCCTTCACCGAGCCGAGCAATTGCTTTACTATCAGAAATATCACTCTTGGACAGTTCCAAAGCCTGGTTCAAGCTCTGCGTGCACTCCTGATGTTTTTTATGGCTCTTAAGCTCAGCAAGCGCGTCTTTGACTGCTGTTTCAATATCCTGACCTTCTATAATGCTTGCAATCATATATGCAAGTGCACCGGCTGACAAATAACCCGACGGATGCCCATGAGTAAGTGCAGCAAAATCCGCCGCCATTCTAAATGCACTTTCCTTTCGATAAAACAAACCTGCCGGGGCAACACGTATAACTCCCCCGCACCCCTTGCTGTTATTGATTGGCTCATCAATTGTACCCTGCTTTCCACTTGATAAGGCAGATAAGCAAGAATTCCCCGGTGCTCTTCTTTTATGAAGTTCCTTAACACCTATCAGCCACCCGTCATATATCCGATTACAATCTTTTAATCTTGGATACCCTTGGGTATTTAACCACCTTTGATAAGCATAATATACAACACTTGGAGTAGGGCAAATCCCTTTTTCTTTTCTCATTGTTTCTGCCCGCAGTATCCCTTCAGCAGTAAAAAGAGTCATTTGGGTATCGTCAGTAATTTCCGCTTTGCCGTTTATCCCTTCAACAAGATCAGTTATACCCTCTTCGCCATATTTCTTTTTTATC
>JACIYB010000021.1 GCA_014360155.1 Syntrophomonadaceae bacterium
TAGCTTCTACTTTAATACTGGGCAAATATAAAGATGCGGCTGACCTGGCGATGGCGTTGTCAGAGAAAAGCAAAAACCTGGCAGAGGAACTGGGTAAGTAATGCTGCTGCAATTAGGGAAATGTGATACAGCTGCTACAGGAGAAGCTTTTGAAAACAGTGCTGGAAATCGTTTAAAAAAGTATAGACAGCGGCTTTTAATTATTTAAACGAGCTGCTTAAACGTAGAGCTGCATTTTTCAGCCGTGAATACTGCTTTTGTTTCTACCTTTTATTTCCTTACACAGAAAATCGATTACTGTTTTATCAGTGGGAAAAGCTAATGGCGGGACATCATCCAGGTTGAAGTACGCTACTTTATCCAAATCGTCTCCGGCTATTGGTTGACCATTTTTTATGTGAGCCAAAAACCAGATTCCCACACTGTGTTTTTCAGGATCGTGAAAATTAGACTGTACTGTAAATAGCCGGGTTATCTCGATATCAAGACCGGTTTCTTCGTTAATTTCTCGCTTAACGGCGTCATATACGTCTTCGTCGTATTCCACATAACCGCAGGGGATGCACCACAGTCCGGAGTATTTACCGTTTTTTCTTCTGCCAAGTAATATTTGCTTATTTTCATTTAAAATGATAGCTGCGACTCCTACTATTGGATTTTCATAGAGAACGTAGGAACAGGAACTGCAGGTTAATCGAGGTCTTTCTTCGTAAAATCGATACCTGAGGTTCCCGCCGCATTTGGGGCAGTAAGAGAATCGCTGTTTTCTCTGTTGTGGCAACACTGGTTACCTCCCTTGTTGATACTGCTTATTTAAGTATACACCAATGTTTATTTGTTTTTCCTGATGGCAGTTAAATTAAAACGCAACAGACTTTGATGAGGTGGTAAAGTGATAATGGTCCCTGAAGAAAAAATATTACTTGCAATCTATACTGAATTAGAAAAAGACCAGTCTAATATATCGGGGACGATAAACAGCAAGAAGCTGGGCCTTGATTTTACAGTGTTCAGTGAAGCTGTGGAACAGCTTTTAAATAAAGGTCTAATCTGTAATGCTAATGTTATCCGGGCGGGGATGTGCCAGCGTCCGGTGGAGGTATTCCTAAGCAGCGTTAAGTTGACTAGAGCCGGGAAAAATTGCGTCGAGCGGATACTAAAAGATCTGTAGGTTGATATCTATATGCAGGCGTGCTGCTTTTCGGTTTTTGGCTGTCTTTTATTTTGCAATTGCAGGCAGCGATAACAATGTTGACAAAAATGCGGTTTTGCTCGATAATAATGACAGTGCCAATATTCAAAGTATATTTTCTCCGAGTTTATATGCCTACAGCTTTTTTAAAAAAGCCAGGGGGTATAAACCGATAGGGTATGTCGGGAAACCGGTATGCCTCCCGTTTGGAAAGGAGAAGATGCCTATGAAACGATGATGAGGGTTTCTTTTGCCTTTCGGCAAGAAGCCTTTTTTTTGCTCCGGATTTCTGTTTGAAAAGCGCAGTTGATGTTCTCCGCAGTTATTTATTTTGGGAGGTAGAGCTTTATTATGAAAAAGATTTTTCATCTGTTTTTTATGGCTATATTTCTGACAACAGGGCTGTTAGGCTGTAACACTGGTTCAGACCAGGGATCGGCTGCAGAGCAAACGATAAAACTAGCTACTACAACGAGCACTGAAGACTCGGGCCTTTTAGACGTTCTATTGCCTGAATTTAAAAAAGATACAGGGTATGACGTTGAAGTCATTGCTGTTGGTACAGGCGCAGCTATAGGCTTGGGAGAAAAAGGAGACGTAGATGTTATACTTGTTCACTCACGCACGGCTGAAGATCAATTTGTTGCCGATGGATTTGGCGTTAACAGGAAAGACGTAATGTATAATGATTTCTTGATAATAGGGCCTGAAGATGACCCTGCAGGGATCAAGGGCGAAAACGATGCCGTTGCTGCTTTGACTGCAATCTCTGAAACTGAATCGACCTTTCTGTCCCGGGGTGATGACTCTGGAACACACAAAAAAGAAAAGCAGCTTTGGGAAACAGCCGGGATAACTCCGGAGGGAGAATGGTATGTTTCTGTTGGCAAGGGCATGGGGGATACATTCCGCATGGCCAATGAGATGAACGGGTACACTCTCATCGATCGCGGGACTTTCCTGTTTAACCGGGATAAATATGAGTTGGAAGCGATGGTTGAGGGAGACGAGCTGTTGTTTAATCCGTATGGAGTTATAGCGGTAAATAAAGAAAAACACCCTAATGTCAATTTTGAAGGCGCTACGGCTTTTATTGAATGGTTAACGAGTAAAAAAGCACAGGATATGATCGCCGAATACGGCAAAGATGAGTTTGGACAGGCGCTTTTTGTGCCAAACGTTGAATAAGGCGATATCTTAGAGTTTCTGAAATCAGAACAAACGGGGATAAAAAATGGCTGTATTCTACCAGGGAATTAAAGAAGGGCTGCTACTCATAATGTCGCTTGACAGGGAGCTCATCCAGATTACCTTACTGTCTTTACAAGTTTCTTTTTCGGCTTTGATTATCGCTGCCATACTAGGGATTCCCTTAGGTTCTGTCCTGGCTTTAAAAAGAATTCCGGGCAGGAAAATCTTTTTAAACATAATCTATACTTTAATGGGGTTGCCTCCAGTTCTCGCAGGGTTAATCGTGTTTCTTTTTCTAAGCAACAGAGGCCCCCTAGGGCAGTTGCAGCTCCTCTTCACTCCTGCCGCTATGGTTATAGCCCAGGTCTGCTTGGCTTTGCCTATTGTCTGCGGTTTAACCGCCCGGGCAGTAATGGCCCAACCGCAAGAAGTGTATGATACGGCTGCTATGTTAGGGGCTACCCGCAGGCAGGCAGCATGGACTATTATAAAAGAATCCAGCCTGGGGATTGTGGCCGCGCTTACTACAGCTCTGGGCAGGCTTATGGCGGAAGTAGGCGCGGTAATGATGGTGGGAGGTAATATTGCCGGCAAGACACGGGTTTTGACCACTTCTATAGTTTTGGAAACAAGAATGGGAAATGACAGCCGGGCTATTGCTATCGGCATGATATTGTTACTCATCGCCTTTCTGACAATGCTGATAATTTTAAAACTGGAAAAGAGGACGTTCAAGGATGGCGGCACTATTCAGGTTATATAACGTTACCAAGCGCTACAGATCACGTGAAGTATTAAATATTAGAAAAATGGAAGTAAACAAAGGACGCATATATACCATCCTTGGTCCCAACGGAGCGGGGAAAACCACCCTGCTCCGGGTAATGTCCCTGCTTACTGTTAATGATTCCGGCAGGATAGAAGTTTTCGGGGAAGAGGTCTCCTGGAACAAGTCGCAGCTGGTGCGCCTGAGAAGACACATGGCGATGGTTACCCAGACTTCTTTCATGTTCAAGGGATCAGTTTATTATAATGTTGCCTACGGTTTAAAAGTAAGAAAAAGGCCGGAGCCAGAACAAAGGAAAATAGTAAAAGAATGCCTTGAATTAATGGGCATGTCTGATTTTGCGGATTACCCTGCCCAAAAGCTTTCCGGGGGAGAACGCCAGAAGGTCGCGATTGCCCGGGCATTAGCTGTCAAACCTGCGGTACTCTTCCTGGATGAGCCTACTTCCAGCCTTGAACCCAACAGTGCAATGGACATTGAGCATTATATCAAGTTTATTAATTCCCAGTATAATACAACAGTTATCATGGTTACACATAATCTTTTCCAGGCCAGGAGATTGGCGGAAGAAATATTTTTTCTATGGGACGGTAAGATTATCGAACACGGAAGCTGCGAGGACCTGTTCACCCGTGCACGGGATGAAAGGACCCGCGCTTTTCTGCAAGGTAATTTTTAAGCTCTTACTGCAAAAAGCTTTTTCTGTCTAACATTTGACTATTCACGATATTTCACATTAAACCCAGGATGATATCATATATGTCTTCGACATTATGTTCAGCATATTTACTCGTCACGCCAGTAAGCAGGAAAAAGCCGGGGCCTTCATGTTCACAGGATACGATGACCTCTGCATCTCCTGCTGCTACATCTACAGGAACTCCATGAATTATTTTCTGCTGTCTGTAAGTGTATTTAAGTTTTCCCATCCCATGGTCGGATATAATTATTATGTGGTCTGGTTTGAGAAAGTGTTGCAACTGGTATACAAAATCTTCCATGTGCTTATAGCCGCGGAGTATTGTATTTTTACCAGGTTCATGCCACTGCATATGGCACAGGTGGTCGATTTCATAGCGAAATACCAGCAGAAAATCAGGAGAGTAATTTTCGCATAAGGAGCGAATGGAGGGGATGAAGTATGAATTCCTTATTTTAATAAACTCAGACATTCCAAAATAGTAGTCAGGCATTTTCTCCTCGAGTTCTTTTTCCGGCACTTCCTCCCATTCTATATTTCTGCCAATAATCGTTCTGTACCCTACCGGGTATGGCAGGGTTCTTTCCAATTTTTCGACTGGCAAAATAAAATCTATATCTTGGGGCCACCATTTCCTTTCTCTATCTATGCCGGTTAATATAAAATTGCCCGGTCTTTTAGGCATGCTCTCAATGTCAGTAGCCAAGCCCTCTAGTACTCCTACTTTGTATCCCCTGTCTGAAAGGTCGCTCCATATAGTTTTCTTCCCGGTTTCAGATACCGTATTTGACCTAATAGATTTATTTCTGTCCTGCACATAAATAAGGTGGTCTAGCTCTTGTTCAGTAGAACCCGTATATATACATGTCCAGGATTTGGCAGAAGAAATAGGTTTATTTTCCCTGGCTGACTGGGTCCAAACCAATCCCCGCTCTCCATGCAGTCTTTTAAACAGATTATATTTCTCGGCCAATTTCGGGTCTAATGCGTCAATGCATATTACAAGACAGCGCATTACTCAAAACGCTCCCTGGCTTTTTGGTAGTCGTCCCAGGTATCAATATCTTCTGCCGCTGTGAACACCGGCTCAACATTATAATGCCGTATTACTCTGTCAAAAGCGTCTTCATAGTAAACCTTGAAAAAATCGCTCATTAAACCTCCGGTCTGGTAAACATCGTACGCTAGGCTGGGATGAAGCTTATATACCCCTACGGCTTCTAAATCAGAATTTACCAGCCACTTGCCGATATTTATAATTTTGCCGTCGGTATCAATACGGACCTTAACTTCTTCTCCTGTCGGTTTTATTTTTTGAACAGCAAAGGCGTTATCTTCTATCGACAAAAGTTTCTCAATCAAGCTGTCTTCAAAGACTGTATCTCCGTTGATAACGATAATGTCTTCGCTGAAGTTTTGAGCAGTCAGGCCTAGCAGCAGAGATGCTAGGGTATTCGTAACGTTGTAAAAAGGGTTGGATATATATGTTAGGTCAGGATAAAGCTCTTTAAGAATTTCTTCCCTATAGCCGCTTACTACTATGATGTCATTTATTCTGGATTGTTTGAGTATTCGAATTGTTCTGCCGAGTATCTGCTCATCGCCAATTTTCAAAAGACATTTTGGTAGTAAGTTATATTGCCTGATCCTTATTCCTCTACCAGCTGCCAAAATGACCGTTTTCATGAAAAACACTCCTCGTGCTGTTAAGCGTTATATTTATGAAAAATTTTTTAATGCACAAGATAAGCTAATAATGCTTAAATGGGAATAAATTCTTGCTACACTTTTTATTATTGTATGCATGTAAATTGCAAATGGGACTTAAAAAGGCGTGAATAAATAATCTCCTGACAAAACACCGTATACTGTAGACATGACACGATACCAAAGCCAGAAGTTGAGGGAGATCCAGTGTTTAATAACTGAGCCGTCTATCTTAATTCGCCGCTTTACCTTCGCGGGCTGCCGCTCCCATGCTTGCCAGCAGGTTTCTGCACATTTATACATTTAAACAGGATAACGAAAGGTTTTTACAGCAAAGTCATATGTTAGTTATAAAAGGATTTTAATCAGGCCACAAACCGCGCTCCCAGCGTTCAGCGCCATGAGGCTCTTTTCCGGCAAGAATAGCAGCAAAACTGAGCAAGGCTTTTCGGGCATCGCCTATTGGGAAATAAAAAGCACTCCAATTATCACTGTCTTCCCCGTCATGGTTGGGAATTATCCAGTCAAACTGCCAAGCGATCTTAAGTTCTTGGGCAGCACTGTGCGCTCTTTTTTCAATATTCTCCAGATCTGGTAGCGATAAAATACCTTTTTGCCGTTGAGTTCTGCGCAAAAGTTTGCGGCGCATAATATCAGTCAGCAGTGACGGGAGATCTACTGACAGCTCTTTGAGCCAGATTATCTCTTCTCTGGATAGAGGAGATAGAAAGACTTTAGTCATTTCGAATTCAGCTGTTTCCGGAAGATTCCAAATAGCCTGCGGGACAAAGGGATTGCCTTCAAAAAAGACATTTTCTCCTCGTTCCAGAGAGAGTTGAAGTTCTCTAAGATCTAGTCCTTGAAGATCTCCCCTTACCTCAATAAGAAGGAAGTCCTTGCGTTTTCCCAGGTTTTTGAGTTCTTCTCTTGAACGGAAGTAGTAATCTACGCCCTCCTTCTCACCGGGTCTGGGGCTGCGGCTGTTATACAATATTAATTTGTTGAGCTTTTGCTCCAATTCAGGGTAGAATTTTTTCAATGCTTGATATAAGGGGCTTTTTCCTACACAAGACGGTCCGCTTAAGATCGTTATTTTTCCTTGGGATTTCATGCTTTTCTCACCTTCTGTTGGAGTGATTTTTTAAAGCATATATTCGGCAGATATTTGAGAAAATCCTATTCAGCACATTAATTATTTGGGGTGTTGGAACAGGGCCATCGAATGTTTCTGCAAAAACAAAAAAAGAAAGGCTGCCACTGTATCCGTTTCCTGAGTTTTAGGAAGCAGGGAAATATTATATTGCGCTAATTTTTAGGGGATATCACATTCTTGAGGGAATGTCTCATTTTATTTAGTGTAATATATAAATACAGAGGCTTGCTTGATTTTAAAAATTTTTGTATTTTACGTAATATAATTTTTTCAAGGTATAATGGAAACCAGAGAGAAATTATAATTATAAAAGAGTCACATTGTTAACTATTATGGTTTATGCATTATCGAACCTACAGGTCGATTTTGGTAAATAATAGAATTGGTCATTCATAAAAGAAGATAATGATTATACTGTTGATCGAAAAGTAAGAAGCCTTAGACTTAAATTTATCTAAGGCTAGTCTGTTAAACAGCTCTCTGGATTTTTCCAGAACGCAGGCAGCGGGTGCAAACATAGATTTTTTGAGGTGAGTTGTTTACTATCGCTTTGACTCGCTGAATGTTTGGTTTCCATCTTCGGTTAGTCCGTATGTGAGAGTGGCTGTATTTTTTGCCAAAATTTACACCTTTCCCACAAATTTCACACTTTGCCATAATTCTTGCCTCCTCTTTTTTACATACACTTTAGCATTATACCAAAGCTAACAGTAAAGAGCAAGAAGGAGGAATAAATACAGGTTCTGAAGAATTACGAATATATTAAACAGGAGGGAATTTTATGTACAAAATCAAAACCACAGAGATGGGAGAAATTTTGGTTTCTAAAGAAGCGGTGGAAACTATAGCGGGGTTGGCTGCTGTCGACTGTTACGGCCTGGTAGGCATGGTTCCTCTTAACATCCAGTCAGGAATAACGAGTATTTTGGGAAGGGAATCTATTCGCAAAGGGGTAGAGGTTTTGTCTACCGAGGACGGGTTAGTGGTTGACGTGCACGTTATAGTTGGTTATGGCGTTAAAGTTAGTGAAGTAGCCTATAATGTTATGCAAAAAGTCACTTATGTTTTAGAAAAGATTGCGGGATTAAAAGTGGCTTCTGTTAATGTAAATGTCAAAGGAGTAAAAGTATTAAGAGAGAAATAGGGGAGGATAGGAGTTGCGTTTGAGCTATATTGACGGAAACGATTTGCTGAAGGGTGTTAAAGCAGGTTGCATAAAATTGGAAAATAACCGGGAGAAAGTTAACTTGCTGAATATTTTTCCAGTTCCAGACGGGGATACCGGCACTAATATGTACCTGACCTTGCGAACAGCTGTTAGAGAAGGAGAAAAAAACTATGAAAATCCTCTAGGGCAAATTGCTAAAGCTATATCTAGGGGATCTTTAATGGGAGCCAGGGGTAATTCAGGAGTAATATTGTCCCAGGTTTTTCGCGGTGTTGCGAGGGTATTGGAAGAAAAAGAGCAGGCTGATGCTTTAGATTTGGCTTCGGCGCTTAAGTCTGGCTCAGAAACTGCTTACAAGGCAGTAATGAAACCCGTGGAAGGGACTATGTTAACCGTTATAAGAGAGACTGCTGAAGCTTGTGAAAAAGCGGCGAGGCAAGACAGTGATGTTGTTGCTACTCTCCTTGCAGGGATAAAGGCGGGTTATGCGACCTTGGAGAAAACACCAGATATGTTGCCGATCTTAAAAGAAGCGGGAGTAGTGGATGCTGGAGGGCAAGGTTTTTTATTGTTTTTGGAAGGTCTGCTTGAGGGTCTTGCACAAGAAAAAGAGATACCGCTTGATAGTTATCAGGAAGAACAATTGTTGTCTAGAGAGGAAAGAGTAAGGAAGGCAGTTGTCGAACTTGAATTTCAGTACTGCACAGAAATGCTGCTCAAGGGGGAACAGCTTAATCCTGAAGAGATAAAAAGTCACCTGCGTCCTCTTGGAGATTCCATAGTAGTTATAGGCGGAGATGATAATATGGTAAAGGTACATATCCACTCAAATCACCCGGGTGAGGTGCTGGAAACTTGTTTGCAATGGGGAAGTTTGAGTGATATAAAGATAAATAATATGCTGGAAGAAGTTCATGAACACTTAAAGAATTGGGGAGAAGTTAAGCAAAACGCAGAATTTGACAAAGAAATAGGGGTGGTTGCTGTTGCTGGAGGGGAAGGAGTTGTTGGAATATTAAAAAGCCTGGGCGTAGATGCGGTTGTTGAAGGAGGGCAGACATTTAATCCCAGCACCGAAGATTTGTTAAATGCCTATAATAAGGTCAATGCCAAATCAATAATTGTTTTGCCTAACAACAGCAATGTTATTATGGCTGCCAGGCAGGCAGGAGATCTGTGCGATAAAGACGTGCGTGTAATTCCTACCAAGTCAGTGATGCAGGCGATTGCCGCTCTTATGGTTTATGAGCAAATGGGTGATATTGATCAGATTTACGAAGCAATGCTTGAGGAAATTAAAAATATAAAATATGCAGAAGTAACCTACGCGGTGAGGGATTCATCAATAAATGGGCTTGATATTAAAGAAGGAGACGCTATAGGTATTGTGGAAGACGAAATTGAGTTAACTGCTGATAATGCTGCAGAAACGGTAGAGAAACTTTTGGCAAAGATGGTAGAATCTGAAAGTCAGTTAATAACCGTCATTTACGGGAGTGATGTTACGGAAGAGGAGGCACTGCAGGTTCAGGAAAATATAGCTGAAATCTATCCCGATTGTGAAATAGAGTTATATCATGGGGGGCAGCCATATTATAATTATCTGATTTCAGTAGAATAAAGATGCAACTGCTGAAGGTTATTAACGGTTTAAGGTTAATGAAATTACAAAGTAAGAAATATAAAGAAAGCAGATATAGTTACAGGTGTAATTAAAGGAAAAAAATAGCAAAATAATTTGCCGACAAATTAAGGATGATAATACTGCAAGCAAAAAAGCGAGCAGTATTATTTTTTTGAAAAATTAGATATGGAGGGAAATAATGGCATCAAAATCATTTGACAGAAAGGTAAAAAAACTCAAATTTGAAACCAGTCAAGAAATGGGTTTAATAAGAAAACCTCAAAAAAAGAAAAAAATATAAAAACTCTTGAAAATACTTCTAGCATATAAGTTTTGTTGCAGGACAAAATAAGACTACATTAAAAAAGGAGGTGAAACCAAAATGGCCAGAAATAAAATTTTAGTACCCCAAGCTAAACAGCAGATGGACCAGTTTAAGTATGAATCTGCCCAAGAGGTAGGAGTGACTTTGCAACCTGGATATAATGGGGACTTAACTGCCCGCCAAGCTGGCAGCATAGGCGGTCAGATGGTCAAGAAGATGATTTATGACTATCAGAAAAGACAAGCTGGAGAACAGGCCGAACCTCTGTATCAGGATCTTAACCAGGTAAAACAGCAGAATCAACAAAGTCAGCAAAGATAGCTAAGAGAGTAATTATTTAATAAAAGTATACTAAGTTAACAAGCGGATGGAATTTTATCCGCTTGTTTTCAATTGCAAACAAGCGGAAAAACTGTTGCCAGTTGAGTCGCTCGGAGTAAGTGTTAATAACATAAGGTATTATGCTGCAAAAGCTGAATGTCTGTTAAGTTGCGTACAATTCTAACTGTTCCTGCGATATACTAGGGAATAGGGATTTGGCTACTCCCATAGAGATAATCCGGGCGCTGTTTTCGATGATTTCATCTATTTCTTTGGGGGTAACAGCAAGACTGCCCCCGAAGTAGGAAAGGACATTTTTAATAGAATCTATCGCTTTGAGATCATCATATATAGCACCTGTATTTAAGCAAAATTTTTGTATGGCCTGGTTGGCAATTACAGAAGCATTTACAATGGTAGGACATCCAATCGCTATTACTGGTATTCCTAACTTCTCTTCTACCAGAGCTTTACGGGCATTGCCTATACCAGCACCGGGTTGTATACCGGTGTTAGACATCTGTATGGTTGTTCCAATGCGTTCAACGTTTTGAGCAGCAAGAGCGTCAACTACGATTAACAGAGCTGGCTTAATTTTGTTTACAATGCCTTCTACCACTTCAAAAGTCTCCAAACCTGTTATTCCTAGCACACCGGGTGCTATACCACAGACAGGTCTCATTCCTTCTACTAAAGCTTCCGGCGCATAATGATGGTAATGTCTGGTAATAGGACTGTATTCAATAAATTTGGGGCCTAAAGAATCTGCAGTGGCCCGCCAATTACCCAGTCCGACTAACAAAACGGTATCATCTGTTTTTAAGCGACTGTTAAATAGAAAGTTCATGTTTTTTTCCATGGCATCAATTATTTCATCTTTTACATAAGGGTCATTAATTTTTAGCGGCGGCGACTCAATGGTAACATAACTGCCGATGGGACGTCCCATCATATGAGCTCCTTGCTGGTCTTTGATGGTAATGGTGGTAATTTTGATTTTTTCCATCTTTTCAACCTGTTCTACGACTCCTGGGATTTCCCTATCAGCTGTGCCTCTTACCAGATCTCTAGCTTCTACGGCCAAATCTACATCCAAGTTAAATAATTTTATGATATTGTGCAATTTTATTACCTCCTCTTACATATTATCTGTATAATTGTCAATAATATGTTCCTGACGTTAAAAAAATGGTGGCTTTTTAGCCACCATTTTGGGGAGAGGAGAATTTTGTAAAATTGTTGGGGAGGGTTTGTTTGCCAGATTTTTATTATCTGGCATTTAATATAATACCCATATAAGAAAAATAATATACAATATTTAAAAAAAAATCTATATTACCCCCTATGTCCCGAGGATATAACCACTGATGGAAATAACTTGGAGGGTGAAGGCTTAAGAGCGCTTGAGTCCGGGCGCTGACATTGAGTCTTCATTCATCCCCAAAAAGTTGTTTTCTTATTAAACACAAAAAAAGGAAATTAAACAGTTCTAGCGAAATTGAAAAAGGAGCGGGATAAAAATGAGGGTTATTACCGGTAAAGCTAAGGGGAAACGCTTAAAGGTTCCTCCTGGGATGAACACCAGACCTGTTACCGATATGATAAAAGAAGCGATTTTTAATGTGATAGGTCCTGAAATTAAAGGTGCTGCTTTTTTAGATCTATTTGCTGGCAGCGGCAGTGTAGGGATCGAAGCGTTGAGCCGTGATGCCGATAAAGTTATATTTATTGATAACGACCGCTATGCCGTTAAAACCATTTTGCATAATTTGAAAAGCTGCGGGTTTGCAGAGGGATACGAAGTATACCGCAGTGATGTATTTAAAGCTATCGAGATACTTCAGAGGCGGGGTTTGAAGTTTAAATATATATATACTGATCCTCCTTTTACTGACGATGCAATCTTTGACAAAGTAATTAATGCTCTAAATAAAGCTGACATTTTAACCGAGAAAGGTATACTAATAATAAGGACTAGGAGGAAGAGAGAACTTCCGTCTCGACTAAGTCGACTTGTTAAATATAGAATCAACGATTATGGAGAATCCAGTTTGCACTATTATTGCTTGAGTGAGGAGGCCATGGATAGATGATGGAGGTTTTTAGAATACTTGATGAGCTTGAGCTTATGTTGAAGGAAAGTAAAAAAATACCTTTTTCGAACGGTAAGGGCTTAATAGAGACGTTTAGTTTTTTAGAGCGTTTAGATAGAATAAGGGCTATATTACCGGAGGAGCTAGAAACAGCCCGCAGAGTAATCGCGGAGAAGGACAGAATAATACAAGAGGCGTGTGCAAGTGCTGAAGAGTATATGGAACAATCTAAAGATAAGGTTGCTCGTATGGTAAATGACAGTGAAATTACAAAAAATGCCATGGAAATGGCAGAAGAAATTGTAGCCAAAGCTGAGAAAGTGGCTTTGGAAATCCGCAAGGATGCGAATGAATATGCCGATGAAGTGCTTTCTCACATAGAAATAATTTTAAAAAAAGGCTTGGATGTTATTCAAGAAGGGAAGTACGAAATAAGAGAAGCATTGGATAAAAATGATGTTTAGCGATTGTTGACTAAAAAGCTGACCAGCATCATGAAGGCGATTATTCCCAGACCCAATAATAGACAGAATAGAGAGGTGCCCCACGCGTCAAACGAATATATGAGCTTATAGCCGGGTATTGAAAGGGAAGAGATTGCTTGTTTTTCCACAATAAAGAAGTGATAGCCAAGCAAAGTTATTATAAGGGAAAGCCCGATTTGCACCAAGCGTGATAGGAGGTAGAAAGAAAATCTGATAGGTGTTCCGGCTAAAAAACTCATGACTTGTGCAATTACGGAAAAGCCGCTGAAAGCCAGGATTGCACTTACTGCCATCAATTTGTACAATACTTCTCCTTGAGAAGCAAGAGCAACAGTTTGGGCTGCAATAGTGATCTCAAAAATACCCATTACCAATCCATATGCTATGGTATAAGATACATTAAAAATTGCTAGAATTTTTATTAGCAGCATTGCCATAGTGTCCATTATTCCCCACACAGTCAACATGCGGGTGAGAACTGAAAATAAAATAATAAAGCCAGCAATGGCAAGTATGTTGTTTAGACTGTTTTTTACTGCATCTCCTAGCACTTTCCCAATCGGCGCATTATTGCTGGATATTTTCAACAGGTTTTGGCAGGCATTCTTTAATAATGCATATGTTGGTTTATTGGAGGATACAGGTTCTGTTGCCCTGAACCTCCACATAAGGCCTACCAAAAGGTTGGAGAGGTAAAGGGAAACAGCTAGCAGGTATCCTAGGCTTGCAGAGCCGAACATTCCTATTCCTACTGCTCCTAATATAAACAGGGGACTGGAATTATTGGTGAAAGACACTAGGCGTTCTGCTTCATCAACTGTTAGCAGTTTATCGTCTAGCAGCTTCCTGGTTAGAATTGCTCCCATAGGGAAACCAGAGGTAAAGCCCATAACAACCACTAGGGAACTGCATCCCGGAAGCCGGAAAATAGGTTTCATTACCGGGTCCAGGAGGACACCAAGGAAACTTATGAAGCCCAGGTTCACTAGCAGCTCTGCTGCAATAAAAAAAGGAAGCAGAGCTGGAACAACTACGTATAACCAAAGCTTTAGACCGTTTGAAGATGCTTTGACTGTCTCTTGAGGATTGATAATCATGAAAACAGTTAAAATTAATACTATAATAACAAAAAAAACAACCGAAAATCGCCTCATTTATCAAACTCCGTAATTTTTACACAGGGAACTTGTTTGATCAGCTCGTATTCCCCGTAATCCAACGTAAAGAGCGTACTAAAGTTTTCGTGCTATGCTGGTTAGTTCGAGATTGAGGTCTGGCGAGATGAAAGCCATTGCTTTTAGCTGGTTGCCAGGTATTATTTTATAAATATATATGACATAAAGAAAGAATTTTAGAAGTGCTCAAAATGCAAATAAAATATTGATTCTGCTGCAAAAACCCTAAGTTAGCCTGGTACCCCTTTCGTCGCAAGACAAGCGGATGGTGTTGCCCATGCGGAAGTCTGGCGCCGAATATTTATACATTTAAACCAGCAGATTATAACTTTCAGCAGTGAAATCAATATTTAATATTTGATACATCGAAATAGCGAAAGGTAAATCGCAAGTTAGGAGGGAAGGTGCGGATGCCTAATAGTCGTCCTAAAGTTGCCCTTGTGCTGGGAGCCGGAAGTGCCAGGGGACTGGCTCATATTGGAGTTCTCCAGGTGTTAGTTGAAAATAATATCCCTTTTGACTGTATAATAGGCAGCAGTATGGGGGCTATGATAGGCGGTTTTTATGCATGCGGGAGTGACCTTTACATGCTCGATAAAATGATAGAGCATATGGACACCAATATTTTTTTTGATATAGGATTGCCGCGCACTGGTTTTATAGCCGACAAAAAAATCATCACGCTTTTAAATCTCTTGACCAAGAAGAAGACTTTTGAAGATATATCCATACCTTTGAGTGTAGTTGCGACCGACCTTTTATCGGGTAAAAAAGTAATCCTGGAAGAAGGCTTGGTTTCCGAGGCCATTAGAGCCAGCATATCTATACCTGGAATTTTTTCTCCGGTAAAGCGTGACGACATGCTGTTGGTGGACGGTGCGGTACTTGACCGCTTGCCGGTGGAAGTAGCCCGAAGCCGCGGAGCTGATGTAGTAATCGCTGTTGATGTAACTTTTTGCACTGGGAAAAATGTAGCAATTAATAATATTCTCGATGTAATCCTCACTTCGATTGATATAATGCAGAAACAGCATTTTGATTTAGTACAAAAAAAAGCCGATGTGCTAATCCAACCAGAAGTTGGCAGCTTTTCCTCCAGGAGTTTTGAGAAGTCTCGGGAACTTGTAGATTTGGGGAGGAAGGCGGCTGAAGCTAAGCTGGGCGAAATTTTTCAAAAAATAGAGAAATTATGATCGCGTTCAGTGCGGGACATATCATTTCGTCTCTTGATTCAGCGATTTGTGTTCTGCTTTTCGTAAAGTGATCAAGCCATAACAGGAGAGGTAGTAAAATCTTTGCCTCCTTTTCTGGCCTTAATATTGGGCAGCAGGAGACTGTATACATCAGTTGCGCGAACATCTAAACAGACCATGTTGCCTAAGACATTATCTTGGTTTTCATCAAATGCGTCTTTTATGTCTCTTCCACGATGGAATATTTTTACCTGTGATTTAATTTTAATTTTTTGCAGGATTTTTTGTCCTTTTGTAGAAAACCCTAAAATGTGTAAGTATAAAGGTCCGTGCTGATCAAATAGATGGGCTTGGTTTTTGGTGAGATTAAAAAGTGAATACAGCAGTGTCCGATTGATACGGGTAAGGTTATAACGTTTAGATTTTACCAGTTGTCTGAGTTCGTCTAGCGTGCTGCAGGAAGTAGCTGCATTTTTGAAGCGGTGTTCCAGACCTTCAGATACCTCATAGATCGCTTTAAGATCGTTAGTGGATATAGTACGCAGCTTTGCGAGTATTGCCTGTTCGAGGGAATTAAACAGTACAGGTGCGTGTCCCGATCTTATTTCCCTGGTCAGTATGTCTAAACTGCTGGGAGGTAAGGCCGCAGTTACTACTTCTATGCCGTTATTTTTTGTTAGAGCTTTGCGGATAGCAGTTGCGCTGGCGTATTTAGAAAGGTCAGTGCTGTGGTAAGCTGAACCCTTTCGGGCGACAGTCAGGGGTATTAGGGGAATATTTCTTTCCTCGATAGCGCGCAGATATTCAATAGCGAGTATGTTATTTGGACCTGATAATACCTCATGCAGTTTACTTATGTCATTGCCCAGAAAATGTTGCAGCGCTCTCGAGCGGGCTAGGGGAAAACTCAAACCTTGGGAAAGGTATTTTTTCAATAAGGCTTTATATTGCTCCGGTTCGTTTGTAAGCAGGGTGGCTAGGGTTTTTAGTGTGTGAATGTGGCCACTTTCACTGCCAAAAGCTATATGGGTAACTACACCTGTTCTGTATAAAAGTTCAACAGCGTTTTTAGCGAAGTGATATGCACTCCTGACGGCAAAGCAGAAAGGAAGTTCGATAACCAGATCCACTCCACATTTTAAAGCCATTTCGGCTCGGGCCCATTTATCACAAATTGCCGGCTCTCCTCGTTGCAAGAAATTGCCGCTCATAACACAGACAGTTGCAGAAAAATCTGCTGCTTTATTGGCTTCATTTAACAGATGTAAGTGCCCATTATGGAAAGGATTGTACTCGGCCACAATACCCAGGACAGCCATGTGAAACTCCTTTTTGGTGTAGTCGTTTTAGTATAATGAATTTTATCACTATTTCGTTTATTTATGCTAGAATTAACTAGGGAATTTTGGCATAAATAAATTTTTGGGGAGGTTGGAAAATGAGTCTGTTGGCAGAAATTAAGGAAAAGGCATCAAAAAAGGAAAAAACGATTGTTCTTCCCGAAGGGACGGAGGAGAGAACCCTTAAAGCTGTTAGGGGTATAGTAGATGCGCAAATAGCTCATCCCATTCTTTTAGGAAACGAGAGTGAGATAAGGGAGTTGGCTGCTAAAATCGAGGCGGATATTTCGGGCGCCGAAATAATTGACCCTGCTAAATCGCCTTTCTTCGATGATTTTGTTCAGAATTTCTATGAAATGCGCAAGGATAAAGGAGTAGATCTGGACAAAGCCAAAAGCACTATGTTGAACCCGCTTTATTTCGCTTCAATGATGGTAAAAATGGGGAAAGCAGACGGGGAAGTAGCTGGAGCTGAAAACACTACCGGGAATGTTTTGAGGCCGGCTTTGCAGATAATTAAGACTGCTCCTGGTATATCTGCTGTTTCGGGCGCATTTATTATGATTGTTCCTGATTGTGAGTTTGGTGCCGATGGTATTTTCGTTTTTGCTGACTGTGCTGTAACGCCCGTGCCTACAGCTGAACAAATGGCAGAGTTTGCGAAAGCTTCAGTTGGAACGGCTGTTGACCTTTGCGGTATTAGTGAACCTAAGATTGGGATGCTGTCTTTCTCTACCAAGGGCAGTGCTAGTCATGAACTGGTTGATAAGGTCGCCCAAGCGACTGCAATTGCCAAGGAAAGATTTCCTGAATTAAAAGTTGACGGGGAATTCCAGGCAGATGCTGCAATTGTTCCTAAAGTCGGTGACTCAAAAGCTCCAGGCAGCCCTGTAGCTGGTAAGTGTAATATTTTAATATTCCCGGATTTACAGGCTGGCAACATAGGGTACAAATTGGTGCAAAGACTTGCTAAGGCAGAGGCTATTGGCCCGATATTACAAGGGATAGCGAAGCCGGTGAATGATCTTTCCAGGGGCTGTAGTGTGGAAGATATAGTTAATGTCGTAGCCATGACTGCGGTAAGAGCCTAGTCGAAAATGCTTAGGTAGAGGGAGATTATTATATTTTCTCTTAATTTTTAAAAAAATGGGGAGGTATGGTTTGTAATGAAAATTCTAGTAGTGAACTGTGGTAGTTCATCGATCAAGTACCAGGTACGTGATATGACGGATGAATCGCTTTTAGCTGTGGGGTTATTGGACCGCGTGGGGATTCCTGGGACTACTTTGAAGCATGAACCGGTGGGTAAAGACGAAGTGCTGATAAAAAAGGATCTTCCTAATCATACAGAAGGAATGAAGTTGGTGCTTGAAGCCCTGGTAAATCCTGAATATGGTTGTATTGAGAGCATGGATGATATTGGGGCTGTCGGGCATCGCGTTGTTCACGGGGGTGAACATTTTGCCGAGTCAACCGTAATTGACGAAAGGGTTAAGGAGGTCATCAGGGAATGTTTTGACATTGCTCCTCTACATAATCCTCCTAATCTAATGGGAATTGAGGCTTGTCAGGAATTGATGCCCAATGTGCCTCACGTAGCAGTTTTTGATACAGCTTTCCACCAGACTATGCCGCCGGAGAGCTACATGTACGCTCTTCCTTACGAGGTCTATGACAAATACCGGGTCCGCAGATACGGTTTTCATGGGACATCGCATTTTTACGTGTCTCACCGGGCTGCCGATATGCTAGGGAAACCTTACGAAGAATGTAAGATTATCACTTTGCATCTTGGTAATGGTGCTAGTATGGCAGCTATTAAGGACGGCAAGGTAGTAGATACGTCGATGGGCTTTACACCTCTGGAGGGCCTGGTGATGGGCACCAGATCAGGTGATATTGATCCTGCTATAGTGTTTTTCCTTATGGAAAAAATGGGCATGAATGCTCAGGAAGCCAATAATTTCTTTAATAAAAAATCAGGTATGCTAGGCTTGTCCGGAGTTTCCAACGACCTCAGAGATGTTCTGGAAGCGGCTGCATCTGGCAACGAAAGAGCGCAAATTGCCCTGAAGGTTTATTATAATAAGGTCAGGGGCTATATTGGTAATTATATAGCCAAACTTAATGGCTGTGATTGTCTTGTATTTACTGCCGGTGTTGGTGAAAACGGAATCGATATTCGTGAAAACATCTGTAAAGACCTTGATTACTTAGGAATAAAGATAGATAGCGAGAAAAATAATGTCAGGGGTAAAGAAGTAGATGTCGCTACTGAGGATTCAAAGGTCAGAATATTCGTCATTCCTACAAATGAAGAACTGGTTATCGCTTGCGATACTTATGATCTGACGAAATCCTCTTAATTAAAATAACTTTTACAGTGAAGGGGCGGGATTTATTTCCGCCTTCTTTTTGTTATATACTTTAGGGTAATCAAGTCCTTCGTTGACAATAATGATATATGCAGACTATAATTATCCTGGTGTTTTTTATGGGGTGTGTTTTATGAAAATTAACCTGAAAAGGCTAAAGCTTCATCCGCGGGAAAGCGAGGAGTTTCGTTTTCTAGAAGAAGGCAGAGACGAATTTCTGGGTGATGTTGGCGGCAGATTCCTGGCACCGCTGGATGTAAATGTTGTGGTGGAAAATACCGGCAAAATTTTTGTCGGGCGTGCGAAGGTGTATACGGTGCTGCAGCTGAATTGTTCTCGCTGCCTCAAGCAGATTTCATATCCCATAAGAACGGATTTAAATATTACTATGGTAGAGTCGGTGTATAAAGAGGAATATTCTGATTCCCGGGAAGATGTAATATTTTTTGACCAGGACGAAGTCGATGTGCAACCATATGTTGAGGGAGCTGTTTATACAGAGATTCCGCTCAACCTTCTCTGCAATGAGGGATGCAAAGGTCTGTGTCCTATATGTGGCGCAGACAAAAATATCGAAGAGTGTCATTGTGAACGGGAAGCTATTGACCCGCGCTGGGAAAAACTAGGACAATTAGTAACCGGAAGGAGGTAAAATAATGGGGGTACCTAAGAAGAGGCAGTCACATTCCAGAAAAAATAAGAGGCGCTCCGAATGGCGAAAGATCAAAAAGCCGGGCCTCGTTGAATGTCCGCAGTGTCACGAGCTTAAAATGCCTCATCGTGCATGTTTGAATTGTGGCTATTATAAAAGTAAGAGTGTTACACTATAGATAGTAATAAACTTAGCCAAAAAGTAAGTTTAGGGTCTTTTAAAGGCCAAATTCTTACTTTTTGTTTTTAAGACGTTGGATATTAGAAGCAGGATGTAAGATGTTAGAGATTAGGTGCCGGGAACCAGGTTCTAGAAACTAGAAATTCCGTGTTTTGCACAAGATGTTTAAAATAGATCTTACTGTTTTAAACGTCTTACATTCTGCCTCTCCTATTTGTTAAGGAGGAATATTATGAGAATAGCTGTAGACGTTATGGGTGGGGACTATGCTCCTGAAGAAGTAATAGCCGGAGCTTTAAAATGGGCCCAAGAGAGTGGGTCCCAGGTTTTACTCGTCGGGGAGAGGGAGTCGGTTGAAAAAGAACTGAAATCTTATGATTATACTTCCTCCCAGGTTGTGGTTGTTGATGCTCCCGAAACTATCGGCATGGATGAATCACCGGCAACCGCGATACGCAAGAAAAGCAATTCTTCTATAGTGGTGGCTACCAAACTGGTAAAGGAAAATACAGCTGATGCCGTTATTTCCTGTGGCAATACCGGAGCTCAGATGGCTGCCGCTTTATTTATTCTCGGAAGAATGGAGGGTATTGAGCGTCCGCCTATTGTTACATCCATACCCAATTCTGCCGGCAGTTTTTCTCTTTTGATCGATGCGGGTGCAAATGTTGATTGTAAGCCGAAGCAATTACTGCAGTTTGCTTTTCTAGGGAAGGCTTACGCTTCCATATTGTTGGGAATTGAAAATCCGCGAATATCCTTGCTGAACAATGGGGAGGAAGAAGGCAAAGGAAATGCCTTGGCTGTAGAAACTTATTCTCTTTTGCGCGGACAAAATGCTCTTAACTTCATCGGTAATATAGAGGGTAGAGAGCTGTTTAGCGCCAAAAGTGATGTTATAGTATGTGATGGTTTTACGGGCAATATATTGCTGAAAACCATTGAAGGTATGGCTATATTTATGGCTCGTATGATTACAAAAGAACTGGGAGGGAAGCCCCTTAAGGTTTTTGGCGAATGGGATTATGCTAAAATCGGGGGTGCTCCGCTTCTGGGAGTTAACGGGGTGAGTATAGTGTGTCACGGGAGTTCGAAAAGGGAAGCTGTTTTCAATGGCATGAGAGTAGCTGAAGACTGCATTAAAAATGAAATTGTTAAAAAACAGCAGGATGCATTAAGTAAGTTGGTATGATTATAATATATAAAAAAAAACCGTGTTTTTAAGAGTTTTTTTCACAGGTTTCTATATCAAAAGGATACTGGAGGGATGTGTAATGGACGATTTTTTTGAGTTGGCTGTAAAGATACTGGCTGAACAATTGGATATAGATCCGGAAGATATCGAGCTGGATACCGCTTTTGAAGAAATTGGAGCTGATTCTATTGATATAGTTGAAATGATTATGGCTTTGGAAGATATTTATGATGTGGAATTTCCAGAAGAGGACCTGGGAAGCTATCCCACCATTGGTTCCCTTGTCAGCGCCCTGTATGACTACCTGCAACAGGTGAAGGATGAGCAATAAGAGCAAGTCAGGACACGATTTTCTAAGGGACAATGGGATGGTTTTTAACCAGGAAAAATTAATATATACAGCGCTGACCCATCCGTCTTATGCTCAGCAGAAGGGTATCAGCGATAACAATCAGAGGCTGGAATTTCTCGGAGATGCGGTTTTAAACTTCATAGTTGCGGAGTATCTTTACAAAAATTATCCTCAGAAGGGAGAGGGAGAATTAACTAAAATAAGGGCGAAAGTTGTATGCGAGAAAGCTCTGCTGAATGTGGCTAAAACAATCAATTTAGGAGATTATTTGCTCCTTGGCAAAGGAGAAGAGATGTCCGGCGGCAGAAAAAGAAAATCTATACTGGCTGATACCGTGGAAGCGGTTATCGGCGCTGTTTATCTTGATCAGGGTTATGATTCAGCGAGGGATTTTGTCTTGAAGCACCTCAAGGACATCATTACAAAGACTGCAAGTGGAGATTATTACGATTATAAGTCAAAACTGCAGGAGATCGTGCAGGCCAGGAATAAGGAAAATGTAACTTATAATATTCTAAAAGAAAGCGGGCCGGCCCACTGCAAAAATTTTACTGCAGGTGTATTTTATAAGGAACAGCTGTTAGCTACTGGGGAAGGGAAAAGCAAGAAAGAAGCGGAGCAGAACGCGGCAGAGAAGGTTTTGAAGAACCGCTCTTTACTTGCTAAGATTGGCTTGGAAAAGGAACATTAGCTATGAAACATCGTATTATACCTATTTTTATTCCACATCTCGGATGTCCTTTTAACTGCATATTCTGCGACCAGAACAGGATTACCTCGCAATATCAGGTGCCGTCTGCTGCTGATGTAATTGATACCATAGATGAATATTTGGCTACTTTCCCCCGGGGCTCCAATAAGGTGGAAGTGGCATTTTACGGGGGGAGCTTTACTGCTGTAGACAAAAAGGAACAGGATAAATACCTGAGGGCGGTGAGTTCTTATTTAAATACTGCTGAAATCAGCAATATTCGCATATCTACACGGCCGGATTGTATCGATTGCGATACTTTGAGGTTTCTTAAAGAACGGGGTGTGGGGACAATAGAACTAGGGGTGCAGTCGCTGGACGATGGTGTTTTAAGAGAGTGTAGACGTGGCTATACCCAAGAAGATGTTGTTAGAGCTTGCCGTTTGGTAAGAGAGGAGAATTTTAAACTTGGGATACAGTTGATGATAGGTCTGCCAGGTGATAGCTATACAACGGCCATGGAAACTACTGCAAAGGTTATATCTTTAAAGCCAGACATGGTTAGAATTTATCCAACATTAATAATAAAAGGCACTTTCTTAGAAAGCATGTTCAGAGACGGGTCTTATGCATCCTTGGACTTGCAGGATGCGATAAGAATAAGCAGGAATATGTTTCTTCAGTTTCAAAGGGCAAAAATAAAAGTTATTCGGATGGGACTGCAGCCGAGTGAAGAACTGTGCAATCCAGATACTGTGGTAGCGGGCCCCTTTCATCCGAGTTTCGGAGAACTGGTGGAGCAGGAGGTTTTTAAAGATCAGGCTTGCCAAGCAATAGAAGCTTTCTTCGGATCTGACGGGTTTTTTCGGGAGCTTAAAATTTTTGTACATAAAAAGGACATCTCTAAAATGGTGGGATATAAAAGGTGTAATATACATTATCTGTGTGATCGTTTTACTCTGAAAAACATCAGTGTTCATGCGTGTGAATCTGTAGAAAGAGATTGTGTGGGGATAGGCAATAACGCTGCATCTGTGCCTGAAAAAGTTTTAACCAGAAGGGAGTTTTGCAGCAAGGGCGATTATTACTCCTGTAAGTAAATGTTTTATGTTTTAACACCGGGAGGACTAGAAAGTTTCTATGCTTTTTAGTCCTTTTTATTTGGCTAAGAATTCTTTACAAAGAGGTTTTACACCTGTTTATGTCAAAATAATAATTGATTTCACTGCA
>JACIYB010000210.1 GCA_014360155.1 Syntrophomonadaceae bacterium
TAAAAGCTGTTTTATTTCCAGCTCTATCATAGCTTTTTTGGAGGATTGTGGTAAATACTGTCCATTCTTATTTGTTGTTTTCTGTCCATTTTAGTTTAGCGGTTACATGGGTATTGATTCAGTGATGCAAGCGGTCAAGTCGTTGGAAGATGAATATGGGGTTTTGGAATGGAACGAGCAGTTCAGTCAGTTTGTGATTGTCGGTGAGGCAGCTCCCCGCAGGGCATTCATGGAGTACTTAAGATCCAAGGTGGCTCAGGTCACATCAGAAAACCGGGCCAATATTTTCAGCCAGAACTATGTCCGGTGGAGCCAAAGAGAATTATTGAATATCGATTTTGATTACCAAGCTATAACTACTCGGGATTATACTTTCCGGCTTTACTATTCCAATGTTGCGATGTTGAAAGGTCAAATCCAATATGCATTACGTACCTGGCGTGATGCTATTGCTGTAGATCAACCTAAAGGGCAGTTTATCTACTGCTATGTTGGGCCTAATAGTAATTTGGACGCCATTAAGAATATTACAACAGATATTATGCGTTCGACTCTTGAAGGATGGGGTTGTGACTGGGAGCTGGGTGCCCCGGTAGTTGTTCAGTTTTTACATGATGCCGACGGTACTTTTGGAGAAAAGATTGCTGAATACTGGATATTACAGGAGCAGATGAACGATAGCGAGGCAGCGCAATTTACTAACTTCATATTGGATAGGCAGGAGGCTGTTTTTCAGGAAATGGAGAACCTGTTTTCTGAGCTGGAAAAATCCCGCCATCTGGTTTTTGCTACTGGAAAAGAAATTGTCGCTTCCCGGATTAAAAATATATTAACTCAACTGCTCGATGAGATTTATTGTCAACGTATTCCATTTCCCTTTGATGGGTTTGATAAGGTCAGGGGAAATGCCCCTCAGGATTGCCGCGATTTTACCCGAGTGATGTTTCTCGGGAATTTTGACCGAGACTATATACAGGGACTTGGTTCTCGGCAGAAAAACCGGGCTATTGCTGTATTTGACGAGTCGTGGGGAGTATTGGATAATGATGGATCTCTACGAAGTCTGCCCCGGAATAACAGGGTACGGGATATTATCTCGGCAATAGAAAAGAGATTAAGCACTGATAAAGAAGTTATGGAGGCAATCAATATTGGTGAACTGCTTCGAACACTCTGTGCTCCTCCTTACGGGTGCAATATTGCCTCAGTAGGACTGCTTTTGGCATTGTTTTTTGGCCGTAGAAAGAAGGATCTTAATCTTCGTAAGAATTCCCAGAACATCAGCATAGAAAATTGGCTTATGGAAGCAATCTCCGGCAATTACCTGAATCT
>JACIYB010000211.1 GCA_014360155.1 Syntrophomonadaceae bacterium
GCGTTTCGTACCTGTGAAATAGGGGTCTTTACTTTCCAGCTTTTTTCTTCCATCAACCCTATAATAATTCCGGCAAAGCGGAACCAGTAAAGCAGATAGCGGTAAAAAGGCAGGAAGAAGACAATCCACCATATTTTTTTCAAATTTTCGCGGTTTTTTTCTTCACTGGCTTTGTATGCCAGGAAAAAATTAAAAACTTCCAGCAAAAAGTAGCAAATGAACAGACCTACCATAGCCACGACTAGCGTTGCCAGCGGATAGCCGAGAAGATATAGGAAGGGAAGCAAAAATGTCCAGCTCAGCCGCAAAAAAGCCAGAGTATGGTCTGATATCAGAAGCCTTCCGACAAAATCGCGCAGAGCGCCGACTACGCCCGGCACTGTATGGTAATAAACCCCGACTACTTCCAGTTCTCCTCTCTGCCACCGTACCCGCTGCGAATACAGCCTTTCCAGAGATTCGATCGGTTCTACATATGCGACAGCATCATGAATGAACCCGATCCGCCCTGGGCTGTCCTCGAGGTTTTTTCTGATGTTAAACGTTAAATCCGTGTCCTCAGAAACCGTCCTGGTCTGGTATAAGAAAGACTGGAGGATTACGTCCTGACGAAAGACGGAGAATGCTCCTGAGAGGGTATAAATGGAATTAGCTATGTTCTGGTAGCGTCTTCCCACATCAAAAGCTACGGCGTATTCGATAATTTCACAGTAATTGATAATGTCGATAAAATCCGACCCTTCTCCCGGAACCTTGTCTACCCGGACAGAACCTGTTGCAGCAGCGAGTGAAGGGTTACCCTCAAATACTTTTACAACGTTTAAAATGGCATCCCGGTCTAGCCAGGTATCGGCGTCGATATTCATAATATAGCTTCCCCTTCCTCCATATATCCCAGCATTAAGGGCAATTGATTTGCCAGCTCTGTCCATCGAAAACCACGATGCCAATACCTGTGGGTACTCATGCTGAAACCGGTTGAATTCCTCAAAACTGGAATCCTGGCTGCCGTTATTGATGCAGAAAACCTGAATATATTCCCTGGGGTAAGACTGCTCGGCAACCGATTTCAGACACTTATAAAGGGTCTTTTCGGAATTGTGCACAGGAACAACGACTGTGACATAGGGGTAAAAATCCAAGTCTGCTTTTTTGGGTAAAACCTCCTTTCGGTGAGTTAGGAAACTGAAAAAGTAAACCATGGCGGTAAAGACATCCACTAACAGGGGCACTAACAGCCATATCCCCCAAAAAAGCCCGAACGCTACCGGCTGTTCCATAAAAATTTCAAGCATCTTCTACCTTCTTCCGGATGTATTTCAAGGAAAA
>JACIYB010000212.1 GCA_014360155.1 Syntrophomonadaceae bacterium
AAAAATATATTTATATCTATCGGATATTAACGCCGATAACAAGAGGACCTGGAATTTTACTTTATTGTATTTTAAAGACTCCCTTGCTATTTTAGTTCTTTGATTCAGAAACCAGACTGAATCGCTACCTCTCAGGAGGACAGCGCATAGAACGAAAAGTATATTTGCAAGCCTCAAAGCAGTTCCTGTAAAGCCTATTATATAAATAATCTACCAATAAATTAATATATTGTCAATTTTTTCACTTTCCTTCTCTCCCCAACTGCACCAATTGCCGAAGCAACAGAAACCGCTTTTTTGAAATCCCAAAGTAAATTAAAGCGATAAGAAATATGTTATGGAAAATCATAGAAAAAAGGTGTAAAATATATTATATATAATTGCCTTTACAATTATATCTGGCAGGGGAAATGATGAAGGATACCAGTATGTGGTCACCTGGGGGTATCTGGAATTAATGGTGAAACCGGCCCTTGTATAAAAGGGAGGTTTTATCATGCCCTATTTAAGAAGAATAGCAAACATACTGGGTTTCATTAAACTGTATAGAGATTCTGACGGACTGTTTTACTTTAAACTCGGCAATATCAAGAACTTAAGACCTTTGGGACGCCATCACTCTGAGAAATAATTCTCTATGATGGTCAGTTCCTAATGGGCTTTCTCTATTAACTAAAAATAAATTATATGATATGACAAGGATGGTGTCTTGGATTGTACCATCTTTTTTTATTTTAAGTTAAGCTATGGCAAATTCTTGTATTTTGTAAAATTAACTTGACATCAGCTCCTATGATTTTTATAATTGGTATAAAGCTAGCTTTACATCGCGGTTTTATTTCGGGAGGGAGG
This sequence comes from Syntrophomonadaceae bacterium, assembly GCA_014360155.1. GTDB lineage: Bacteria > Bacillota > Syntrophomonadia > Syntrophomonadales > Syntrophomonadaceae > JACIYB01. The sequence continues at coordinate 853 of JACIYB010000212.1, forward strand.
AATATGCAAAACCGTCTTGCAGAACTCCGCAGGATAAGCAATATGACCCAGGAAGACCTAGCTGCCCGGGCCGGCGTTTCACGGCAAACTATCATATCGCTGGAAAAAGGAAAATATAACCCGTCCCTGCAGCTGGCTCACCGCCTGGCAAAAATTTTCAATCTAACTATTGAGGAGATATTTATCTTTGAGGAGGATGGTAAAAATATTGAAAAACAGTAAAATAGTTTTTTACGGTACTGTTGTGCTGCTGCTGGCTCTGGGCATTTACCAGGTTGCAAAAGGCGATACCGGTACGGGAATAGGAATAATTGCCGGGGCAGCCGGAGTTTTTACTGTAAAATCAATACAA
>JACIYB010000213.1 GCA_014360155.1 Syntrophomonadaceae bacterium
GTAGTTGGGCAATATTATCAGCGCTGCTTTTCTTAACGCTGTGTCGATGTTTACTAAGCTGACTTTTATTCCTTCTGTTCCCGCCTTGGCTACGGATATGGCTGGAGCTATATTGAACGGGGTGTTAGCGCAACTTGGGGAGATAGCTGATTACGTACTGGTATTGGAGACGGAGTTCCAGAAGAATAGTCAAGATATAGTGGGGTACCTATTTTTGCTGCCTGAGCCGGAATCCCTGGATACTATTTTGTCGTCGCTTGGGGTGAGTTTTTGATGGGCAAAATTATCCAAGTGGGGATGGCTGATTTTAAAATAGCAAAAGCACCTGATAAGCTGATGACTGCTGGGCTAGGTTCATGTATCGGTATCTGCATTTATGATAAGGCAGTTAAGGTAGGAGCCTTGGCCCATATAATGCTGCCTTCAAGCAAACAGGTGAAAAAATCTCATAACAAGGCAAAATTCGCTGATACAGCTATAGAGATGGTTCTAGAGGAATTGCGAAAAAACGGGACTAATCGTTCCCGCCTCCTGGCCAAAATAGCAGGCGGAGCTCAAATGTTCAACTTTTCTGGCAGCAGTGACATAATAAAGATCGGGGAACGCAACTCACTGGCAGTAGAGCAGAATCTTCAAAAAGAGGGGATAAAACTGCTGGCTAAGGATACAGGGGGGAATCATGGCCGAACGCTTATTTTTTCACCTGAAACGGGGGATTTAATTGTAAGGATCATTGGACGCGGGGAGAGGGTTATTTAAATGAAAACTGATATAAACGAAATTTGGATTCAATATAAAGAAAAAAAATATATTGAAGCCCGAGATCGTTTGATTCTTCATTATGTCCACCTGGTCAAATATGTAGCCAACAGACTGGCAATAAACCTCTCTTCCGTTGTTGAAATTGATGAACTGATTTCTTATGGGATTGAAGGATTAATCGATGCTATTGAAAAGTTTGATTACAAGAGAAATGTTAAATTTGAAACTTATGCCATTACCAGAATTAGAGGAGCAATGATTGACGGACTGCGTTCTATGGA
>JACIYB010000022.1 GCA_014360155.1 Syntrophomonadaceae bacterium
AATTGTTACTAACCAGCGCTTCTTTATAAGGGAGGACTTAATTATGAAATATAAGCCCAAAAAATCCTATGGTGCTGTAGTGGGCCTCATCATGGGGAGCTTAATTTTTGGCTTTTGTTTCTGGGGAATAGAATACTCCCTGGGCCCGGAAGACCAGGCTTTAAAAATACTTCTCTACATCCCGGCATATCTTTTTCTTGGCATATATATTGCTCTTATATCAGGTGCTTTCAGGCTTTACTATGAAATAAAACAGGACCGGCTTGTCATCAGATGGGGTTTAATTTCTTTACACATACCCTGGAAAAACATCGAACATGTTGTCAAGGTTAACGGTAAAAGCAATCTATTCTCAATACTGGGAATAAGCTGGCCGGGATACATTATAGGCTTTTACATGGCAAAAGGGCTGGGCCCCGTGAAAATGTACGCAACGCATCCAGGGGAAGGATTTCTCTATCTCAAAACCAGCAAAGGTTTTTTCGGGCTGACTCCCGAAAACGAAGAAATGCTGAAAACTATCGCGAACAATGCCGGCAAGGAAATAGAAATAGTGGACATGGATGAAGTACCCCCGGAAATAAAGGGAAAAAGCCTGCAAGAAGATAATTTTTATCAGCTGCTATTCTATCTAAATGTTATATTCTTGCTTTTATTTGCTGGTTATCTAGCTGTTTTTTATCCAGGCTCGGGAGCTCCTAGATTCATAATTCTACTGCTGGTGCTAGCAGTCGCTCTCTTCTTTTTCAATATAGGGAACGCAGGCAGGCTTTATCAATTTAATTCCCATGGAGGATATATCCTGCTTATAATTGGGATAGCAGTTACAGGTATATTCCTTATACTGTCATTATCAGAAATAAGCATGTGATACTAATTTACAAAACTTCTAAATATTTATATACTTAATTATTGTACGCAGTGTATTAGTGTATTATGGTATTATGCAGGGAAAGGACAGGGTACAACAATGCAGCTTGGAATCATCGGTGTGCCTCTGGTCGGTAAAACAACCATTTTTGAACTGTTGACTGGGAACAGAAATAGAATTTATAGTTCTGGTAAAACTAATACAGCTATGGCTAAGGTTCCTGATAAAAGGATCGATTTTTTGTCAAGTTATTTCAAACCAGCAAAAACCACCTATGCCCAGTTGGAGGTCGTCGATATTCCCGGCCTGGTACCGGGAGCAGAGAAAACTGCCGCGATTTTCCTAGACGCTGTTCGCAAAGCAGATGCCCTACTGCATGTTGTGCGGGTTTTCGCCAGCAGCTCAGTTCCGGTTATAGGCAACGAGATAAATCCTATTAAAGATATTGAAAACATAAAATATGAATTGCTGCTCGCCGATCTAGATTTAATTGAGAAACGCATAGAGCGCATCAACAGTGACAAGAGAAAAAAGCAGATGCTGAAAGAACTGGAATTATTAGAAAAACTGAAAGAAAATCTCGAAAATGAAAAACCCTTTTCCACAATGGAATTTGATGCAGAAGAAGAAGAAATAGTAAAAAGATATCAATTTCTTACTAATAAACCAATGCTCATATGTCTTAATGTTTCGGAAGAAGACATGTTAACCCGCAACTATAACGGCAAAGAGGAGCTTTTTTCCTATTGTTCCGGAAACAGCCTCTCTATAATAGAGCTCTCAGCCAATATTGAAAAGGAAATTTCGGAATTAGAAGGCCAAGATAGAGATGTATTTCTGCAGGAAATGGGAATTGAAGAGGCAGGAATAGTAAGAATTGCAAGGACAATGTATGAAAGATTGGGCTTGGTCTCTTTCTTCACTGTAGGTGAAGACGAAGTAAAGGCATGGACTATAAAAAAAGGAACCCCGGCAAAAGAAGCTGCAGGCAAAGTACACTCAGATATGGAAAGAGGATTTATAAGAGCAGAAGTAGTCAGTTTTGATGATTTCAAAGAACTGGGCAGCATGACTGCAGTGAAAGAAAAGGGGTTGCTGAGACTAGAAGGCAAAGAGTATCAGGTAAAAGACGGAGATATAGTCCATTTCAGATTTAACGTTTAGGTGGTATTATCTATGAGTATGAGATCGATAATTATCGGAGCTGGAAAAGTAGGTTTTAGTATAGCCCAACTGCTTTCAAGCGAAAATCATGATGTGGTTGTCATTGAACAGGATGAAGAACGGCAGGCTGTTCTTGAAGATCTGCTGGATATACAAGTGATCAGCGGAAGCGGGGCTTCCTGGGCAACCCTGGAGGCGGCCGGTGTCAAAAAAGCTGATATGCTGGTAGCGGTTACGGAAGCTGACGAACTGAACATGATTGCCTGCCTCCTAGCTAAACAATATGGAGTAAAAACGACAGTAGCGCGGGTAAGGAATCCTGAATACGTTGAAACTCCCCATTTTTCCCCTGAATCTCTCTTAGGCATTGATCTTATTATTAACCCTGAACGAGTAACAGCTCTAGAAATTGCTAAGATAGTAAAAAATCCTGAGGCTTTAAACGTTGACTATTACGCAGATGGCAAAGTGCAATTGGTAGAGCTTCTGGTAGAGGCAAATTCTCCTATTGCCGGGATGAAACTAAAATCTCTCGATACATCTCAGTATGTGATAGTATCTATAGTCCGCAAGCACCACACGATAGTCCCGGGGGGTGAAGACACTATACATGCGGGTGATCATATTTATGTAATGGCTAATACCGCTAACATGCTTGAAGTCTTAAAATCCTTGGGAATACACCGGAAAAAGATCGAAAATATAACTATTCTGGGAGCAGGGCGTACCGGTTGGTTTTTGGCTCATACCATCGAAAAAGAGAAAATCCCAGTAAATATTAAAATTATCGAAAAGGACCTTAAAAGGGCTAAAGAAGTATCGGGAAAACTGAAGCATTCTCTGGTCATTCACGGCGACGGAGGAGATCTGGACCTGCTCGAAGCAGAAAATATAGGCCAGAATGACTTATTTATTGCCGTTACCGACGATGATAAGCTCAATCTCCTCTCCTCCTTGATTGCCAAGAACTTAGGGGTGGGTAAGACCATATCCAAAATCAAGAGGTCTGACGTAATGCCTCTGGTCGAACAGATTGGAATTGATGTGGTATTCAGCCCCCGCATCCTAACGGCAGGCGCAATTCTAAAATATATTCGCAGAGGTGACATTATCTCGGTTACGGTTTTAGGAGAAGATCGAGCAGAAATGATAGAACTGGTTGCTCAGCCAGGATCTGCTGCAGTAGGCAAAAAACTGCATAAAATAAAATTTCCCAGCGGTTCAGTAATAGGAGCCATAGTACGTGGTGAAGAGGTCATCATTCCCAGTGGACACAGCGAAATAAAAGCTTTTGACCGCCTTATGGTATTTTCTCTGCCGAAAAGTATCCATCAGGTGGAAAAATTGTTTATTAACGGGGGTAAGAAGATGTGATAAGACCAATAGTCGTCATAAAATACGTGGGGAAAATCATTGTAATCATTGGAATAGCAATGTTATCATCTGTTTTTTGGTCTTTCTACTACTCTGAAGATATTATTATCCGGGTCCTGCTGGCTTCTGCTATAACTATTATACTCGGCGGCATTTTGGTTCTAATTGGCCAGGATGAGAACCTCAGTTACAGAGAAGGTTTTGCAATCGTTACCCTTGGGTGGGTAACGGCTTCCCTTGTTGGTACTCTCCCATTTTTATTCAGCGGTTATTTCTCTTCATTTGCGGATGCTTTCTTTGAAACTGTATCAGGATTTACTACTACGGGTGCCAGCATTCTGACCGATATTGAGACTCTACCTAAAAGCCTTCTTTTCTGGCGAAGTTTAACCCAGTGGCTGGGCGGCATGGGAATCATGGCTCTATTCGTAGCAATAATTGCCGGATTGGGTGCCCGGGCAAACCAGATTTTCAGGGCTGAGATCCCTGGGCCGGTATCTGACAAGATTAGTCCGCGAGTTAGAGAAACAGCCCGGATTCTATGGATAACTTATGTGGTAATTAGCATTATACTGCTTGTTTCTCTTTATCTTTCGGGCATGAACCTGTTTGACGCATTCTGTCATACCTTCAGCACCATGTCTACGGGTGGCTTCTCTACCAAAAACCAGAGTATAGGTCATTATAGCAGCTTGATCCAATGGATAATTATAATTTTCATGTTTATCAGCGGGGCAAATTTTTCCCTTCATTACCTAGCTTATAAAAACCGGAGTTTGAAAAATTATCTAAAAAATCGTGAATTTAGGCTTTATGCAGCTTTTATTGCTGTACTGGCTATAGTAGCTGCAACAGGACTAAACCATATTCCCTCACTGGAAGCGAAAATAAGGACCATCCTGTTTCAAGTAATTTCAATATTAACAACTACGGGCTATGCTACCGCAGACTTTGACCAGTGGTCAAACACCAGTAAAGCCGTAATATTAGCTGCCATGTTCCTCGGAGGATGTGCGGGCTCTACAGCCGGAGGCATAAAAATAGGAAGATATATGATAATGCTTGGACGGGCAAAAATTGAAATTAAAAAAATAATCCACCCGAAAGCCTTATTATCCTTACGTTTTGGGGACAAAGTCTTAAGTGATGCTCTTATTTTAAATGTCTTGCAGTTTTTCTTCCTGTTTATAATTATTACAGTTATTGGGACAATGATCATGGGCATTCTTGGCCTTGACCTGTTAAGCGGGTTTACAGCAGTACTGGCATGCATCGGGAACATTGGGCCCGGGTTCGGCCTGGTCGGGCCGACACAAAATTATGCCTTTATCCCTGACATAGGCAAGTATGTTCTGGCTTTATTCATGATAATAGGGAGACTAGAGATATATCCTGTTCTCGCCCTTTTCCTCCCCGAATATTGGAAAGACTGATAAGTCTCCACTGCTGTGGATTCGAAAAATCCCTTCCCAATCCTCGGCCTCAGCTATCACCTACCCTTTTCTGCACTCATATTATGGTACTAAAAGATAATAGAGGAGTTTTCCAATGTCAAAATATAATACAGGAGCAGCAATCGACTCTGACCCCCAAAATAACCCCTCAATAGGGATTTTAACAGGCAGACTCACCACTAATTACTACCCTAAAGGGAAAAAGGCCCGTTTATTTAAAGAAATGATTACATACGGCAGAGAACGAGGACTGTTTATTTTTTATTTCTACCCCGAAGATGTCAATTGGGAAAATAAAATCTTCAAAGGTTTTACCTGCAACAAAGAGGGCAGATGGATAACAGGCTGCTATCCTTTGCCAGATATCGTCTATAACCGGATAGTTTACAGAACGATTGAGACCCGGGAAGAAGTAGCCATTTTACTCAAAAGATGCGAAAAAGAAAAACATATTTTTTTATTTAATTCCCGATTCCTCGATAAATGGGAGGTTTATCAAGCAATTGCTCGGCACACGGCTGAGCTGCAGCTTACCCCCGAAACAGCGCTGTTTAGCGAAAAAAATCTGAAAAACTTTCTATCCAGGCATTCCGAAATATATTTAAAACCTCGAAATGGGTCCAGGGGTAAGGGGATAATTAAGGTTAAACACCGCGGAAATCATGGTTTTTCGTACACGCGGACAGGTAGTTCCAGCGGTAAATGGGTTGCATGCTCTACTTTTAATGATCTATACAAAAAAATAAAAAATAAAATTCCCCCCCAAAATCCCTACATCATACAAAAAGCAATAAATTTGGCAACATATAATGGGAAAATATTTGATCTGCGCACACTCGTGCAAAAAGATGGAACTGGATATTGGACCATAAGCGGTGTAGCAGTTAGAATAGCTGCCGAAAACCGTATAGTTACTCATATACCTAACGGTGGAAGGGCAGCACCATACGGCAGAGTAATAAAACATGTTTTTAACAGTGAAGAAAAAACTAAGAACATCAACATGCAGCTGGAAAACATTTGCACTCTGGTTCCTGTACTCCTGGAAAAAAAACTCGGCCTGAATTTAGCGGTGCTGTCAATGGATATTGGAATAGATGCAGCAGGGAAGTTATGGATAATTGAGGTTAATTCCAAGCCGGCAAGTTTTGATGAAAACGATATCCGCCAAAGACATCTGCAGTTGTTAATGGATTATTTTAGTTTTGTTGCCCAAAAAAACAAAACAAAGGATTGATTATTGTGAATCTAGATATATTTTACCTGTCGAACAAGACAGGAAACGAACTGGCAAATCTTTTGAAAAACCAATGGGAGACGGTCAACTGTTATGAAACTTCATTTCAAGATTCAACATATCTGAAAATTCAAATAAGCGACATAAATTCCGACTGGAGGAGAGTAATAAATAGCAGGCGAGCTGTTGAAAACTGTTTAGATAAAAATACCTTTTTAGAAATAATGCAAATCAACAATATCCCATGTGGAGATCTAGATGAAGAAAAGATTATTAGAATTTACGAGGTGCTTATATGCGACTTATCCAGTATATCGATTAAATCAACGAAATTGGGCAAGACGGACAATAAGGCTGTATATATCAAAGAGAGCGAGAATGCAAAGTTAGTCGAGGTTGCAAAAAGAACAGTGTACCTCCTTGGACTCGATATTGGAATGGTAAAGATAGTTTTAACCGCCAAAAGAAAATTGAAGGTAGTTGGCGTAGATCCATCACCTGTGATACGCTCTAAAGATCTAGAAAATATAATCGAAATGATCGAGGTGATGTATTTTACAGAAGAAAACTTAAAAGAAGAGCAGATTAAACTCGGAGCTGACCCCGAATTTATGATATTTAACAGCAAAAGCGGGAAAATGATTTCAGCCTCAGAATTCTTCCCCCGTGAAGGTACAGTAGGCTGTGATAATATTAGAGTTCCCAATCGACAACAGCGTCCGGTAGCCGAAATAAGACCGCAGCCTCATTCTTGTCCTCTTGAATTGATGGCCAATATAAAAAAAGCATTAGATAGTGCTAACCGCATAGCACCTTACCGTAATGTAAAATGGCTCGCGGGGAGCCAGCCCGTTAAAGGTTATTCCATCGGAGGACATATACATTTCAGCAACATTAAGTTTAATGCATGTATTCTGAGAGCCCTGGATAATTACATTGGAATACCGATTTTTCTTATTGAAAACCCGGCAACAGCAACTAAACGCCGGCAGAAATATGGGTTCTTGGGTGATTACCGGTTCAAAGAATATGGGGGATTTGAATACAGAACCCCCGGAAGCTGGTTAGTTTCCCAGGAAATAGCTGCCGCAGTCCTCTGTTTGGCTAAAATCGTAGCCAGCAGGTATCCCCAATTGTCAAGAAACTATTTAATTAATGTTGAAGCCCAGCGAGCTTTTTACCAAGGAGATCAAAACTACTTTAAACCCATATTTTTAAATCACTTATGGGTCAACCTTAAAAAAATAGACATGTATGACAAATATAAGGAAGAATTAGAAATAATTCCTAAAATGATTGCTGCCGGTATTTATTGGGATGAAAACACCGACATACGTAAAGCCTGGAAAATGGCAAGTGTTACCCGCAAAATTTATAAAGAATCAAACAAAAAAGCTCCCACAACAACCGGTACTGCGTCTGGTGTACAGTTTAGAAACACTTTGTCATCAACACCTAGAAATAATGGCCATGGAAACAACAGGAGAAACAGTTCCAGGAGAAACAGTTCCAGGAGAAGTATAAATATAAACGAAATTTCTAGTTCGGTAGCTGTAAATGCTAACTCGCAATCTTCTTCTTTACTTAATAATAGCCCGACCCGCCCGCCCCGGAGGAGTGTCAACATTGCGAACAGGATCATCTCCCCCGGGCAGATCAGGAGAGCTTACACAGTTCATTAAAAATTTTAGGTTTATTTCTTATTTCATTCCCAATTCCTTCAGCATTATATCGGCCGCCTGCAATTGGTAATCAATCCGGGTGGATAAAGTTTGTTTAGAACAGGTTTCAAAAATAAAACTGTTAACCCCTAAGAACTGGCCTGTGCTCCTGGCCAGGCTGCCTTTCACAGGATAGCGCAATAAGGTAAATTCTTTGTAGGAACTGCTTATTCCTTTGTTTAATTCGCTTATTATTCTGCTTGCAACTTCCTTAGTCGAGCCTCTTGGATAATAGATTAAGGTCTGTCCAACTGAATCGGTCGACTTGTTTTTATAAAAATCATATCCTTCGTGCATGTCCATAAGCCAATCAACATCATACTTCTTTACTGTGTTATAAATTGCCTTCGCTAAGGTTCCATCTGGTGAATCCGAACTGGTTTGAGGAAAGTCCCTGTTAAGGTCGCCCTCTCCCGTAACATAGCGGCGGCCAATTTCTACTGCCCTTTTATTAGCTTCAGGCAAAACTAACAGGGTACCTTTTTTAATTGAGTAATCCTTAATAATACTTGCTGCTTTATAGCCAGCAACTTCATTACCGTGAACTCCACCCACAATCATCACTACCGGGCCAGGCTCATCACTCTTGATTATGTAAAGATCAGTAGCATATTTCGTCCCCGAAGCTATTGTTTCTTTTTGAACTTTACTCGATTGAGCTGACGATGATGCCGTTGACAATGGTGCTGTTGACAGCGTTTCACCAGCCAGAGGTTTTGCAGACCAACCAGAGCTGGCTGATATTTTTACTGCCGGGCTGACAACTGCAGTTCCGGTATAATAGCTACTATAATAACTGCTGTTGGAATCGAGGGCAGATAGGACTATACTGCTGGCAGGCTTCGAGTAAGTTATCGTCAAAGCGCTGGCCTCTTGGGGATTAAAAAACGCAGCAGATAATGAAAAGACTAACGAAAAAATGGCAGCAAAAACACGAAATAACTTCTTATTTACTTTTTTCATTGTTTTTCATTCCTTTCCTAAAAAAATCTTTTTTTACAAAAAAGCAAACAAAAACAAAATTCTACAAATTATGGATTGATCCTGCTCAAATTTTGTGCCAATTTGTGGAAAGGAATGAAAAACCTAAAATTTTTGACTAATTATATCATATTCTATCGCCGTTATTTCGAGATCTGAATCGTGTTCATACAAAGTGTCTTTAATAATATTTGTAATTTTTTCCAATTCAGCATTGCTGTCGCTTACGGCCGCAAACCCGATTGTTGAACGCTGCCACAAATTATGATAATTAATTTCGCGTATAGAAATATTAAGACGTTTACGGATTCGGTCAATAACGCTTTGAATTATTCTGCGTTTATCTTTAAGGGAATTAGAATAAGGCATGTATACATCAACATAACCGTAAACAATATACAAAGGCAGTTACCCCCATCAATTCAAATTTTTATTTTTAAAGAATTATTTTCAATTTGCAGTAAATCGAGTCAATTTTAACAAAATATTTTAATCATGACAAATTCAACTTCAATTTTCAGCTGGATCTCAATGATTTCTCCAACTTCCGATAATGAATATTATGTAAACTAAAAAATCTGAGGTTGGTAATATATAAAACGGCGGGAGCTTTCCTACTTAATCTTGACAGTAACTAAACAGTAACTAAAAGAGGCAATCAATTGACTTATAGTCAAAGCGATGATAAAATAACCTTGTAATACAAAAATAACAAAGGATGATGATAATATGCAAAGCATAACTATATCAAGTAAGAGGCAAATAACTATACCAGCAGAAATTTTTCGCTTATTAGATCTTAAAGAAGGACAAAAATTGATAGTCGAAATTGAAGGAAACCGTATCATATTGACACCCAGACCTGTTAATCTAGCCCGGGCGCTCAGCGGGGTTACCAAGGGGTTATACGGCAGCAGTGCTGCCGAAGTCGATGATTACGTAGAAAAGGAACGCGGTTTATGGTCAGATTAGAGCAGTTCATTAATGATATTTCTAATTCAAAAAATCTTATGTTAGATACCAATACTATCATCTATTTTCTTGATGGTATTCAGCCTTTTAATCACCTTCTGATAACTCTTTTTGAATTAATTGAACAGGGCCGTTTGCAGGCCACTCTATCTGTAATAAGTGAAGCAGAACTATTGGTTAAGCCCTATCAGGAGAAGAATACCGCAGCGTTAAAAGCAGTAGAATTATTTTTGGGAGAATTTCCAAACCTGAAGGTAATTCCGGTTACTAGAGAAATAAGCCGTCAGGCAGCAATAATTAGAGCTGAGTCTGATATCAGGCTGCCAGATTCGATAATTCTGGCTACAGCAATAAACAATAAATGTGATTTATTGGTGGGAAATGATCTGAAGTTAATGCAAAAAGCGGTTTCATACCTACCGACAGTTGTTTTGAATAAGTATATTATTTCTGAATAAATTCAGAGGAATTTCCGGCAGTTTTTTTGATTTTGGTTGTGGTATTTTTTGCGGATAATTGTTATATTGGTGCTGGAGAAATATTTTCACCAAAAAAATAAAAATGTGTAAAAATAAAACCCACTTCGGGCTGTTTTTCTTTTTCTGGGAAATTTTTCAGAAAGAGGGTTTTATTTTTATAATGTCATTATCAAAACTAAATAACTGCCACCTGCAGTCAGACAGTATCATTCCCGTCAACCACTGGAGCGAAGTTAAAGAGTGGATAGACAGCTATCCGCTACAGCAGAGAATGAACAGTGTAGGATAAGGAGACAGGGGGACACCTTTTTGCTAATAATTGATCATTAATCCTCCAACACCTGCATAAACCCCTATAGTCGCTCCCATTTCCGAGATCATAATCGGCTCTTTCGGTTGGTACCTGTCTTCAATTTCCCTGGCTAATGCTGCTGCATCTTCGGGACACCGGACATGGCTCACTCCTACAAGCCTGTCACGTATATTGGAGCCTGAAATTTCCCCTACCATATTTACCAGCCTGCGTATTGCTTTACCGCGCCCCCTTACTTTTTCTACTATAACAGGCACTCCTTCATCATTTCCTCTTAATATCGGTTTGATATTCAAGACATCACCAGCCAGTCCCTGGAGCTTGCTCAAGCGCCCGCCCTTTACCACATTTTCCAGTGTGTCCAGGGTAAAGAGTACTTCCCGGTTTTTTCTAATAGACAATAATCGTTCAAAAATAGCCTGGACATTCAATCCTGAGGCAGCCATGCGGGCTGCCTTTATGGCTGCTATTCCCGTTCCCAATGAGGCGGTTAGGGAATCAAAAACACATATTTTCTTACTGCCCAGTATTTTACGGGCTAATAAGGCAACTTGATATGTGCTGCTCAAACCCGATGACAAACTCACAAATAGCACCTCCCCAGATTCCTTAAGGCCTTTTTTAAAACAAGATATAAAAGTTTCCGGATCTGGAGCTGACGTTTTGGGCAAAATCTTGGAATTAATCATTTTATCCACAAACAAAGAAGGGCTAATCTCAAACCGATCCAGATAAGTTTTGCCGTCATCGAACGTGATCTTTAGGGGTATCATTTGTATGTTATACTTTTCCAACTGCTCCTGAGGCAAGTCACAAGACGTATCCGTAATAATCCTTACACCCACTGCCCTCAACCTCCTAACCTCACAACGATTCGCTATGGACAATCAATTAAGATTATTGCCAATTTGTTTCAGTAAAATTCTCAATCTTCCAATCTCCAAAAAATATACATTCTGTGACAGGAAATCATCCCAAATAAATCTGCTTATTATGCCAGCGCAGGTATTCCTTCGCTGGCCTGTCGTGTATTGATTATGGAGCCTGTAGAAAGTCTGCTCAAATTGCAAGGGGGATCGAAATCGGCCATAGAAATTGCCACCCAGGCAGCAAGAAAGGCCGGTTACACCGGGTTATACCGGGCTCCTTTATTGCGACGGTAAAATTTCATGGTTAAATTACAGATCTCATCCAGAGAAAGAAAATAGGAGTGAAACATCGTTGGGGACCAGGTTGATACAACAGCAACGAACAACTCTGGGTGCAGTAATCAGTATTTATGTCTTCTAATATCTACTATGGGCAATAGCCACTAATTTGCCATCATTGGTAAATACTTTAGACTCTATCAAAACGCCGTATTCTGCTTCTATATAACCAGAAGAGATTTTCAGTCCGCCTTTATCAACTTTAGAAAATGCAGATACACTGATATTACAAGCCTGAGGAATTCCCCCTTCAGGAAACAAAGTACTTAAAACAATAAGACTGGCTATATCACATATAATACAATAAATGCTTGTTATAAAATCATTTTCATATATTTTAGGAAGATAAAGTTCACAAAATCCCTTTGTTAAGTTCGTTATCTCTAACCCTAATAACTTAAATAGCTCTGAGTCTTCTACGGTATCGATAATGCTGCTATATATTTGGTTATTATCCACAATGACTGCCTCCTTTGAATAATATGATCTGTATCCCCTATCAGCGATGCCCTTCCTTCCCGCTGGTTAGGCGACAGGGTTTCTTGCAGCCTATCGGTCCAGCAGATACGCTGAATAAACTAACCAGCCCCGGTTATTAATCCTACCGGAGCTGGATAAATAGGGGGAGATTATTTTGGGGGTCATCATAGTTAATATAATTATTAATATAATTCGGTAAGATTCGTTTTTCTATCCTCCGTTATCAGCTTTAACACCATCAACTCAACTAACCTATCAAGAACATAACACTGCACCAGTTAATCAGAATAAGAAATGACTTTTAGTGTATTAAATGCTTGAAATGTGGCTTTAAACACTTTTAGCATCAGTTCAGCTCTTCTTACTCTAGTAACCGATTTTATCAATCTTAGGATGAGTATTATATTCCTCCTCATGTTATTGTAAAAGAAAAATTAAATAACCATTGATTTTTTACAATATATCTTATATCTTCTTTAAACCACATACTTGACCTGGGAAGTAACTGCACTAGCTATTTCCTGTCTGATTGCAATGGTATCAGCTGGGATATAACTACTCAGCTTCTGAATGTTGGCAAGATGTTTTTTCAGCTCATCGCCTTCGGCTATAGCTGCCATTACTTCTTTTGCCAGGTTAACCATGGTGCCAATTGCCGTATTAATAAAAACTTTGGCCATGTTCATCTTTATTTTTGCAGCTTCTTCACCATAGTTGGCTGCAGCCTTTTGTGCCCTCAGCCAAGCACTCTCCATACCAAAAACCCGCATACACATATCTGCAATCTTACCAACAATTTCCTGGTATTTAAGAATATCCTTGCCATATTTACCCAATACTGCTCCGAGTGTATACAACAAAATCTCTTTACCAGCCTGAACCAGCTCAGCTTCTCCGTTCCGGGTTACAACCTCACCAGCAAGCTTCTCGTTGACCTCGGAAATAGCTTCTTTTAAAGGTATTTGCCCGCTTAACCCGCGGCGAACCAAGGTGCTGGTTATGACGGTGCGGTTAATCTCGTTGGTTCCTTCAAAAATACGATATACTCTGCAGTCCCGGTAAAGTCTCTCAATAGGGTATTCAGAAGTAACTCCATAGCCTCCATGAATCTGAACCCCTTCATCCATAACATACCCCTGAACTTCGGTTGCAAAGACTTTATTGATGGAACACTCTAGAGCATATTCCTCAATTCCCTTAGCAGCTACCTGACCACCGTCCGGGCCGGACATATCCAGGCTATGCATCATTTCATCCAATAACCCACCGGTACGGTACAGCATGCTCTCAGCGACATAGGTTCTGGTAGCCATTTCGCCAAGCTTTTCTTTAATAAGACCAAATTCGGCAATAGATTTGCCAAATTGCACCCGATCAACAGCAAACTGAGCAGCAAGTTCTATCGCCTGTTTGCAATTGCCTACAGCGTTGCCAGCCAGCTTGTATCGTCCCATGTTAAGAATGTTAAATGCAATAACATGACCTTTTCCGATCTCAAACAATACATTTTCTACCGGCACCTTCACATTTTCCAGTATCAAAGTACGTGTAGAGGAACCCTTAATTCCCATTTTATGTTCCTCTGGTCCAGTAGAGAGGCCCTCAGAATCAGCATCTACAATAAAGCCAGTAAACTTTTCCCGGTCCACCTTGGCGAACACTATAAATATATCCGCAAACGCTGAATTGGTAATAAACTGTTTAGTCCCATTTAATACATAGTACTTGCCATCCGGGCTGAGAGTTGCCCAAGCTTTGGCTGAAAGGGCATCGGAACCTGCACCCGGTTCAGTTAACGCGTAAGCTGTACCAATTTCACCCGTTACTATACCAGGCAGGTATTTCATTTTTTGCTCATGCGTCCCGAAATATACTATGGGCAATTGGCCAATTCCTGTTTGACCACCGTGAGTCATAGCGAAGCCTCCTGCCCTTCCCATGCATTCAGCGATTATACAAGTACTGATTTTATCCATCTCATAACCGCCGTATTCTTCCGGTACGTCAGTACCGAGAAGACCTAACTCCCCTGCCTCCAGAAGAAGCGCTTTATTTAGTCCTTCTTTTTTCGCTTCCAGATCGTCCATTTGACTAAGAACCCGATCATTAACAAAACCTAAAGCAGTACGGTATATCATCTTATGTTCATCAGTAAAATCTTCGGGAGTATAAATTGCCT
This sequence comes from Syntrophomonadaceae bacterium, assembly GCA_014360155.1. Classification (GTDB taxonomy): domain Bacteria; phylum Bacillota; class Syntrophomonadia; order Syntrophomonadales; family Syntrophomonadaceae; genus JACIYB01. Next base: position 14,434 of record JACIYB010000022.1, read on the forward strand.
GAGGAGTAATTTGCTCACAGAGAAAATTGCCTCCTTTAATCAAGTTGCTCATTTGGTTCACCTCGCATTCCATGAATTACCCGTTGTATCTACTTATCTGTATAATTCGGTTTCCTTTTTTCGACAAAGGCTGATAAACCTTCTTTACCATCAGAACTAGCAAACGCTATTACAAAGTTTTGTATCTCCATATTCAAGCCGGAGCTGATATCCACATTTCCGCCGTTATTGATAGCTTCCTTAGCCATCTGCATTGCCACTAAGGGTTTAGCGGTCAGCTTTCTGGCCATGTTCATAGCTTCTTCCATGAGCATATCAACAGGAACAACTTTATTAACTAATCCTATTTTTTCAGCAGTTTCAGCACTGATAATATCACCCATCAATATTAACTCTTTTGCCTTAGCACTTCCTATTAGCCTGGGCAGACGTTGAGTTCCCCCACCTCCGGGAATAATACCAAGGCCAGTTTCAGGAAAAGCAAATTTTGCATTATCCGCAGCGATTCTAAAATCACACGCTAGAGCTAATTCACAGCCACCACCAAAGGCCACACCGCTTATGGCAGCAATTACTGGTTTGGATAAGTTTTCGAGTTTTGAGAAAGCCGTCTTAGAACCCTGGCAAAAACTGTATGCTTCAACCGGTGTAAGATTAGCCATTTCAGACACATCAGCGCCCGCCGCAAACGCTTTGCTCCCTGAGCCAGTAATAATGACCACCTTAACCGAGGGATCATTTTCGAATTCATCGGCAGCTTTAGCCAAATCCCTAAATACAAAACTGTTTAGAGGGTTCATAGGCGGACGATTTAGCGTTATAACAGCAACTCCGTCTTCTCTATTTACCTGGATTGTTTCGTAAGACATGATTATTTCCCCCTTTCTTCTTAACATCTTTCAGTTTAATAGCCGAATAGCCTGAGCAGGGAGCCTATGTAGTAATAGGAAGTCAAGAAAACATCTGATGAAGGGGAACAGCCCCGCTGCTCTCGACTATTCAACGTTTATTTCTCTTACTGAAAGAAATAAGTAAAAAATTACTTTAATAATCGAATTTATTTCTTATAGTTATACCAGCCTTCTCCAGTCTTCCTGCCCAGTTTGCCAGAGGCTACAATGGCTTTGAGGGTGTAAGGAGGAGCCCAGTATGAATCCTTGGTCTCTTCAAAGAAAACATCCAGGACTAACTTGGAAATATCTATTCCAGTGAAGTCCATCAGTTCGAAAGGTCCCATCGGATAATTCAAGCCCAGTTTCACAGCGGTGTCAACATCAGCCGGGGTTGCTACTCCTGTTTCTACCAGGCGAATGGCTTCCAAGAACTGCGGCATCATAACGCGATTAACGATAAAGCCGGGAGTGTCTTTCTTTACTTCAACTGTCGTCTTGCCAAAAGACTGGGCCATTTGAGTAGCAATGGCAACGGTTTCGTCACTAGTTGCATAGCCGCGTATGATTTCACATAATCTCATCACCGGAACCGGGTTAAAGAAATGCATTCCTACAAATTTATCAGGACGCTTAGTGGCACCAGCCAATAAAGAAATAGATATCGAAGAAGTATTAGTAGCTATAACAACATCTGATCTGAGAATCTCATCTAATTCAGAAAGAACTTCTTTTTTAACATTTACGTCTTCAAGAACGACTTCAATCATATAGTCTGCTGCAGCCAGGTCTTTCCTGTTAGTAGTTTTTTTGATACGTCTCATAATTGCATCTTTGGTCGCCTGGTCCATTTTACCTTTATCAACATTCTTGGTTAATGCTTTATCGATACCTGCAATGCTCTTATTAATAAAATCCATATCCATATCACATACAATCACGTCGTAACCAGCCTGAGCCGCTACCTGGACAATTCCGGTCCCCATGGCTCCTGCTCCTAATACGCCTACTGTTTTGATTTCCATAATATTACCTCCATTCATCATGTTTAATTCGCTCCCCGTTGCTGAAGGCTAATCAATTATACCTCTACCCTTTATAGCTGCAATTTCAGCTTCTGTATAACCCAGGAGTTCTTTCATGATGGTCTCGGTATCATAACCGACATCCACCTGTCCGCGCCATACCTGGCCAGGAGTTTCCATAAATTTGGGTACAAAACCAAACGCTTCCACTTCCCTGTCAATGGCGGGAACATAGTACTTGATGAAATTGCCCCTGTCATGCCAGTGAGGGTCAGCATATATATCCTTAGGTGCTTTGACAATCCCCACAGGTGTCTTGTATTTGTCCATGTGAGCCTGGGCTTCCTCAGCGGTACGCTCACTGAACCACTTGTCGATGTAATTATATAGGGCAACACCTTTAGGAGAATCAACCGCTTCTTTGGTAGCACCGCACTCTTCCCACTTCCACTCTTCTGGATCAAGACCCAGTCCTTCTATGCAGCGATCATACGCGGCTTTCCCAAAGGCTCCAATAAAAGCCCAGCGCCCATCTTTGCACTGGTGCATAGAAGCAGGCTGGAATATGGGTACACGGTTACCAACCCGTCTCTTTTCGACACCCAAATTAATATATGAAACCCAATGGTCATCTAAGTTGCGTGCTTGTGTTTCCACCTGGGCAAGATCTATCTCCTGCCCCATGCCGCCGTTTAGAACATTAATATAACCGGCACAGCAGGTACCAAAGGCATAAACCCCAGTCAGGTAATCATTGGGGAAAGGCTGCCCGTATATAGGTGGGCCATCGGGAAAACCGACCATGTTGGCATAACCGCCCTCACACTGGCCGATGGGATCATAGGAGGCCCGGTCGCAAATATCCGGATTGCCGCCAAACTGGGGCCGTCCAAAACCGCTGACATGTACAATGACGAGTTTAGGATTGATTTTAAGCAATTCTTTACAATCGATACCGAATTTATCAAGCCATACAATATTTTCCAGCCAGACATCCACCTGCTTGATCAAGCTATAAAATATCTCCCTGGCTTCTTTATTTTTTTTAAAGTTAGTATTCAGGGCAAAACTCAATTTGTTTCTCTTTTGGCAATAAGCAGCCGCCATTTCTTTGGAGCCGTCAGGGCTTTTGAGAGCTGGCCTTTGCGTGCGATAGGAGTCCCCTATCCCGGGAAGCTCCATGTGGATCACTTCTGCTCCGAAATCAGCCAGCAGCTGGGCCCCAAACGGACCGGCCACAATACTGCCCGACGTCAGCACCCTCATGCCTGTCAACGGACCGAACTTGGGAATAAAATACGGCGCAGGAACTTTTTCTAACTTTTTCCATCTTTCCATCTGTTACTTCCTCCTCCAAAAAAGGATAAGTTGAACAATGTATAATCTAACTTACTTTTATTACCATAGAAGCGGCAATATCACCGGCTGCACAACCTGTAAATGCACCATAACCGCCGCCCTGTACGGCCAGAGCTTCAATCAGCTCTATAATCGCTCTTCCTGCAGTTGGGCCCTGGGGATGACCATAGATCATGGATGAGCCGTAATTGTTAATTATTTTCTGATCAATACTCAATTGCCTGCCGGTATTGGCATCATTTACCGCAAATGGATTATGCGTTTTTACTTGGCTAATGTCACTCACATTTAGCCCAGCAGCATTGATGGCCTTTTGCAACGCGGGAGCAGGAGCGCCAGCCATACGTCCCGGGCCGACCCTTAACGCCGCATAGGATAAAATCTGCACGGTTATATTGGGATCTGAGCTTAATTCTTTGGCTTTGTCTTCGGTTGTTACAATAATTCCGCAGTTGCCATCAGCCGGATGAGTCTGGCTGCCGAAAGTTATTACTCCGCCCGGTTCCATCGGTTTTAGTTTCGCCAGAGCTTCTTTAGATGTAGGTGTAATACCCTCATCTTCTTCAATCAGTTTTACATTTTTGCCTGCTTTTATTTCCACTGGGAACATGTAACGCTTTTGAAAGGCTCTGTCATTTGCCAGTGCGTCCTTATACTGCTCATACCGCATAAGTGCTATATCATCACACTCTTCTTTTGTTATACCTACCTCTTGGGCTACTTTTTCAGCCGTCTGGTACATCTTCAATCCTGCACCTGGTGATGGATCCCTATCGAAATTATCCAGGACAATATTTTCTATATCTACGCTACCGGTTTTGGGATTAGGAGCTAATAAAATCGACGTACTTGAAGTACGGTCAACTGAAAGGCAATACACTGTACCGTGGGTACCCATTTCCACGTCATTGGCTGCTAGAGCCAGACTGGTTACTGAGGTAGTACACACTTGATTTAATCCCAGTGCTGGTATGTCTTTTTCACGATTCAAGATTACAGCAGCAGCATACGCATGCCCAAAAAATGTCAACGGGGAAGTTATAGTCTGCCCGAAATATAGAAAATCAAGTACAGTAGGATCGATTTTCTTCTCTACAAACCACCGTCTAGCTGTAGCAGCCCCTAGTACAACAGGATTCTCTGCTTTCAGCGACCCGTTCCAGCGGACAAATGGTGATGAATAATATCCTCCATAAGGTATAAAAGCTTTGCTATACATATTTTTAAAAAACCTCCTTTGCATATTTTGCCTTTCTTCTGTTTTTACAACTTCACACGCAAGGAACGCTGGCTCCATTCCGATGACTATGCTCGTTCTTTTTTCGTTTTTCCCATTCCCCCTTATACTTTCAATTTTTCGTGCACATTTGTTGTTTTTCTTGTTCTCCTCGCCTGACTAGCACAAGAATCACTAATAGTGGATATAATACTCTGGTGCACCTTTTATACTTTAGTAGAAGCAAAAGGCATGCCACTTAAATTCAAGCAACACAACAAATCTACAAACAAAGAAAAAAAGCCTAAATTCCTCCTTAATTTAAGAATCAGGCCTTTATCTTATCTGCTTATATAGTTTTTACCTCTCCAGCAAGGTTGCATTTTGTCTACATGCTGGTGTTGTAAGTTAAATACCATGTATCATTAACTCAACATTGAAGAGTGCTGTTTCTTCTTACGGTACAACATGGTCCTGTGAATGCCCAAGCGCTTAGCTGCTTCGCCTATACGCCCATCACATTCGGCTAAAACTTGGTTTATATATTGCTCTTCCGCCTTTTTTAGATAATCTTTCAAAGTACCTCTATATACTGATGATTCCGCTGGCATCTCCTCTGCTTCTGTTTCTCCGGCCAGAAGCGGAACATCATCTTTAAAATCCAATTTGTTCTCCACATCCAATTTGTTCCCTACCGAAGTTACCACCAGCCTTTCGATAACATTCCTCAACTCCCTGACGTTGCCCGGCCACTCGTACTTAACCAGGCTGTGAATAGCACCAGCCGGAAGGCTCTTTTGACAAGCATACTTGCGGTTATATTCCTCTAAAAATTTTTCGGCCAGGACTGGAATGTCTTCTGGCCGTTCCCTTAATGGCGGTAATGTTATCGGTATCACGTTTATACGATAGTATAGATCACTCCTGAACAAGCCCTTTTTCACCATATCTCCCAGGTCTTTATTAGTAGCACATACCAGACGTATGTCGGTCTTGAAAATACTTGTGCTGCCCAGTCTCTGAACTTCACCCGTTTCTATCACTCTCAGCAATTTTGCCTGCATCGCTAAAGGTAAATCGCCTATTTCGTCAAGAAACAAGGTCCCTTTATGCGCTATTTCCAATAAACCTGCTTTACCGCGGCTGCTAGCCCCGGTAAAAGCACCTGCAGCATAACCGAAAAACTCAGATTCCAACAGCTCCGCTGGTATAGCCGCACAGTTTACGGGAATAAACGGCTCCCCGGCTCTTGGGCTGTTGCGGTGTATAAATCTGGCCATAACTTCTTTACCGGTACCGGATTCACCAGACAACATAATAGTGCTGTCCGATTTCGCCACAAGCGTACATTGCTCTATAATATCTTTCATAATCTCGCTTTTAGCTATTACCACATCCTGCTTTAAGTCTTTCTCGCTCAAGTATCCTGCCGCTGTCTTGTAACGATCTGCTTTTTTACTCTCTTTGTCCAGGGCTTCAAGATATTTCTCTATTATTCCAATATCACGTGAATTTACAACCACTATACTGACCTTGCCGTCTTTTCCCACTATAGGTGTGGCAGTAGCCATTATTTTTTCGCCGTGCCTGTTTCTTAACATCCCGGTTACCGTTTTACAGCTTTGCAGGGCTTCATAGGCTACCGAACGGTCGTAAATACCGTTATTAATCAGATCCTCAACATGCCATCCTACCAGTTCCTGGGGCTCAACATCCAACAACCTCCCCGTAGCCGGGTTGCACAGGATTACAATGCCATTACCGTCGGTTACCAATATAGCATCATAAGAATTGATAATGACTTGCTTGAGCTCTTCCCTTGAACAGTATTTCCTGCCGACACTCGGTACATCGTTCCCATTCATTCTCCTCCCCCCCCAAAAAATAATACCCTGAGAATCTTTTTGCCGAAGTAACCCCAATAACGTAAGCAAACGAAATACAGCCTTAAAAATATAAATTCACCCACAGGAATGAAAATTTGTTATTTTCACATTGCCGATTAAAATTTTGCTTAATCATTGGCAGTTTCCTTAGTTTTATATTAATATATTAACATATTAATTTATCCAAATAGTGCTATAATTTTCACAATATTTTGAAAATATTGTATGCATAAAAGAAGACATCGACTGACGACTGACGCGAAAATTTTAATTGTACACAGAAAATAGTTAGTTTAACAATATTATGTGTTATGAAGGAGAGAATCACACATGATTAAAGAAGTCATGCCAAATATTTTTCAGTTAAAAATCCCCTTACCCGGCAATCCTTTGAAAGTTTTAAATTCCTACTTAATAAAAGGTAAAGAGAGAAGTCCGCTGGTTGATAACGGCTTCAACTGGCCTGAGCTAAAACATTCGATATTTATCAGCATACTGATTGACCTTATTCAAACCTATATAAAGGGAAAAAAACGGCCCTGTAGAATACTGATATTGACTAGCATGAGAATCAGCCCTTAAAGTTTAATGGATAAATTCAACCATATATCATTTTTACACATATTATTCTATCAGGAGGTTATTTTTATGCGTTACGAAGGTACCATTTATCGTCCTCCCAGTGAAGCAAACAGCTTATTAATCCAAGCCACTATCGGATGTCCGCATAATAAATGCACTTTTTGTGCCATGTATAAAAGTACACGCTTTCGCATCAGAAGTATAGAAGACATTAAAGAGGATTTACATGCAGCAAAAAACTATTATGGTGAATTTATAAATACAATTTTCTTTCCTGATGGGAATACCATAATAATGAGGACCAATCAACTGATAGAAATATTTTCTTGTGCTCGCGAATTGTTCCCTCATTTAAAGCGGATTACCGTATATGGTTCAGCTCGCTTTGTAAATCTTAAGAGTATTGAAGATCTGCAGAAACTGAAGAACGCCGGTCTAAGCCGGGTGCATATGGGAATGGAAAGCGGAGATGACGTAGTTTTGGAACGGATAAAAAAGGGCAGCACTTCTGCTGAAATTATTGAAGCGGGTAAAAAGTTGAAACTGGCGGGGATTGAAACAAGTGAATATTACCTAGTAGGTATTGGCGGCCGGGATAGAAGCCGCGAACACGCCCTTAACAGTGCTCGAGTGCTGAATGCCATCAATCCGGATTTTATACGTCTGCGCACTCTGGTTCTTGATCCCAGGACTCCTCTCTATAAAGAATATCAGGAAGGTTCCTTTGAATTGCTGAGTCCGCATGAAGCTATGAGGGAAATCCGTTTGCTTATTGAGAATTTGGAATGTGATAAATCCCTGATTGTAAGTGACCACATCTCAAATTTCTGTAATGTTCATGGACTCATCCCTGAAGACCGGGCAGCAATGCTAAAAACCATAGATCAGAGCTTACAGATTGCCGAGTCTCACTTTCAGCGACCTGACCCCTACCATCTGTAATCATTCCATATTTGGGGAGGAAGTCTCTAGCAATCATTTCCGAAAAAAAGATTGTAAAAAGACTTCCTCTTTTTAGTACAATTCCAACAGCCGCAAGTGAAATATTTGGGTTTTACCATTGAAATGCGCTTACAGCTTGAATCTGGTGACCAATTGTGTTAGAATTTCTGCACTCTCAGCCAGTTTTCTGGACTCGTCACTGATTCCAACCGCAGAGTCAGTTGCCGCCGTAGTGCTCCTGGCCACCTCAGCTGAACCAGCGTTAGCTTCCTGAATAGTTGATGCCATTCCCTCCAGTGCCTTGTTAATTTCATCCATAGATTTAAGAACATTGCTAACATTAGCCAGTGTATTGGCGGTTAAATCGTTTACCATCTGAGCGTCTTGTTCGTATTGCTTGCCCGCCTGAGCGGTTTTACTATATTCAATTATGACTAACCCAGCCGTTTTTCTTCTCGGCGCAAGAAGTCGAGTTGGCTCGTTAAATCCCCTGTCTTGAATATATCGTTCTGAGCCATTGCCTCAACTATCTTCAACTCAGTTTCTACACCGCTGGCCACAATGTTGGCAGTATCTACCGCTTTGCTGGATATATTATTATATACAGTATCCAATAAGCCATCATACGATATATAGTAGGCGATACCTCCAGTTATGCTGCCG
>JACIYB010000023.1 GCA_014360155.1 Syntrophomonadaceae bacterium
GTCAATAAAACAAACCGGACTGTATCAAGCTATTTTTTTGAATTATGCAAAAGTCTCGTATATTATTATAAATTAAATCTTAATAGACTACGCATTAATTGTAACAGTGGTAATATTAAAAATTCCCCTGCCCGCAGGACACAATCATTGATGAAAATAGCTGAGGAGATGAAAACCTAAGCCTTCATTAGCCTTCATTTCCAGGAAGTCGTTCTCGGCCCGACTGGTCTGACAACTATACAGCTGGTAAAACAGGTCTGAATGTTTTCCTCTTTTTTCTAAAACCTCTTCATTTCCAGGGCAGGTAACTTGGAAAGTTCCAACCATCAAAAATTTCTCGCTACATGCCCTAAACATTTTTTAATTTGACCTGTTTTTTCAGTTAGTATACAATTAACTCGCTGGATTAAACGGGTATTTATTGGAGGAACTTATATATGTATACGGACAAAAAAGAACAGCGGGAAAAATTCATTGATATTATGGCCAGGTTCACTGCATATTGCAGCAAGCATCTTCCTGATGATGTTTACGCAAAATTAAAGGAATTAAGAGAAAAAGAAAATACCTCCATAGCAAAAATTATTTATGACTCAATGTTCAGTAATATAAAGATGGCATACGAGTTAGACAAACCCGTGTGCCAGGATACAGGAGTCATTCAATATTTTGTGCAAATAGGAACACGGTTCCCCTTAATTGACGACATGGAGGATTGCCTGCGCAAAGCCGTAATAAAGGCGACTCATCTTGCCCCATTGCGCCATAATGCCGTCGAGGTTTTTGACGAAAAAAATACCGGCAATAACGTGGGCAAGAGAATTCCTTGGATCGAATGGGAAATTGTTCCCCACAGCGATGAAGTGAAGATCTATGTATATTTGGCCGGCGGCGGCTGCAGCCTCCCTGGGGCAGCCAAAGTCTTGATGCCTCTGGAAGGCTATGAGGGTGTCGTAAATTTTGTTTTCGATCAGATCGTTTCGTATGGGATCAATGCCTGCCCCCCCCTCCTGGTAGGTATCGGTATAGCAGGTTCCGTAGAGGTCGCGGCTAAATTATCAAAAAAAGCCCTGCTGCGCCCCATAGGGTCTCACAACAGCAACCCTCGCGGCGCCGAACTTGAATCCAGAATCGAGGCAGGATTAAATGCAATCAAAATAGGTCCCGGGGGGTTTACTGGAGAGACTTCTGTTTTGGGCGTGCATATAGAGGAAGCAGCTCGTCATCCAGCCACCCTGGCAGTTGGTTTATCAACAGGTTGCTGGGCACACCGAAGAGCCGTGATCAAGATAAATTCGGATATAAATTACGAGATAATTTCACATAAAGGAGCAGTTCTATGAGCACCAGGGTATTGACAACACCAATTCAAAATAAAGACCTCGAACCTCTGACTATTGGCGATATTATTTATTTGAACGGCTATCTGATTACCAGTCGGGACGATGTGCATCAGCGATTAATAAAACAGCACAAGAACCTCCCGGTGGACCTTGCAGGTAAGGCTATTTTCCACGCCGGCCCAATCATGCAGGAAATAGAAGGCCAGCCTGGAAGATATCGTGTGGTATCCATCGGGCCGACAACCAGTATGCGCATGGAAAAATACGAAAAAGAATTCATCGGTCAAACAGGCGTAAAACTTATCGTTGGCAAAGGCGGTATGGGTCCAAAAACCGCTGAAGGCTGCCGAAAATACAAGGCAGTCCATGCAATTTTCCCAGGAGGATGCGCTGTGCTGGCAGCCAGCTGCGTAGAAGAAGTCGAAGGCGTGGAATGGTTAGATTTAGGTATGCCGGAGGCAATGTGGGTGATGCGCGTAAAAGAATTCGGTCCCCTCATCGTTTCCATCGATACAAAAGGAAATAACCTGTTTGAACTTAATAAAAAAACTTTTAATATCGCCAAGGAACATGTTGTGGAGGAAATCTGCGAACACGTCGATTATCTAGAGTAAATCTGCTTCAACGGCCAGCCGCATCTGGTTTTGCCCGGTCTTACCTTGTTTAGCAAGCCGGGCAAATTCCTTGGAATGCGGTTACAGTCAGATATCGAGATAAGGCATTTCATCCATAACAGGGATTTTCGCCGCTTCCCGAAAAATAACCAATCAAGCTGAATTCGGAATTCCGCAGCAACTGCACGCTTCAGCTTAAGTGCTTTTATCCTCCAAAGGCATTAGGAAGAAATGTAGCTATCTGGGGGAAAATTATCAACGCAATAATACACACTATGACTGCAAACAAAAAAGGCCAGATGCCTTTAAAGATAGTCTCTAGAGGCACATTAGCAGCAACTCCCTTGATAATATATACATTCATGCCTACTGGAGGCGTTATTACCCCCATAGCAACTACCAAGACGATGATAACCCCAAACCATATGGGATCATATCCCAAAGTGTTCACAACTACAGGAAAGAAAATAGGTATAGTCAGCAGGACCAAAGCGAGAGCGTCTATAATACAGCCCAGAATTAAATAAACCATTAAAATTATTCCCATTATCGCATAAGAGGGCAGGTCAAGGCTACCGGCCCAGCTAGCCAGTTCGGAAGGAATCCTGCTTATCGCCATAAAGCGGCCGAAAATCATCGCACCAGCTATCATAAGCATAATCATAGCTGTAGTCCGGGTTGTATCCACCAAAGACTTCTTAAACATATCCCAACTCAGGTGTCTTCTCAGAAGGGAAACAGCTAAAACCCCAGCTGCCCCTACTGCTCCAGCTTCTGTAGGTGTAAACCACCCGGCGAAAAGACCCCCCATAGAAATGGCAAAGACAACCAGAACTTCTCCCAACCCTCCTCGCAGAGCAGCAATTCTTTCTTTCCACCCAACCCTGGACCCCGCAGGTCCCAATTCAGGATTACGGGAAGTCAGAATAAAAATAACAGCCATATAAAACAACATCAATATAATCCCCGGGAAAATACCGGCCAAAAAAAGCTTGCCTACCGATTGCTCCGTTGCCACGCCGTAAACGATAAATATAACGCTGGGAGGAATTAAAACCCCTAAAACCCCGCCTGCCGCAATGCTGGCTGTAGCCAAAGAAGTGTCATACTTGTACTTTTCCATCTCCGGCAGGGCTATGGCTCCCATTGTCGCTGCCGTAGCTGTATTAGAACCGCAAATAGCTCCAAAAACGGCACATGCCGCCTGGGTAGCTATTGCCAACCCGCCCGGGAGATGCCCTACCAGTTTATAGGCAATTCTATAGAGTCGAGTGCCGGTACCTGAATAATAAGCCAAGAATCCCATCCAGACAAACATGGCTATTACACTCAGCGTATATGAGGAAAAGGTATTGAAAATTTCTTTGACAACCATGTTAAATCCCACGGATACGGAAGTAAGACAGCTAAAACCGGCAAAACCCACCAAAGCCATAGCATACGCGATAGGCATCCCCATAATTAAAAGTACAGAAAAAACAGCTATCCCCAGCAAGCCTGCGAAAATAGGACTCATCTGGCTACCTTCCGCGCATATTCAGAAATTTTAGGGCTGCCGAACAGCCTGGGCACTGTCGTATTGGTAAGAATTTTCCCGACACTTTCAGTTAAATCAGCTAGTGATACAAGGCACAGCCCCGACAGGCCAACTCCGACTATAAAAATAAACGGGTAGATGGGGATTTGAGCAGTTGGCGACACGACACCGCTTGCCAGCATACTCTGGGCATATTTAGCTATATTCCATGCACAAAGCCCCCAAAATACCAGGACAATAGAATGCGTTACAGCCTGAGCACCTGTACGGATCGCATCGGGAAGTTTATCAACGATAAATTCCAGGGCAATATGTCCTTTTTGCAAGGCACAGTGAGCTAGAGAAAGACTAACCCCCAAAGCCGTCAGGTAGCCCACCAGCTCATAAGTGCCTAAAACAGGCTTTCTGAAGGCTGCGCGCAAGAAAACATTGCTCACCACAAGCAGCATTACTCCGAATATGCAAAAACCCGCTATTTTATCCATATCACGGCTCAATCTTCCGACTAAACCAAGAAACTGCTTCATTATTAAAGTGCACCTCCAAATTGCCTATCTGTACTCCTGATTGTATTTTTCAGCCAATCTTTTCACTGTGTCCAAAACCGCCTGCCCATCAAATCCCTGTTCGCTGACCTTGGAAACAAATTCATCCTGGATCGGCTGTACCAGGTTTATCCATTTGTCAGTTTCTGCCCGAGAAAGTTCGATTACCTCCATCCCCTTTTCTTCAACTGCCCACTTTAAAGCATCCTCGTTTTGTTTATCCCATAACCCTATTGCCACTTCTTCAAAGTATTTTTCATTTACTTCTTCAATAGCCTGCTGAATTTCGGGATCTAACGAATTCCATTTGTCAAGATTCATCACCATGAAAAACAGGGTGTTATAGAGAAATGGAGTCTTGGTCAAATAATCGGTTACTTCTGCCTGTTTCCAGCCCTTCAAGACTTCAACAGGCCCAAGGTTCCCCTGTACAACCCCTTTGGATAAAGCTTCATAAGCTTCCGACTGGGGCATGGCTACTGGCACTGCCCCCAAAGCTTCCAGCGTTTTGGCGCTTAAACCGGTAGCCCTTATTTCCAATCCCTGCAGGTCACTTAGAGCACGGATAGGAACCTTGGTGTACAAATCACCAGGACCTGTAGCCAGCAGCATCATAAGCTTCGTATCCTGGATTTCTTCAGGATTCAGCTGCTCAGCTCCTTCCCATGCTACTTTGCTCGCTACCTTGGAATTAGCATATGTAATTCCTGGCAATTCAAAGGCTTCCATAACAGGAAAACGCCCGCGTGTGTAGGCAAAACAGGAAATCCCTATATCAGCAATTCCGTTGACTACCCCATCATAAATCTCCGCAGCCGGCAAAAGGCTCTCACCCTGATAACTGGTTATATGTACTTTGCCGCCGGTAGCTTCTTCAACAGCTTTTGCCCACGGTTGAATCAAATCGGTTTCAATTGGATGGGTGCTGGGGAAAAAGTGAGCCAACCTGAGCTCAATCTTATCCTGCCCGTTCCCTGCCGACTCTGGATTCTGCTTTGAACATCCACCCAACGCAAGCAACATTACCGCAAGCAATAAACAAGTCAATTTTTTACCCATTTTTCTCCTCCCCTTTTATATTTTGCAACAAAAAAAACTCCCCATAGGAGTTTAAAAGAATTGCGACCAATTTCACTTTGCGACCTAAAGCAGCCGCGCAAGAAATTTCATGGCTATCGCAATCTTTATTCCTACCGCCTTACCTTCCTACCCTTTTTTGTTTGTTAAACGCCGCCCACGAAAACCTGCCTGCCGTACTACACAGCTGCAGTTAATTAAAACCGCTATTGCTTTTCTGGCGCCAGCAATCTTCCTTTTTTAAAAAATCAAAATCTTTGTTTATAAATTTATTCGATAGTAATAAAAAAATTCCTGCCTATTAACTGTAAACCAAAATAGTTTAATACCATATTAACCGGCAATTATTATCTTAGTCAAGGCTTTATCTGGAAAAGCCACAAAACTGTCTTTTTTTAAGGACTTGAGTATGTTTTAAAAAATTCTTAAAATTTCTTCTCTAATTCCTGCAAATTCCGCATAACTATTTCGCTTTTGATCATAACCAGGACTAGCTGTTGGCTTTCTACAGCTTGTTTAAAATCAAAAATTGAAAATTCAGTGCGATTAGTCAAATTTTTTTCAACTTCTTGAGCCTTTGTTTTCAGGCCCTCCCATTCCTCTTGAATTTTCACCGAATGCTGCTGTGCTGTTTGCCAGTTACCCCTGCCTGCTTCAGCAGCAGCTTTCATGGTTTCATACTTTACCCGGAAAAGCGCCGGGGGAACAGGAGTTTCAAACACTTCGGCGACATCAGAATAATACTTATAGAGATTTATAGCAGCAAAGATGCTTTCTTCTAATTTATGCTGCCCTATTGCTTCGGTGAGCTCGTTCAGAGCCTTTTCAAAATTATTCCGGGATGTGGGATTCAACCCGGCTCGCATAGCCTCCGGCTCGAGAATATTCCACTTCAAGTGAATTTTTTTCAGGCTGCTCTCTTCTTTCTGCCAGTCCCCCTGCTGTTCCTGTCCAGATTTTTGTTGGGTTCCGCCCTGCTGCAACTCCTCTTCAGAAACGAGTTCAGTTTTTTGCTGCAATGAAGACATTTTTTGCCTTTTTACTTTTGTTTCAAGCTCAGATATAATCGCAGCCATATCAGCCCGCATATCCTCTAACGCTGGAGGCGCCTCGGGTTTCTGGTCCTGTTCTGAAGAAGTACCAGGCTTCTGAGCTTCTGACTGTTTCTGGGCACATCCAGGAACTATCCACGATACCATCAACACCATACCGATCAAGAAAACAGCGCACCTTGACATCATCAAGCTCATCCCCTCAGTCTTTCGCCTGTTGATAAAGCGTAACCTCATGTCTTTTTTGCTCGCATGTGCGTTTTATGCAGGTCCACATAACTATGTTGTCCTAAAGGGATGAAAATAATTCTGTAATTTCCCGTATAAAACCTGAAACCTCCTGGGGCTTAACTGTTCCCTCCTCTGTTACTATTCCGGTTACCAATTCCGGAGAAATCTTTTCAAAGCCGGTTTCCATCTTAAAGCTCCCGCGGAAATCAAATTTATACGTCTCACATACAGAATACACGGGTATACTGTTGGCACTGGCAATTTTCGCAAGTTTCCCAGTTGGAAAGCCGTTGACGAGCGAACCGTCGGCAAGTATCCCATCAGCACCGACCACGACCTTATTAACCCTCAGCACCTTTTCTTCGGCTGCCGCATCCGGCACTAACCGGACCGGTATACCGCAATCTTTAAGCCCGGCAACAACCATTTCCCCGTACGAGACCCTGCCAGGGACAAGCCTGGACTCAAGGGCAAAAATATTAAAGAACTTTCCCTTTTCCCAGGCCGATTTGAATGTCTGGCAGACAGCGGAGCTGTAACTGCAAGTCATAATACTGTCATTTTCCTCGATAAGGGCGGCAGCTAACTCTGCTGCCTTGAGCCTCGCCTGCTCCAAACTTTCTATAATTTCACCGGCCTTAATCGCCGCAAATTCTTTAAATAAACCCAAGTCCCCTTCTGCTCCTGAATACTTATTTACTTCCAAAACAAAACGGGCCACACAGTTGCTTATAGACACCATCGCCGGCCTGCTTGCCATTAATTTCCCGGCAACAGAACCCAGCTCCTCAAGAAGCCCTTTTAAAGCAGAAGCTTCGCTTTCATTCACACAGCGGATTAATACTTCCACAGCTTTTTGGGACAACCATGTAGCTCCATGTACCCTGTCGCATTTTATCGCCCTAATGTCATCGGAGATACTCTTCATATGACCCTCTCCCATGCTTCATAGAGGCCCGGCACTGTCTTATGTTTTCTTATCTCCTCCGGCTTTACCCATTTAAACTCCGTATGTTCCCAGTCAATCTCAACCTTCTCCGGCTTTGAAAGAAGAAACCGGAAAGGGTGCACAACCCATCTTCTCCCTATTTCCTCATCATCGACCTCCAAGGGGGCACCTTCCCGCAAAAGCCTTATGTCTCCTTCTTTAAGGCCTACTTCTTCCCTCATTTCCTCAAGCGCCTGCTCAAAAGGAGAATTACCCTCTTCGATATAACCGCTCACACCTGCCCATCTCTGCTCATAAGTCCCCACTTTTTGGCTCCTTTTAAGCAAGAGCACCTTGTTGTCATATTCCAAAAAACACGTAACAACATGCACTTCTTCCACGCTCAATTCTCCTCTTCGCAATACATAAAACTATTCACCGGCTCCCGGTTTCGCCTGTCCCTGTTTTACGGCAAAATCCAAGTCAGGCAATATCCTCCTCAGCTCCATGGGCAGGGGAAACAGGATAGTCGTATTCTGCGAGTTAGCCACCTCGGACAAAGAGCGCAGCATCCTCAAGGTGAGCCCTCCTTCCTGGGTACTCAAAACCTGCGCAGCCTGTGCCAGTTTTTCAGATGCCTGGCGTTCACCTTCAGCCTGTATAACCGCTGCCCTCCTATCTCTCTCTGCCTGCGCCTGCCTGGCAATCGCTTTCTGCATTTCTGACGGCAGCACGACATCCTTGATTTCCACGGCAGTAACCTTGATACCCCAGGGATCAGTAGCTTCGTCCACTATGTCCTGTATAGTCTGGTTAAGCTTATCCCGTTCGGACAAGAGCTCATCAAGGTCAGCAGTGCCCACAACACTTCGCAGGGTAGTCTGGGCCAGCTGGTTGGTGGCCGCCTCGTATCTCTCCACATTGACTATCGCCTTGTCAGGGCTGACTACGCGGTAATATAAAACGGCATTCACTGTACACGTCACATTGTCCCTGGTGATGACTTCCTGGGGAGGGACATCGTAAACTGCAATCCGCAGGGAAACCCGGAATATCCTGTCGATTATGGGGATAATAAATATAAGCCCCGGCCCCCGCACCCCTACCAACCTGCCCAACCGGAACAGAACAGCCCTCTCGTACTCCGGCACGATCTTGATCGCAGCACTCAGTATTACAGCAACAAGAGCAATAATCACTATCCAGTCGATAATAGTAAAAAACAAATACATAACTCTCGCCTCCTTCTTTAATCTCCTTCCTTTACTGCCTTAGCAAGCGGTTCGACAATCAGAAGCATTCCCTGCCGTTCTACAACTTTCACCAATTCTCCTGCAGGAATAACCTGTCCCCCTCTGGCCGACGCCTTCCAGATTTCACCCTGAATTTTTACCTGCCCATCAGGGTTTAAATCCTTGACAACCCGGCCCTCTTTGCTGAAAAATTCGCTGTCACTGTGCGTTACCTTTAAGCGCCTCAGGCGAAATATCCCTGCTAAAACAACAAATAAAAAAACTGCCCCCACAAGTCCAACTCCTAGGGCCATAAACCGGAAAGCAGCAAACCAGTCTCTGGGCATGAGGGGTTCAACCGGGAAAAAAAGCACTCCCAATACCAGACTGACAACGCCGCCTACCCCTAAAATACCATAAGTCGGAGTAAACGCTTCCGCTATCAAAAGCCCAATACCCAATAAAATCAGCAGACCTGCTGCTAAATTAATTTCAAACAGCCCCAGGCCGTAGAGACCTAGAATAAGGCTTATTGACCCCAGGACCTCAGGGAGAAAAAAGCCGGGGGAATGAAACCCTATTATTAGGCCATAGATGCCCAACATTAAAAAAACCATAGCCATCGTAGGATTGCTGACAACATCGATGAGTTTCTCGTCTGTGCTCATCTCCAGGTGCTTTACTTCAGCCTCGCGGGTATTCAATTCGCTGGTTCCAGCTTTGGTTTTCACTTTCATGCCGTGAACCTTCTCGAGCAGTTCATCCAAATCAGCAGCAGTTACGTCTACTACTCCCCTGTCAAGCGCCTCGCTATAATTAAGGGTCAGGTTTTCTCTAACAAAGGCTTCTGCCAAATCGGCAGGGCGTCCCCTCTCTTCCGCAATGCTTTTCATATGCCCGGCAAGAAAATTAACGGTCTTTTGGTCTGCAGGTTTGGGAGTGTCGCCCGGAATCGAAATGTTGACCGGCATTGCCGCCCCGCAGGTCGTACCAGGAGACATAGCGGCAATATGCCCGTCAAGCAGGATAAAAGTGCCGGCAGAGGCAGCTATCGCCCCTTTCGGAGTTACGTATGTAACAACAGGGACAGCAGAATTGGAGATATCCTGTATAATATCAAGAGTTGCCGTGACCAGCCCCCCAGGAGTATTGATTAAGATAACTACCGCGCCAGCCTTTTCCTTTTCAGCCAGCTTTATTCCCCTGCCGATGTACTTGGCAGTACCTGCCGTTACAGTATCTTCAACCTTTACAGTATATACAGATGATTTCTCGCCAACTGCTGTTGATACTGCTGGAAAATTCAGAAGAATGAAAACCGAGCAAAACAGCGTTAAAAAAAACCTGCGCATCTTTATCCATCCCTTCACCCCTGTTGGCCCCAACGCCTCGCCAAGCTGCTTTTCCCGCCAGAAACAGCACTTTATACGTTTATTCTTACAATTATTATAACAAATAAAGCCCCTGTTTATGTAAATAAAGCCGTAACTTTCCACCTGCTGCCAGTCAAGTATTAAATCCCCCCAACATCAAGACAGACGCCTGCCTCATCATTCCCCGGCAAGGCTGTAGCCAAACATGTGGTCCATAATTGCCTGTTCAACCCGGTATTCGTCATCCGTATATTTTAAACCCAGGTCCCCTTCCATCAGTTTTGAAAACCCTACCATGCCGAGACCCTTTTGGAAGCGTCTTTCTTCCACATACATGTCCTGAAAATAGCCGGGTACATCTGCCACTGTATAACGGACAGTCACTACAGGATTTGCCTTTTTCATCTGGCTGTAAAAAGTCCGGCCTTCGTAAGCTATACTGGCTATAGTTGCGGTCATCACCTTTTTCTCGCCTTCAAAGATTACCTCCTGCTGCCATGTATTGCCCACTTCCAGCGGCAGCTTAAAGATAATAGGGTCGTGCATCTTCGAGTTGACCTCATTTTTTTTATCCCGGCTGTTCGCGATCACTGCTTCCCTAACTGTCCCTTCACGGTAATCAAAATGATACTGAACCTTAAATTGTCCCGGGATTCCAGAGCCATCCCGAAATTCCCCATTAAACTGGTAAACAGCTTTTTCCCTGCCTGCGCTTATCAATACCAACTCCCCTTCGTGGCCGTACTCAGCCAGTCCGAAATAACGAAGCTGCTTCTCCAGCGGCGGTATAAAGGAATTGAGTATTATCTCCCCGGAACAGCCTGAAGCTTCCCTGTACAGTTCATACCCCATCGTAACAGGGCCTTCCGGGCTTTCCCACACAGTTTCAAAGGAGACTACCCCCCAGTTCTCCTCAATAAGCCTTTTCTCATAAAAATCGCTGTTTTTGTCCTCATACAATACTGTATAAACCTTGCTGCCGTTCTGCTCCTCTATCTCCTGGATGGTACAGAGCAGATGGCAAGTTTTGCCTTTTTTATCCTTAACCTCCTGTTCCCACTGTGTTCCTTCCCTAAGAGGAAGCCTGATCAATTCAAGCTCCGCGAAATTATCCATCATTTTTTCTGAGTCTTTTCGCATTATTAACGATTCACCCGTCACTTCATATTCTACTTCCAGGCTGAAGTCCCCCGGAGCCTCTCCCCCTGAGGGATCGTATACATTTCCCCTGGTCTCATAACGTACAGCATCGTCCCCGGAGATAACAGATTTTAACTCCATTGTATGGCCATATTCGGCAAAACCGCTGTATACCCAGCGGAACCCTGCTTCCTGGGGAAGCAGTCCCTTCAATTCATGTGAAGGCCCCTTTTCATCCTGAAGAGAACCTTTGTCCGGATCCTGATCTTTTGCACACCCGCCCACAACTAAAATAATCATGAACATTAAAACAAAGCATGTCCTAACTATCCCCTGGCTCATCTTCCTGCCTCCCTTTTATCTTAACTAACCCCCATGTCCGCAGGACACAATCACTAATAGAAATAGGTGGGGGGCCGAAGGCTTAAGAACGCTTGAGTCCAGTCTTATTTTTTTCTTATAAGCTCAAAAAATGAAGTGCTAGGAATCCTGACATGAAGAGTATATCTTTAACCGCTTCCTAAGCGCCTTTATCCCCTGCGCTAACCTTATGCCTTCATCCCCAAGGAGTTGTTTTCTTACTAAAACAAATTGTTTCTTTACTTTCTGCTTCCTTAATAGTACCGCTGCACAGGTGCCGGTTCAATCTCAAATGATATCAGCAAATACAGGTAACATTTGTCCTCCCTCGTTCTCGCGGCCTTAACATTATTATTATGGAACTGCGCCCTAAATAATATTGCGAAATAAAGTTGAAATTAATCTACAATGAGAGTATAATACTTCCGGAGCATTTTAAAACCAACCGTGCGGATGTGGCGGAACTGGCAGACGCACCAGACTTAGGATCTGGCGGGTAAAACCGTGGGGGTTCGAGTCCCTTCATCCGCACCATATGAGAAAAATCGGGAGGCCTGAGCCTCTCCTTAGTTTTTTGTATGAAACTACTTTTTTTTCGCAGTTTCCCAAGGAAAGAACAATAACTACACCAGCCAGCCGTTTTCAAAACGTATACCCCCAATATAACCGGCAACACCGCCTTAAAATCCGAAAGGTTATTTGTGCCGGGCGTGAAACAGCAGTCACAGCAGCCCCAGTTGATAGAAAGAAAAATTCCCTGCTAGCAAGCCCTAAAATATCACCGCCAAAGAGGACGGTCTGTTCTGGAGCGGTTACTTCAACCAGAGTGCACAGCAGGTCACAGGCCCAGTATTACATTTTCCCGTTAAAGCTCATTAGACCTGCATGGTATAATTAAAAAAAACAGCCAGGGGGAGGATGAGAAACAGCTTATGCGTGATATTGATCTCCAGGACAGCCAGCCACGGGCAATTGAAAGCAGTACGACTGCCAGTAAAGCAGCGCAGTATTTGCTGGAACATAATATCGAGGGCTGTCGAGTCATTGAAAACGGTGCAGTAGTAGGCATAATCACCAAAACGTCCTTGATGGAACTAATCGCGCAGAACCGCGCACCGCATACACCTGTTAAAGACATAATGTGTAAAGACAGGGAGCTTTTAGATACTGCCGACGAATTGTACCAGGCTTTGACTGAATACGAGGAACACATTTACTGCTCCGGCAACATCCCTGAGAATATCCGCCACGACAAGCTGCTCTGGACCTTTTTTAACATACTCAAAGAGAAAAAAAAGAAATGGGACGCCTATTTTGATGCCATATATAACCCGGTAGTAGCGGTTGACCGGGAAGGGAAAATCTGTTTATTTAATCGGGCTGCAGCTAATGTTATGGGGATGACGCAATCCCAGGCCCTGGGCCAATACGTTAACGACCTGTTCAGTACCAGCGAACTGATTGATGTCTTGAAAAGCGGCAAAATTCACGCTATGCGAAAATTAAAAACAATGGGCAAAACCTTCTTTTCCAACCGCACCCAGATTGTTGTAGATGACAAAATAATTGGAGCTATATCTGTTCTTCAGGAGATTTCCGCCATAGAAAAAGCAGTCCAGGAACTGGAAACTATTAAAAAGCTCAACAAACAGCTCGATACCATTTTCGATTCATCATATGACGGTTTATACATAACTGACGGTGAAGGCATAACTCTTAGGCTCAACCGGGCTTTTGAGCGTATTACCGGAGTTCTGGCCGAAGAATGCGTAGGCCGCCATATGGCAGACCTAGTAAAAGAAGGATATTTTTCGCGTTCTGGGACGCTGCTGGCCCTGGAAAAAAAACACGCGGTAACCATAACCCTAAAAGTCCGCTCGGGGAAAACAGTCTTAGTCACCAGCACTCCCATATTTGATGACAATAATAACATCATACTTGTTGTCACCAATGTCCGAGATATGACAGAACTGTGGGAATTGGAAAGAAAACTGGAAAATGTGGAGGTATTGAGGCAAAAAGAACTTCAGGCTATTTTTGAGTCATCTTTTGACGGACTGTATATAACAGACGGAGAAGGTTATACCCTCAAGCTCAACAAAGCCTTTGAGCGCATTACAGGTGTTACTGCCGAGGAATGTATGGGACGGAACATGGCTGATCTGGTAAAAGACGGGATTTTCTCTAGATCAGGAACTTTACTGGCTTTGGAAAAACGCCATCCGGTTACAATCACCCTGCAGGTCAGAACCGGCAAAACAGTCCTAGTGACAAGCACTCCCGTATTTGATGAAGCGGGGAACATTATCCTGGTAGTAACTAATGTACGTGATCTAACAGAGCTGACTGAACTCGAACGCAAGCTGGAAAACGTCGAGGTATTGCGTCAGAAAGAACTTAACGCCATATTTGAATCCTCCTATGACGGCCTGTATATTACAGACGGGCAGGCTAATACACTTCGTTTAAACAAGGCATTCGAACGCATCACAGGGGTTGGTGCCGAGGAGTGTGTGGGCCGCAACATGGCTGATCTGGTTCGTGAAGGCATCTTTTCCCGTTCCGGCTCCTTGCTGGCCATTGAAAAGAGGGAACCGGTTACTATTACCCTCGAGGTCAGGTCTGGAAAAACGGTTTTAGTCACGAGCAACCCTATATTCGACGACGATGGTAATATAGCGCTGGTAGTAACAAACGTCAGGGATATTACAGAATTGAACGAGCTCCAGAGTAAACTGGAGCATTTAGAAGGCTTGAGCCGAGCATACCAGGCAGAGCTGTATGAATTGAAGCAGTCCCCAAAATGTATCGCCCAGTCTCGTGTGATGAAGGACCTGCTGCGGCTGATTACTCAGGTAGCACCCGTTGATTCTACGATTTTAATACAAGGAGAATCCGGCGTCGGAAAAGAAGTAATAGCAGATCTGCTCCATTCTATAAGCAACCGCAAGAACAAACCTTTTATCAAGGTTAATTGCGCTGCTATCCCCCACAACCTGCTCGAATCAGAACTCTTTGGCTATGAACCCGGGGCGTTTACCGGAGCCAGCAAAAGCGGTAAAAAAGGCATGTTTGAAATCGCTCATGAAGGCATGCTGTTCTTGGATGAAATCGGCGAAATGCCCCTGGAACTTCAGGTCAAACTTCTAAGGGTCCTGCAGGATAATCGTATCACCCGGATCGGCGGCACGCAGCCGATTGATGTTAATGTCAGAGTTATAGCCGGCACCAACCGGAACCTGCAGGATATGGTGGCTTTGGAACAATTCAGGAAAGACCTGTATTATAGGCTTAATGTCGTTCCTATTACTGTTCCCCCTCTGCGTGACCGCCGCGAAGATATCCCGGTGCTCTCTAAATATTTTTTAGATATGTTTAACCGCAAATACAAATTGAACAAAAAACTGGCCAGTGATGTAGTCGCTTACTTTATGACTTACGACTGGCCGGGCAATGTCAGGGAGTTGGAAAATTTGATTGAACGGCTTGTAGTAACTGCCCTGAAAGAAACTATTACTATGAGCGACCTTAAACTGTGGTCAGAACTGCCTGCAGCACCAGCAGCTGCTGAAACCGAGCTGCTGCCGCTGCCTGTTGCCCTGGAAAATACTGAACGCAGATTGCTGCAAAAAGCCTTTTCGATTTACAGGTCCACATATAAAGTAGCCAGCGCCTTGGGAATAAGCCAGCCGACTGTGGTCAGAAAAGCAGCCAAATATGGTATAACGCGAAATAATTAAGTGAAACATGTACTCCATAATAGATAAGAGGCGTGAGAATATTCACGCCTCCAACAAGCATACATTATTTGCTGTTTGTCTTCTTTCTATACTAGCTTGTTTATTTTCCTCCATATACGCATTTCCTCAGCTGCTTTAACAAGCTCATCCCGGAAATCCGGGTGGGCAATTGCAATCAATGCTTCCGCCCTTTCCCAGGTGCTCTTTCCTTTCATGTTGGCTATGCCGTATTCGGTAACCAGCATATGTGTTGCAGTTCTGGGATCAGTTACGATAGCGCCAGGGGTGAGAATAGGCTTAATTCTCGATTGTCTCTGTCCCTTGATCTCTATGGTGGACGGCAGGCAGATAAAACTCTGCCCATTCTTCGATTTATAAGCCCCTTCAACGAAATCCAGCTGCCCGCCGGTACCGCTGATATGCCTGGTCCCTACGCTCTCCGAGCACACCTGCCCAAACAAATCTACTTCAATACAGGCATTGATTGAAACAAAATCATCAATTTGAGCCACAACATACGGGTTGTTGGTATAATCTACCGGATAAGAAGCCAGTCCGGGATTATCGTTAATATAATCATAAAGTTCCTGACTGCCCATGGCAAACGAATACACTTGCTTATACCGGTCAATATTCTTGCGCGCTCCTGTTATTTTCCCGGCTTTGGCCATCTCCAGGTATGCGTCTACATACATTTCAGTATGCACACCCAAGTCCTTGAGGTCGGATTCCGCCACCATCTTGCCCACGGCATTGGGGATACCGCCAATACCAAGCTGGATACAGTTACCATCATACATCCTGTTTATAATGTTTTGAGCGATTTTCACTTCTTCTTCCGAGGGAGGTACTGAGGCCAGTGTCGGAAGATCGGGATTTGAACCTTCAATAATATAGTCTACCTGTGAGACGTGAATACACTCCTGGTTGCCTCCCAGGCAGCGAGGTATCTTGTCATTAACTTCAACCACAACATAGTCACTGCTTTCCACGGCTGCCCAAACGGTAGACGTACTGCAGCCAAAATTGAAAAAACCGTTTTTATCCATAGGGGTAACCATAATTACGACCACTTTGTTGGGAACGATGTCCTTGCGGGTCATCCGGGGATTTTCATGGAACTTCATCGGTATATAAAACAGGTTTTTCCCGATGAACTTTTTGTCATGGCCGGCAACATGCCAGCTGTTCCAGGTAAAATGTTCCCCGCTGGGGTCCGCCTCCGCAGTGAAATGCTGGTAAGCCCCGATATCGCAGCGTATTTTTACGTCGTATAACTCGTCCAACCGCTTGGAAAGCGCGCGATCAAAATCATAAGCACAATTTACGCCGAAAGCATATTCCACCCAATCGCCAGATTCAACCAACTGAGCAGCTTTATCGGCAGAAACCAGTTTTCTCTTATATTCATCAAGCCATATTGACATGTTTATTCCTCCCCCTAATATCGCTAGTTTTTGGAAATATAGTTTTTATATCCGGTTTTATTATATTTTTGAGCGCGGTTATATTATAATTTAGATATACTCTTTTCCACTGGTCATTCTGTTATACGGCTTTGCCGGTAACGTTGTGACCAGTTTTTTTAATTTTGGAAAACTGCCCCGGTTTTCTCAGAAGAAACATTTTGGGTTTTTTCCCAATCACCCAGCATGTACCCGCAAGCCCGTTTTTTGATATCCTTGCCCCTCAAGTAACCGTCACCTGTTTTGGCAGCATTTTAAAAGCAAGATCCAGGCTTCGGCAGCTGTTGAATCTGAATTTCTGATGGCACAATAGAATAAACTGCAACCGCTGCTTTGTAGCAGGTATATGAAGCCCCGTCTCCCGGTGCGTAAACCCGGGAGAGAGGCTGACAGTAACCCGAACATAGATGGCTTTCTGTCTCAAGACAGAAAACCATCTGAGCTTTACATAAATTGCTCCTCGGCCATATCAATCGCACTTGAGTCGCCGGCCTTCATGACCCGGTAGTACCCGAAGACTTCGGGAACAACGTTCATGATATAAAACTTCACACTGGCGATTTTGCCCTTGTAGAAATTGGCATCATAATGGTCATCCCCCAGCTCAGCCAATCTCCTGACTGCCAGGAGACCCTGGGAGAGCATCAGCTTCCCGCAGTAAATTCTGGCAGCAGCATGCATGGTGCGGGTAGCAAAAAGCTGTTTCATTTGCCTGTCGCTGCTCTGCCAGGCGGCATTCATATCAATAATTGATTTGAAAGCGGCAAAGGCCTCTTCCATCATCGCAAATTCAGCGGCAAATTCCGGAGTTTTCTGGCCGATAATGAAATCTTCAATTTCCGCAAGCCACTTCTTGAAGGGTGCACCGTCTTTCATGGTAAACTTGCGGCCAGTGAAGTCTTGGGACTGGATAAAGTTAGTCCCCTCCCACAAGGAGTAAATCTTGCAGTCGCGGGCCAGCGAAGCCGGAGCATATTCCTCCATAAAACCGTAACCGCCGTGGCACTGGATTGCTTCAGCGGTCATGAGCCATGCCATGTCAGATGCGTATGCTTTGCACAGCGGGTTATTAATCATAAACATGTCATCGGCGTATTCCCTCTCTTCAGGAGTAGGAGCATCATGCGACAGATCAACATAATAATAGGTCTGGTAAATCAAGGCCCGGATAGCTTCCATTACGGATTTCTGCAGCAGCAGCATGCGCCTTACGTCTTCATGCTCGATAATCCTGACGCTGGGCCCCTTCGGGTCAGTAGACTTTTTGCCCTGTACACGAACCTTAGCATAATCCAGGGCTGCATAGTAAGCTGATCCCAAAGCACCCAGGGAAAATAAACCGGTATTGAGGCGCTCTTCGTTCATGTACTGGAACATCTGCGCCATGCCTCTGCCCCTGCCGTCTACCGGATCTTCGTCACCAACCATCCAACCATAGCAATTGTCGTTTTCCCCAAAGGCCAGGGTAAGAGTAGAGGAACCGTGAAGACCCATTTTATGCTCAATGCCAACGGAGGTCACATCATTCCAAGCCCCCATGGAACCATCCTCGTTAACCCAGAATTTAGGAACCAGGAAGAGAGAAATACCAGCAGTCCCTTCTTTAGCCCCCGGACATTTGGCAAGCACCAGGTGAACAATATTCTCAGCCATATCGTGGTCACCCGAGGTAATGAAACACTTCTGCCCTTTTATCTTCCACAGACCCGGAGTGTCAGTCGGAAACGCCTTGGTCTGAACAGCACCGACCTCAGATCCTGCCCCCGGTTCGGTCAAACACATGGTTCCGCTCCATTCGCCGCTGAACATCTTGGGCAGGAACATATCCTGGTGTTTTTGGCTGCAGAATTTCTGAATCACAGTGGTAGCGCCCTGGGTCAAGCACCAGAACATCACCAATGCCGGAGAAGCGCCGCTCTGCATTTCCAAAATGGGCGCATACCAGGTTAACGGTATTTTGCCTTCTCCGCGGTTACCAAACTGCGGACCTAGCTCAGCATCCATGACCGTATTATAGACGTTCTTAAAGGAATCGGGACTCACGACCGCGCGTTCATTCCCTCCGACATACTTCATACCGGGATCGTCCGCGTCTTTGTTTGCCGGGCAAATCACGTCACGGCAAACTTTGTAGTTAACATCCAGGATGGCATCAAAGTCATCGAGCCCGTAGTAATCTTTGTACGCATCCAGGGACAATAAATCATTCATTGGCAGCCATTCTTTAATTTGGAATTTTATATCCCGCGTTTGATACAAATAGTTATTGTGCGGCATTACTAGTCCCCTTTCTATTTTTGTAATTTAAAGTTTATGGTTAAAGCCGGAGCAACTCTGCAAGACAAATTCTCCGGGGCTGCAAGCCCGAAAGCCATTCATCGCAAGCGGGCCAATACAAAACCAGTGTAATTGCTTGCTGATAGGCCTTTCAGATAGTCTAGAGCTTCTCAAAAATAGTTGTCGTTCCCATGCCGCCGCCGATACAGAGCGTGGCCAGGCCAATTTTTACGTTGCGTTTTTCCATTTCATACAGCAGGGTAGCGATAATCCTAGCACCAGAAGCGCCGATGGGGTGCCCCAGCGCAATAGCCCCGCCGTTAGGGTTAACTTTGTACATATCAAAACCGAGTCCTTTGGCTACAGAAAGAGACTGGGCCGCAAATGCCTCGTTAGCTTCAATAAGATCAATATCGTCTAGGGTCATGCCTGCTTTGGCCAGGGCTTTCTCGGTTGCCGGCACGGGTCCGTATCCCATAATGCTGGGGTCTACACCGCCGGATGCATAGCTTATTATCCTGGCCATAGGCTTAATTCCTAGCTCTTCCGCCTTTTCCCTAGACATAACTATCATAGCTGCAGCGCCGTCATTGATTCCGGATGAGCTGCCGGCGGTTACTGTCCCGTCTTTCTTAAAAGCGGGAGGCATTTTCCCCATTTTTTCCCGGTCTGCCGGGCGGGGATGCTCGTCAGTATCAAATACCTTTTCGCCTTTCTTAGTCTTAACGACCACAGGAACGATCTCGTCTTTAAACCTGCCGCTGGCAATGGCTTCCGCAGCTTTCACCTGGCTTGCATAAGCAAAGTCATCCTGTTCTTCGCGGCTGATGTTAAATTTCTCTGCCAGGTTTTCCGCAGTAATGCCCATATGGTACCCGTTGTAGATTTCCCACAGGCCGTCGTAGACCATACCGTCAACAAGGTCACCCTTCACCATGTTCATCCTGTAACCCCAGCGAGCTTTGGGCAGATAATAGGGAGCAGCACTCATGTTCTCGGTTCCCCCGGCAACAACGATGTCAGCATCCCCGGCTTTGATAGCCTGGGCTGCCAGGTGTACAGCTTTCATGCCGGAACCGCAAACCTTGTTAACCGTGAAAGCAGGAGTCTCTACCGGCAATCCGGCTCTAATCATGCACTGGCGGGCTACATTCTGGCCCTGTCCTGCCTGCAACACACAGCCGAAAATAACTTCATCAACCTGCTCAGGCTTAATTCCCGCCCGTCTCATAGCCTCGGATATGACAATAGTTCCTAATTGCACAGCGGGAACATCTTGCAGCGATCCTCCGAAAGTCCCTATGGGAGTACGGCATACTCCTGCTACTACGATTTCTCTGGACATTGTTAAATCACATCCTTCAATTCTAATAATTTAGCTAAGTGGTATTAGGGTTTAGAAAGTTACCTATAAACAAAGAATCCCTCACCGGTTTTGCGTCCCAGCTTATTAGCGCGGACCATTTTCACCAGCAAGGGGCAGGGACGATATTTGGTATCCCCAAATTCTTTATAGAGAGTTTCCATTATCTTTAGGCAGATATCCAATCCAATCATATCCGCCAGGGCCAGAGGTCCCATAGGATGTCCAGCTCCAAACCTCATGGAAGTGTCGATATCTTCTGCGCTGGCCACACCTTCCATTAAAGCATACATGCCCTCATTTAGCATTGGGATCAGAAGGCGGTTTACTACGAAGCCAGGCGCTTCATTTACTTCTACTGGGACCTTGCCCAACTTTAAGGATAACTCTTTGATTACATCAAAAGTGTCCTGACTGGTAGACGCTCCTCTAATAAGCTCAACCAGTTTCATGGCCGGCACGGGATTAAAGAAGTGCATCCCAATAACTCTGTCATCCCTGCCTGTAGCAGCGGCAATCTCGGTAATGCTCAGGGCAGAAGTATTTGAAGCCAAGATACACTCCGGCTTGCAAACAGCATCCAGTTCTTTGAATATGGACTTCTTAATTTCCATTACCTCAACAGCAGCTTCGATTACCACATCACAATCCCTGGCATCTTCCATATTAATTGTGCCTACAATACGTGACATCACCGCTTCTTTGTCGGCAGCCTCCATTTTCCCCTTTTCGACCATTTTGGTAAGGTTTTTGTCAATGCCTTTGATACCGTTGCCAACAAATTCCTCTTTAATGTCGCGCAGGATTACTTTTAAACCTGATTGGGCGGCTACCTGTGCAATCCCCGCTCCCATGGTTCCTGCACCCAATACGCAAATTTTTTTAACTTCCACCTGATTTTATCCCCCCAATGTTCGCTAAATTATATCTAGAGTGACATCAGCAAAAATACTACCTACCGGTAAAAACCGCCTTGCGTTTTTCGAGGAAAGCGCCCATCCCCTCTTTCTGGTCGGCTGTAGCAAAGCACAGCCCGAAAGCATCTGCTTCAATGGTCATTCCCCGGTCAATGTCTGTCTCAGCACCTTCAATTGCTGCAGCCTTGCAGAGCTTTACTGCCAGCGGTCCTTTGCTGGCGATACGGCGGGCAAGGTTCTTAACGTATTCCATCATTTCCTCGAATTCGACTACGTGATTCACCAGGCCTATGCGCAATGCTTCATTCGCGTCTATAATATCTGCCGAGTATAAGAGCTCTTTGGCCATACCCGGTCCAACCAGCCGAGCCAGACGCTGGGTTCCTCCAAATCCAGGAATAATTCCCAGTCCAACTTCGGGCTGCCCAAATTTAGCTCCCGTAGATGCAATACGAAAGTCGCAGCACATGGCCAGTTCGCAGCCTCCACCCAGGGCGAAACCGTGAACAGCAGCAATAACAGGTTTTTCCAGCGTCTCTATCATCCTGAACACCCGTTGGCCTAGAGCCGCAAACGCGCGAGCTTCTATAGCTTTCAGGTCATACATGTAAGCAATATCTGCACCGGCTACAAATGCCTTATTACCGGCGCCTGTAACAATCAAGACACAAATGTTGTCGTCATTACGGACATCTTCTACGGCATGCATAATTTCTAACAGAGTATCTTTATTCAGCGCATTAAGAGCATTGGGCCTGTTTATGCTCAATACCGCAATCCTGTCTTCTTTCTCCAGCAGGAGATTTTTATAGGCCATTTTTCCCCCCCTTAGCAAATAAATCCAGTTTAAATTTTAGACACCCGAACCTCCTGTTAATCCCCCCTTCCCGGTTCCACAGAATAGCAAAGCCAGTGCGCATCTGGCAAATCTCACCCAGTCTTTTCGCTTTCCTCCAAGCTAAAATATCCGTAAAAAAAGGAGAGCCCTTGTCTCACAGTGGATTAAACAGCTTTTGACAGATAGGAACTATCCCAGGATTTGGCATCCACCATCTGCTGCAGAACAGCAGACGAGATGCAAATTAATAATAGTCTACAGAGTGATTGAGTAATGCCGTATATGCTCGTTATATATGCAACCACCATGCCAACACAAGGCTGTTGACAGATTTCACAAAATAAGCCCATAATATCCTGGGGTTTAGAAGTTGGTCTTGCCGTTTTTCTCAAAGCTGCCCCCGCCAAAAACCTCAAAATAATTCGTTTGTGCATTATTTTGTGATTCATAAATGAATTGTTTTGCTGTCCAGTCTGGGCCGGATACATGCGATAGGCTATATGATGGGTTTTTTGATAGACGCTTGGTCTCGCTGG
>JACIYB010000024.1:0-5000 GCA_014360155.1 Syntrophomonadaceae bacterium
GCTCATCTCATCATTCTCTCCTCTGCTAATCTAATCTCATCTAAAAAATATTTTTTTTTACCTGTTTAAAGTTTAAATACCCGCTGCTGTTTTGTCAATAAATTTAAAGCCTAAAACTAAATTTTCGAATCAATAATCAAAAAAAGTCAAAAAATTAGAAAATAACAATAAATCCCAAAAATTTTCGAAATATCGCCCATAACAACTTGAATCTCCATATTATCAGATTTGCATAAGGCAAAAATCATTTCTATACTGAAAATGAATAATGGTAAAAAAACAAACTAAAGGAGGGGTATGTATGAGAAGGAGTTTGTTGCCATTTAGGAAAAATGAGACTTTGATGCCGTCAGATCTATTTAAGGGGTTCTTTGGGTCAAGCTTCATCGATGATCTATTTGACAGCAGCCTTCTGGCTACTGCAACCGCCAACATCAGAACAGATATTAAAGAAACAGATAAAGAATATATCGTAGAGGCAGAACTGCCTGGGTTTAAAAAAGAAAATATAAATGTTGAATGGCAGGAAGGGGTTCTCACTATATCTGCAAAACAAGATAAGGAAATTAAAGAAGAAAAAGATAACTATATTAGGCGCGAAAGAGCCTATGGCGAAGTTGCAAGGAGTTTCAGAATAGATGGAATTAAAGAGGACAAGATAACCGGAGAATATAAAAACGGGATACTAAAAATCGTCCTTCCCAAAACAGAGGAGGGCAAGGTAACTGGAAAGAAAATTGAAATTAAGTAGCCGTACAAACAGTTTAAGAGGGAAATTTTCTTGATTCAGCTAAAATACCGGAAAGAAAATTGTCCCTCTTTTTTTATTCATATTTAACCATATCATTTCAGGGCTCGGCACGGTAAATTGTTCAGCTCATAACAAGGGGGCAAAGGGGAAAAAGCCAGAAAAAAATAACTCCTGGCAACGACCTACTCTCCCACAGCTTAAGCTGCAGTACCATCGGCGCTGGAGGGCTTAACTGCCGTGTTCGGGATGGGTACGGGTGTTTCCCCTCCGCCATTGTCACCAGGAATTTTTTTTCTTTTTTCGCTTGAGGCGTCAGAAGTATTTTTTATTTTTTCTACCCCTCACCCCTCACTCCTTACCCCTCACTATTTTAAAAGAGTCCTTTGAAAACTGCATGGGAAGCTGCAGGACTAAAACGCCTCTTTAGGTCAAGACCTCGATCTATTAGTACCGGTCAGCTAAGTACATCGCTGCACTTACACCCCCGGCCTATCTACCACCTGTTCTCGGTGAGATCTTACCCCCGGCACTCAACTCAGTGCTTATTTCGCCTTTTTAGTTAGTAGCTGTTTCCTTTCTCTACTAACCTGCTTCCTTTTAAGCACCCAGTTGAGTGCCGGGATGGGAGAATTCATCTTGAGGTCGGCTTCGCGCTTAGATGCTTTCAGCGCTTATCCCTGCCAGACATAGCTACCCAGCTGTGCCCCTGGCGGAACAACTGGTACACCAGCGGTCTGTCCATTCCGGTCCTCTCGTACTAGGAACAGTTCCTCTCAATTCTCCTGCGCCTGCGATGGATAGGGACCGAACTGTCTCACGACGTTCTGAACCCAGCTCACGTACCACTTTAATGGGCGAACAGCCCAACCCTTGGGACCTTCTCCAGCCCCAGGATGTGATGAGCCGACATCGAGGTGCCAAACCTCCCCGTCGATGTGAACTCTTGGGGGAGATAAGCCTGTTATCCCCGGGGTAGCTTTTATCCGTTGAGCGACGGCCTTTCCACTCAGTACCGCCGGATCACTAAGCCCGACTTTCGTCCCTGCTCGAAGTGTCCCTCTCGCAGTCAAGCTCCCTTCTGCCTTTACACTCTCCGCGCGATTTCCATCCGCGCTGAGGAAACCTTTGGGCGCCTCCGTTACCCTTTGGGAGGCGACCGCCCCAGTCAAACTGCCCACCTGACACTGTCCCCGATCCGGTTCACGGACCCGGGTTAGAACCCCAGCAATCCAAGAGTGGTATCCCACCAGCGACTCCAACAAGCCTTGCGACCTGCCTTCTCCGTCTCCCACCTATCCTGTACATGAACTACCAAAGTCCAATATCAAGCTGCAGTAAAGCTCCACGGGGTCTTTCTGTCCTATCGCAGGTAACCGGCATCTTCACCGGTATTTCAATTTCACCAAGCCCCTCGTCGAGACAGCGCCCAGATCGTTACGCCTTTCGTGCGGGTCTGAACTTACCAGACAAGGAATTTCGCTACCTTAGGACCGTTATAGTTACGGCCGCCGTTCACCGGGGCTTCGGTTCAATGCTTCCCCGGCACTCAATATCCTCTACCAGAAGTTAAACTGCATCTTTCCCTCCTGGCAAAGTCCATTGAGTGCCGGGTAACATCTCCCCTTAACCTTCCGGCACCGGGCAGGCGTCAGCCTCTATACTTCATCTTTCGATTTCGCAGAGACCTGTGTTTTTGCTAAACAGTCGCCTGGGCCTGTTCACTGCGGCTCTCTCTCGCTCCTATATGTCTATAGTCACAATATCAGAGCACCCCTTCTCCCTAAGTTACGGGGCCATTTTGCCGAGTTCCTTAACGAGGGTTCTCTCGCGCGCCTTAGGATTCTCTCCTCGCCTACCTGTGTCGGTTTGCGGTACGGGCACCGGTCGCCTCACTAGAGGCTTTTCTTGGCAGTCTGAATTCAGTGACTTCGGTACTTCATTTCCCTCCCCTTCACACCTCAGGATCTCCGTGAGACGGGTTTGCCTGCCTCACTCCCTCAGTGCTTGGACGCACTCGACCAATCGTGCGCTTCACTTATCCTCCTGCGTCACCCCTTCGCTCAATCAGCTCCCGGTGGCACTGGATTCTCAACCAGTTGTCCATCACCTACGCCTTCCGGCCTCGGCTTAGGTCCCGGCTTACCCTGGGCGGACGAGCCTTCCCCAGGAATCCTCAGGCTTCCGGCGGACAGGATTCTCACCTGCCTTCTCGCTTACTTATGCCAGCATTCTCACTTCTTATCAGTCCACCGCTCCTTTCGGTACGGCTTCCCCCCAATAAGAACGCTCCCCTACCATATTAGTCGTCAGTCGTCGGACATCGGTCGTCAGTATCGGTTCTTAGCTCTTTTTATTTGCTTCTCGTAATCTGTACAGTTGTCTGCCAATTATCTCATAGGCTTCTTCAAGTTCTTGAAATTTCTCTTTTCCTATATATCCAAGATCTTTACTTAGCTCTATTAATACTCTGACTTCGTTGCATGATCCCATGGCAGTTCTTAGAAAGTGTTGAAATTCTTTTGCACTATCTCTTCTTCCATAACCTTCAGCTATGTTAAGCACTACTGATAGCGCGGCTCTTCTTAACTGACTGCCTATTTCATACTTCTCTAGTTTAGGAAATTCCTGGCTTATCCGATGTATTTCTTTGACTTGCTGATAGGCTCTTTTATATACATCTAAGTTTTTATACCCTATCGCCATTGTTTCCCCTCCTGACGTCTGACGCCTGACGACGGACGACTATTATCCGTAGCTTCGGTACTATGCTTAGCCCCGTTGAATTTTCGGCGCAGAGCCACTCGACCAGTGAGCTGTTACGCACTCTTTGAATGGTGGCTGCTTCTAAGCCAACATCCTGGATGTCTCGGCAGCTCTACCTCCTTTCCCACTTAGCATAGATTTCGGGACCTTAGCTGACGGTCTGGGCTGTTTCCCTCTCGACTATGAACCTTATCACCCATAGTCTGACTGCTATGCTTTGCCTTATGGTATTCGCAGTTTGGCAAGGTTCGGTAACCCTGTGAGGCCCCTAGCCTAACCAGTGCTCTACCCCCATAAGGTACCACATAACGCTAGCCCTAAAGCTATTTCGGGGAGAACCAGCTATCTCTGAGTTCGATTGGCATTTCACCCCTATCCACAGCTCATCCACGCACTTTTCAACGTACTCTGGTTCGGGCCTCCACGATGCGTTACCACCGCTTCACCCTGGCCATGGATAGATCACTCAGTTTCGGGTCTACAGCAACAAACTTAACGCCCTCTTCAGACTCGCTTTCGCTTCGGCTCCATCCTTCCCAGATTTAACCTCGCTTGCTGCCGTAACTCGCTGGCCCATTCTACAAAAGGTACGCAGTCACCCTTGGGAAGTGAGAGGTGAGAGGTTAGTTCTTTTGCAGAAACCGGCTTCGCCGGTTTCTACCTTAATTCTCACTTCTAACTTCCCACTTCTCACTTCCCAATAGGGCTCCCACTGCTTGTAGGCATACGGTTTCAGGTACTATTTCACTCCCCTCCCGGGGTGCTTTTCACCTTTCCCTCACGGTACTCTCCTCTATCGGTCGCCAGGTAGTGTTTAGCCTTGGAAGGTGGTCCTCCCTGCTTCCCACCAGATTCCACGTGTCCAGCGGTACTCGGGTACGCCCCTAGAGCTCCTCCTGCTTTCCGGCTACGAGGCTTTCACTCCCTGTGGCCCAGCTTCCCAGCTGTGTTCGCCTAAACAGTCGGGTCTCTCCGGTTAACCTGCAAGTTAACCACGGAACGCCCCTCAACCCCCATTATGCAACGGTTGCAGCCTTCTACACATAATGGGTTTGGGCTCCTCCCCGTTCGCTCGCCGCTACTTGGAGAATCTCTCTTGATTTCTTTTCCTCCGGTTACTAAGATGTTTCAGTTCACCGGGTCTCGCCTCTCCTACCCTATTTCTTCAGGTAGGGATGACAGAGGTTTGCCTCTGCCGGGTTACCCCATTCGGATATCCACGGATCTACGCTCGCTTGCAGCTCCCCGTGGCGTTTCGCCGCTTGCCGCGTCCTTCTTCGCCTCCTGGCGCCTAGGCATCCACCATACGCCCTTTGTATCTTGACCTAAGACGCTTTCCCTGCTTTTCTTCCCTATGCAGTTTCCAAAGAACTCTTCGCACGCTTCGCGTGCCGTTAAACGTTAGACGTGAATCGTTTTTCGTTTTTCTTTTAACACCTTACTGTTGCTATTATAAATATTCACAAAATGGTGGAGATGAGGAGAC